>NZ_LJSC01000051.1:8905-182081 GCF_001303875.1 Gemmobacter sp. LW-1 | reverse complement strand
CCGCCACATCCATGCCGCCGCCCCCGGCCCCTGGCCCGCCACGCGCGAGGTGGAAGGCCCGCTGCCGAAAACCCAGATGGGATGGGAAATCCACCCCGAGGGGCTGGAACATTTCCTGACCCGCCTCGCCCGCGATCACGTCGGCAACCTGCCGGTCTATGTCACCGAAAACGGCATGGCACTGGCCGAGCCGCTGGACGATTCCACCCGCACGGCTTTTGTCGCGGCCCATCTGCGCGCCACACAACGCGCCATCGCGGCGGGTGCCAATGTGCAGGGGTTCTTCTACTGGTCGATGCTGGACAATTACGAATGGGCCGAAGGCTATGAAAAGCGTTTCGGCCTCGTGCATGTTGATTTCGAGACCTTGGCAAGGACCCCGAAAGCATCTTATCACGCGCTCGCACAGGCATTGGCACACAACTGATGCCCCTACGGTTGCTCTGGCCCGGCATCCGCTTATGCAACGGAGGAAAGCATGAGTGACCCCTTCTCGCTGGTAGCCGACATCGGTGGCACCAATACCCGCGTGGCCCTTGCGGATGGCAAGACCATCCGGCCTGACAGCATCCGCCGCTTCCGCAACGCCGAGTTTCCGGGGCTGGAAACCATCCTGCGTCGCTATCTGGATGATGCGGGCGTGAAAGATTGCGCAGGCACCTGCATCGCGGCGGCAGGTCCGGTGCAGCATGGCATCGCGACGATGACCAACCTGAGCTGGACCATAGACGGCGCGGCGCTGACGCGTGCCACCGGCGCGGAACGCGTCGCGATCCTGAACGATCTTCAGGCGCAGGGCCATGCCCTTGGCCATATCGCCGAGGACAAGCTGGCCCGCATCATCGACGGCCCGGTGCAGTCAGAGGATGCGAAACTGGTGGTCGGTGCAGGCACCGGCTTCAACGCAGCGCCGGTGCATGACGCGCGCGGGGTGCGCATCGTCGCCGCCTCAGAATGCGGCCATATCAACATGCCCATTCGCACCGAGGCCGATCTGCGGCTCGCCCGTTTCGTGGAAACCGCTCACGGCTTTCCGGGGGTGGAGGATGTGCTGGCCGGTCGCGGGCTGGAGCGGCTTTACGCCTTCGTGCGCAGCGAAGCCGGTCATCCGGGCGAAAAATCCGCTGCCGAAATCATGGGGGCCCTCGCCGAAGGTGACCCGGAGGCCGAGGCTGCCGGGCGCCTTTACGTTCGCCTGCTGGGGGCCGAGATCGGCAATCTGGCACTGGTGCATCTGCCCTTCGGCGGCATTTTCCTGATCGGCGGTGTCGCCCGTGCCTTCCAGCCCTATCTGGAGCGGTTCGGTTTCACCGAAGCCTTCCGCGACAAGGGGCGTTTCGCGGGCTTCATGGCCAATTTCACCGTTTCGGTGATCGAGGATGATTATGCCGCACTGACCGGATGCGCCGTCTACCTCGATAACCTCTGAAAATGCAGAAAAGCCCGCCGGTTGGCGGGCTTTTCTTGTTTTCGTTATGAAGATCAGGCCGCAGCGACGGCGCGCCTGGTCAGCACCTTGCACAGATGCGCGCGATAGGCGCCGGTGCCATGCAGGTCGCTGATCATGTTGTCGCCCGACAGGCTCAGCCCCTCCAGCGCCTCGGGCGCGAAATTCGCGCTCAGCGCCTCTTCCGCCTCGGTCCAGCGGAACACGCCGTCATTCGACGCCCCGGTGATCGCCACCCGCACGCCATCGGCGTATTTGGCGACAAACACGCCTGTGAGGGCAAAGCGCGAGGCCGGCTGGTTGAACTTCACATAGGCCGCCTTCTGCGGGATCGGCAGACGGACGGCGGTGATGATCTCCCCCTCTTCCAGCGCGGTGGCGAACATGCCCTGAAAGTAATCGTCCGCCGCAATCTCGCGCCGGTCGGTGACAATGGTTGCCCCCGAGGCAAGCGCCGCCGACGGATAGCAGGCCGACGGATCATTGTTGGCAAGGCTGCCACCAATGGTGCCCCGGTTACGCACCGCCGGGTCACCGATGTTCCCGGCCAGCGCCGCGAGTGCCGGATACTGCGCCGCCGCCTCGGCCGCCACCACCGCATGCGGCGTGGCCCCGCCGATCACCAGCGCACCGCCTTCCGCCTTGACGCCCTTCATCTCGGCGATGCCGGTAAGACTGACCAGCATGTCGGGCTGGTTCAGGCGCTGTTTCAGCGTCGGGATCAGGGTCTGGCCACCGGAGAGCGGTTGGGCACCCTCCTCGGCCAGTGCCTTCACCGCCTCTGCGATGCTGGAGGGTTTGACGAATTCGAAGTTGTACATCCTGACCTCCTCAGCCGTTCAGCGCCGACCAGACACGGGCGGGCGAAACGGGCATGTCGATATGGGTGATGTCGGTGCGACCGGCACGATGGAAGGCGTCGATCACCGCATTGACCACGGCGGGGGGCGAGCCGATGGCCCCGGCCTCGCCGCAGCCCTTCACCCCCAGCGGGTTGTGGGTGCAGGGCGTGACGCAGCTGTGATCCACCTTGAAGAACGGCACATCCTCGGCGCGCGGCATGGCGTAATCCATGAAGGACCCCGACAGAAGCTGGCCGTTTTCATCGAAGACGCAGTTTTCCATCAGCGCCTGGCCAATGCCCTGCGCCAACCCGCCCTGCACCTGGCCTTCAACGATCATCGGGTTGACGATATTGCCGAAATCGTCCGCCGCGCTGAAGGCCACGATCTCCACCTTGCCGGTTTCGGGATCGACCTCGACCTCGCAACCATAGCCGCCCGAGGGGTAGGTGAAGTTGGACGGGTCGTAGAAGGCGGTTTCCTCCAGCCCCGGCTCCATGCTTTCCAGCGGGTAGTTATGCGGCACATAGGCGGCCAGCGTCACCCCCGACCAGTCCACCGATTTATCGGTGCCCGCGACCGAGAACTTGCCGTCCTTCAGCTCGATGTCTGCTTCAGACGCTTCCAGAAGATGCGCCGCGATCTTCTTGGCTTTGTTGATGATCTTGTTCGTCGCCTTGACGATAGCCGACCCGCCGACCGCAAGGCTGCGCGACCCGTAGGTGCCCATGCCCATCGGCGTGTTCGAGGTATCGCCATGCACGATCTCGATCTGGCCTGCGTCAATGCCGATCATCTCGGCCACCACTTGTGCGAAGCTGGTCTCATGCCCCTGACCGTGGCTGTGTGAGCCGGTAAAGACCGACAGCGAGCCGGTGGCATTCACCCGGACCGTGGCGCTTTCGTAAAGCCCCGCGCGGGCGCCAAGCTGCCCCACGAGGTTCGAGGGCGCGATGCCGCAGGCTTCGATATAGTGCGCTACGCCAAAGCCGCGCCACTTGCCCCGCGCCTTCGCCTCGGCTGCGCGCGCCTCGAAGCCCGCGTAATCCGAGATTTCCAGCAGCTTATCCATCGTGGCGTGATAGTTGCCGGTATCGTAGACCACGGCGACCGGGGTCTGATAGGGGAACTGGTCGGGCTTGATGAAGTTCTGGCGACGCAGCTCTACAGGGCTGACGCCCAGCTCACGCGCGGCCTTGTCAACCAGGCGTTCCAGCTGGAAGGTCGCCTCGGGCCGACCCGCGCCGCGATAGGCGTCGACCGGCACGGTATTGGTGAACACCGCCTTCACGTTCACATAGATCAGCGGCGTGCGATAGTTGCCCGCCATCAGCGTGCCGTGCAGCCAGGTCGGGATCGACGGTGCGAAGGTCGAGAGGTAAGCCCCCATATTCGCGTAGGTTTCCGTCCGCAGCGCGGTAAAGTTGTTGTCCTTGTCCAGCGCCAGTTCGATCTTGGTCACGTGGTCACGCCCCTGCGCGTCGGAAATGAAGGCCTCCGAGCGGGTCGATGTCCATTTCACCGGCCGGTTCAAGGTCTTGGCGGCGAAAGTAACGAAAGCCTCTTCGGCATAGTGATAGATCTTCGACCCGAAACCACCGCCGACATCCGGCGCCACCACACGCAGTTTGTGTTCAGGGATACCCAGCACGAAGGCGCCCATCAGCAGGCGGATGACATGTGGGTTCTGCGAGGTGGTATAAAGCGTGTGCATGCCACCGGCGCTGTCGAAATCGCCGACGGCGACACGCGGTTCCATCGGGTTGGCGACCAGACGGTTGTTCACCAGTTCCAGCGTGGTGACATGGGCCGCGTTCTTGAACGCCTCTTCCACCGCAGCCTTGTTCTCTTCGACAAAACCCCAGTCATAACAGAGGTTTGAGCCGATCTCTTCATGCACCTTCGGTGCATCGGCGGCAATCGCAGCCTTCATGTCCAGCACCGGGGTCAGTTGGGTGATATCCACCTCAACCGCCTCTGCCGCGTCGCGCGCCTGTTCCAGCGTCTCGGCGACCACAACGGCGATCGGATCGCCGACATGGCGCACCTTGCCCTCGGCCAGAACCGGGTGCTTGGGCTCCAGCATCGGCTTGCCGAAACGGTCGGTCACCTGCCAGCCACAAGGAATGCCGCCCACACCCGCGAAATCGGCGGCGGTGAATACCTTCAGCACACCGGGCATCGCCTCGGCTGCCGCCACATCCACCTTGTTCAGCGTGCCATGCGCCACATCCGAGCGCACAAACCAGGCATGGGCCTGGCCGCGGATATTGATGTCGTCCGTATAGCGGCCCTTTCCGGTCAGGAACCGCACATCCTCGCGCCGCTTGGTGCTGGCGCCGATGCCACCGTCTTTCGGCATGAATACCTCCCTTATAGCGATACGTCAGAAACGCACCGCAAATCCCTGTTCCTGAAGCTTATTCCGCTGCAATCTGCCCGACATCCTGCCCCGAGGCCGCCAGCACCGCCTTGACGATGTTGTGGTAGCCCGTGCAGCGGCAGATATTGCCTTCAAGATGGTGCCGCACCTCTGCTTCGGTCGGTTTGGGGTTGTCGGCCAGCAGGGCCGCCGCGCTCATAACCATGCCAGGGGTGCAGAAGCCGCATTGCAGGCCGTGGTGATCCTGAAACGCCTGCTGGATCGTCGACAGCGATCCGTCGGCATTTGCCATGCCCTCGATGGTCCTGACTTCGGCGCCCGCCACATCCTGCGCGAAGGTGGTGCAGCTTTTCACCGCCTTGCCGTCGATATGCACGACACAGGCACCGCATTGCGAGGTATCGCAGCCGACATGGGTGCCGGTCATCCCCAGCCCCTCGCGCAAAAAGGTGGAAAGGAGCGTGCGCCCTTCCACCTCGCCGGAAACGGACTTGCCGTTCACCGTCATCGAGACTTTCGCCATTTCTTCCTCCCTGGCTTTATTGCGTGCTGGGTTGCGGTTCTCAGCTGATCAGCTTCTTGAACCAGCCCTTTTTCTGTTCCGGCGCGGCCTCGTCGGCGGCGGCTTCGGCCTCGGGTTCTGCCGGGCCTTCGACGGCCTGCTGGAACCGTTCGAAGAATTCATCGGCCATCTTCTTGGCAAAGCCGTCGATGATGCGGCTGCCAAGCTGCGCCAGCTTGCCCCCGACATTGGCCTCGACCTCATAGCTCAGGCGCGTGCCCTCGGGGATCGGCTCGAACCGGACCCTGGCGCCGCCCTTGGCAAAGCCCGCAGCACCGCCCTTGCCCTCGCCCGTGATGGTCAGGCTTTCGCCTTCCACAATGTCAGAAATGGTCACGACGCCCGTGAATTTCGCCTTCACCGGGCCGACCTTCTGCACCACCACGGCCTCATAGCCATCCGCGACGCTGCCGGTCACGCTTTCGCAGCCCGGCACCGCAGCACGCAGCATCTCCGGGTCCAGAATGGCGTCCCATACCGTTTTCGGATCGGCCTTGATGTCGCGCTGGTCTGTGAGTTGCATGGAAATCCCCCTCGTTCTGACCTACGCTAACAGCAATCCGGCGCAGGCCGCTATCAAACCATAGTCGTAAGTCTCACATCCCCGTGGGGAGTCGGGCAAGCCAGGATTCCAGCGCGCGCGGGTCCAGCGGTTTCAGGAACAGTTCTGCCCCCAGATCGAGGCAGGCGCGGCGGATGCCGGTTTCGCGGCCCGCCGTGATCAGGCTGACCGGCAGATGCGGGTGCCGTGCGCGGATCTCGCGCAGGAAATCAAGGCCCGAGCGGCCCTCGCCAAGCTGCTGGTCCACGATGAACACGTCGGGCAGGATACCGATTTCCTCGATCAGCGCCTCGGCCTCTTCGGCATTGGCGGCGTCCAGCACCGTCATGCCCCATTTTTCCAGCATCAGGCCAAGGGCACGGCGCAGGTCAGGTTCGTTCTCGATCAGAAAGACAATGCGATCCGGCGTGGGCCGCGCGGCAGGTTCGATGCGTGGCGGGGCGGGCAGTGCCTCCACTCCCGGTTCGGCACGGGCAAGCTGCACCATGAAGCAACTGCCACGCCCCGGCTCGGATTGCAGGCCAAGCGGATGGCCAAGCGCCGCGCAGGCGCGTTCGACGATGGCAAGGCCCAGCCCCATGCCTTCAGAGGCAGAGGCCGGGGCATCCAGCCGGTGAAACTCGCGGAAGATGGCGTCCTGATCTTCCTCCGCGATGCCGGGGCCGGTATCGCGCACCTCCAGCCGGATCAGCCCGCCCTGCCGCCGCACGCCCACCAGAACCCGGCCCTGCATCGTATAGCGCACAGCGTTGCCGATCAGGTTTTGCAGGATGCGCCGCAGATAGGCCGGGTCCGACACCACAACGGCCGAACTGGGCATCACGGTCAGCCGCAGCCCCTTGGCGGCGGCGATGGCGGCAAATTCCTCGCGCAGCGGATCGAGCACCCGGTTCAGCGTCAGCGCGCGCGGCGTCACCGCCAGACGGCCACTTTCCAGCTTGGAAATATCCAGCAGCGCACCAAGGATGCCTTCTACCTGCACCAGCGCGTTCTGGGCCTTGGTCACGGCCTCCTCCGCCGCCGGGTCCAGTTCCTCCGCCGGGATCGAGCCGATGAACAGCTTGGCTGCCGACAAGGGTTGCAGCAGGTCATGGCTGGCTGCCGCGACGAAACGCGCGCGGCTGGCATTGGCGCGTTCGGCATCGGCCAGCGCATCGGCCAGTTCCAGCGTGCGTTCGGTCACGCGCGCCTCCAGCGTTTCATTCACCGCAGCCAGCGCCGCCCGCGCCGCGCGTTCGGCGGTGATGTCGGTGAAGCTGAGCACGAAGCCGCCATCCGGCATTTCCTGCGCATCGGCCTGAAGGATGAACGGCCCGCGCCGCAGCTCGAAGCTCAGCGTCTGGCGTTGCTTCGCAGACGCCCAGGAGCGCAGCACCTCGGCGGTCATGCCATCGCCAAAGCTCGCCTCGGCACCAAAGCGTTCCATCAGCGTATCGAAGGTGACACCCGGGCGAAAGCGCGTCACGGGAATCGCCAGCAGATCACCCAGTCGCGCGTTCCAGCCCACCAGCCGGGTCGCGCTGTCGAAAATGCAGACCCCCTGGCTGATGTGATCCAGCGTGGCGCGGATGATGCGGGCCTGATCGTCCAGCATCTTGCCGCGTTCCTCGCGCTCCAGCCGGATGATATCGGTCACATCGGTTTGCAGGATCACGGTGCCGCCATTGGCGGTCCGGTGCTCTGACACCTGCAACCAGCGGTCCCAGATCAGGCGCACATTGAAGATGACATGCCGGTCCTGATGCCGCCGGCGCCGGCGCACCGCCCAGTCCTGCGGCGTTTCGCCTGCGGGCAGCGCCATGAAGCGCGAGCGGCTGACAAGGTCGATATAATCGTCAAAGGCAAGACCGGGGCGCAGATGGTCACGCAGGTCGAGCATCTGCATGCAGAAGCGCGAGTTGCACATGACCAGCACCTCGTCGGGGCCGAACAGGGCAAAGCCTTCCTGCACCGTCTCGATGGCATCGGCGAGGTTTCGGCGTGCGGCTTCGGCCTCGTGATTGGCGTCGGCCAGCCGGGCGTTCGACTGGTTCAAAAGGTCCAGCGCGCGTTCCAGATCACGGGTACGCGCGCGAACCTGATCTTCCAGCAGGGCCGCACGCTGGAACTGGGCATAGGCGGCACCGCTGTCATCGGTCACCTGCTCGACCCGGCGCATCAGCACCTCGGCAATGGTCATCAGCTTTTCTCGCTGACGTTCCGGCGGATCGGCGGGGTTCAGCAGGCTGGCGGCCCGCGGCGTCCGGTCAGGCATCGCGTCTCAGACCCCCGGCGGGTAGATGGCGACGCCGGTCATGGTCTGGTTCACATGCATGGAATTGAGCTGCTCGCCATAGGTGGAAAAACCGACCACCCGATGATCGCGCAGAATGGCGGACAATGCACCGGATTTCTGTTTCTCCATCGCCTCCATCCGGCGCAGGATGCAATCGCAGGCCAGAATGGCCGCTGGCGCGCTGCCGATGGCAAGCGCATCCAGCTCGCGCTGAAGGTGGGTCACCATGTCCTGCGGCTCGGCCAGCGTCAGCACGAGCCCCTCGTCGATGGCGGAAAAGAACACCAGATCGCCGTCAGGCGCGACGCGCTGGATGGCGCGCACATGATGCCGCCCGCCGATCCGCACCACTACCGGATGGGCGGCGAAGGTGAACGTATCCAGCTGGCCCGGATCTTTCCCCAAAAGCCGCGCATATTCCCGTGCCGCCGGTTCGGCATTGATGCAGCGCACGGTGCGGTTCGCAGGATTGGCTTCGGTCACCACCATGCGGGTTTCGGTCGGCACCAGATGATCCAGGTTGAACACCTTCACCCGGCAGCGTGACCGCACCATGGCAAGCACCGCCGCATTGCGCAGCGCGCGGCCCTCGTGGATCACGAATGTCTCGCGGAAGCGCGTGCCGTCGGCAGCCGATCCGCCAAACAGCGGCACCGGCCCAAGGCCCGAGGCCAGCGCGGCGGTCAGTTCATCTTCGCGGGTGG
This sequence comes from Gemmobacter sp. LW-1, assembly GCF_001303875.1. Classification (NCBI taxonomy): domain Bacteria; kingdom Pseudomonadati; phylum Pseudomonadota; class Alphaproteobacteria; order Rhodobacterales; family Paracoccaceae; genus Gemmobacter; species Gemmobacter sp. LW-1. The sequence continues at coordinate 173,306 of NZ_LJSC01000051.1, read as the reverse complement.
ACAGGCCGTCGACCATGAGAAAGGCAAATTCATGTTCCCAGGTCGGTGCGCGTTCCGCCAACCCGTGCCGGCTGCGGATCAGCCGCCCGATCAGCGCGTCACGTTCGATGGTGGCCAGATCGGGAATCAGCAGGATGTCAGTGGCGAAGTATTCGGCATGAAGCCCGAAGGCCACGATACTGCCTTCCGCATAGCCGTCCGCCGAAATCTCGCCCGCCGTGGTGCAGCCGATCACCGGCGCGTCAAAGGCGTTTTCGGCCAGCAGTGCCGCCAGATCGGCCTCGGGCGAGATGAACAGGAAGATGCAGGCGAACGGTCCCACCCCCAGATCTGCCGCCAGACGCGCAGCGGCGCCGGGCGTTTCCGCAGGCACCTGCGCCGTCGCCACCAGCCCCTCGCCGATCCCCCCCAGCACCGGCGCCTCAGCCGTTTTCCGGCATGATGGCGCTGAAGCTCGCCTCGCCCGCGATCAGTACGGCCTGCGTGCGGCTTTGCACCCCCAGCTTGCGCATGATGGCAGTCACATGCGCCTTCACCGTGGTTTCGGCAATCGACAAATCATAGGCGATCTGCTTGTTCAGCCGCCCTTCGCAGATCAGTTGGAGGATCTTTGCCTGCTGCCGGGTCAGCAGCGCCAGCCGCGCCAGCGCCTGTTCGCGCGATGTCACCGGCCCGTCCTCGTCATCGGGGGGCACATAACCTTCGGGCTGATAGATACCGCCTGCCCGCACCGCCTCGAACGCGGCGCGAAATACCTCGCGCCTTGCGTGTTTCGGCACGAAACCCGCCGCCCCCGCCTGAAACACCGCCGCGATGACCCGGTTATCGGCAAGGCTTGACACCACCAGCACGGGCGCCGAGCCCGCCGCAGCCTTCAGCCGGATCAGCCCGTCAAGGCCGGTCACATCCGGCAGGTTCAGATCCAGCACGACGATATCGGGCATCGGCGACAGTTCCAGCCGCGCCAGCGCCGTTTCCAGCCGGTCCACCGTTTCGACCTGCGCCACCCCTGCCACGGCGCGCAATGTGATCGACAGCGCGTCGCAGAACAAAGGATGATCGTCGATGATCAGCGCCGTATTCACCACACGTTCCGCCATGGCATGACCTCCGTTCCTGCGATCAGTTTACCCCGGCGCGGGCGGGTGGCAAGCAAGCCGAAAGTCGTGGTTTCAACCAAACTTCCGGCCTGTCCGACCTCAGGTCACCACATCCGGTTCGGTCCGTCCGGTATACGCGGCGATCTTCGCCAGCGCATGTGCCGCACGGATCACCGGGGCCAGCGCCTCTTGCGGATCACGGTCCAGCCCCTCCGGCCCCGGAGTATAGCGTTCCAGATAGACCCGAAGCGTCGCGCCTTCCGTCCCGGTGCCGGAAAGCCGCATCACGATGCGCGAACCATCGGTGAACAGGATGCGCACGCCCTGCTTCTGGCTGACCGAGCCATCGACCGGATCGGTATAGGCAAAATCGTCGGCACCCGCGATCTCCATGCCTTCCACGCTTTGCCCCTTCAGGCCCGCGAGGCTGGCCCGCAACTCAGCCATCATCGCATCGGCCTTGTCGGTGGCAATCGCCTCGAAATCGTGGCGGGAGTAATAGTTACGGCCGAATCTTGCGAAATGTTCGGCCATGATCGTGGCGACCGATTGCTGGCGCACGGCCAGAATGTTCAGCCACAGCAGCACCGCCCAAAGCCCGTCCTTTTCGCGCACATGGTCTGACCCGGTGCCAAAGCTTTCCTCGCCGCAAAGCGTGGCGCGGCCCGCATCCAGCAGATTGCCAAAGAACTTCCACCCCGTCGGGGTCTCGTATTTGCCGATCCCCAGCGCATCGGCAACCAGATCGGCGGCGGCCGAGGTCGGCATCGAGCGCGCAACGCCCGCAAGCCCGCGCGCATAGCCGGGCGCCAGATGGGCATTGGCCGCCAGCACCGCCAGACTGTCCGAGGGCGAAACATAGACGCCGCGCCCGACCACCATGTTGCGGTCGCCATCGCCATCCGAGGCCGCGCCGAAGTCGGGGGCATCCGGCCCCATCATCTCGGCCATCAGTTCATGCGCCCAGGTCGGGTTCGGGTCCGGGTGCATGCCGCCGAAATCCGGCAAGGGCGTGCCATGCGTCACCGTGCCCCTGGCCGCACCGAGGCGGTTTTCCAGAATTTCCGCAGCATAGGGGCCGGTTACAGCGCACATCGCATCAAAGCGCATGCGGAAGCCGCCCGCAAACATCGCCCGGATCGCCGGGAAATCGAACAGGGTTTCCATCAGCGCGGCATAGTCGGTCACGCTGTCAACCACTTCGACCGCCATGCCATCCACCGAGGTGGCCCCGATGCGGCCAAGGTCGATATCCGCCGCGTCGGAGATGCGGTATTCGGTGATCTCGGTCGTGCGCCGGAACATGGCCTCCGTCACCGCCTCGGGCGCCGGGCCGCCGTTGGCCATGTTGAACTTGACCCCGAAATCCTCCTCGGGACCGCCGGGGTTATGGCTCGCCGACATGATGATGCCGCCATCGGTTTTATTGAGCCGGATCAAATGGCTGGCCGCCGGAGTTGACAGAACGGCATTCTGACCGACGATCACATTCGCCGCCCCGTTGGCCGCTGCCATCTTCAGGATGGTCTGCGCCGCGCGGTCGTTGAAATACCGCCCGTCACCGCCCAGAACAAAGGTCTTGCCCGCCGCGCCGCCAATGGCGTCGAAAATGGATTGCACAAAGTTTTCAAGATAATGTGCCCCCATGAACACCGGGGTTTTCTTGCGCAGGCCCGAGGTGCCCGGCTTCTGCCCGGCGATGGGCTGGGTGGCGATGGTCAATACGGTCATTCTGATCCTCGATCGAAGTCTGCCGAAAAGACAAGCACGGAATGCGCCGGAACCTCAAGCCCCGGCACGGCGGGTTCCCGCCCGGCATCGGGACGGGTGGTATCCAGTTCCAGCCGCCAGCCCGGCGCGGTATCGGGCAGCGTCAGCTTCACCGCAGACCCGGTATTGAACACGGCGAAAATCGCCTCACGGTCGGTCAGATCGCCTTCGGCTGCACGGCGCAATTCGACGCAAAGACAACGGAAGGCCGGGTCGTGCCAGTCCTCGGGCCGGGGCGTGGCGCCATCGGCGCGGCGCCAGATCACATCAGGCAGCCCGTCCACCGCGCGCGGCAACCCATGGAGAAAGCGCCGCTGCCGCAACACGCGATGATCCTGCCGCAGCGCGATCAGCCGCGCGACGAAGGCGGCCAGCCCGTCATCCGCCCGCGCCCAATCCACCCAGCCGATCTCGTTATCCTGCGCATAGGCGTTGTTGTTGCCCTGCTGGCTGTTGCCGATCTCGTCCCCCGCCAGCAGCATGGGCACGCCCTGCGACAGCATCAGTGTCGCCAGCAGGTTGCGTTTGCGCAGATCCCGCGCGGCGCGGATCGCCGGGTCGTCGCTTGGTCCCTCCACTCCCATGTTCGAGGAATGGTTGTCGTCATGGCCGTCGCGGTTGTCCTCGCCATTGGCGAAGTTGCGCTTGACGGTGAAGCTGACCAGATCCTCCAGCGTGAAACCGTCATGCGCGGTCACGAAATTGACCGAGGCGCAGGCGGTGCGCCCGGCCTTGTCAAACAGTTCCGCACTGCCCAGAAGCCGCCGCGCCAGATCGGGCACCACGCCCGCATCGCCGCGCCAGAGCCTCCGGATGCCATCGCGGAACCGGTCATTCCATTCGCTGAACGGATGCGGGTAATTGCCAAGCTGATAGCCGCCGGGGCCGATGTCCCACGGCTCTGCGATCAGCTTCACGCGGGCCAGCACCGGGTCTTGCCGGATCGCATCGAAGAAGCCGCCGTTCGGATCAAACCCATGCGGCTCGCGCCCCAGTACCGAGGCCAGATCGAAGCGAAAACCATCGACATGCATGACCTCGACCCAGTAGCGCAGACTGTCCATCACCATGCGCAGCACCATCGGATGCGACAGGTTCAGCGTATTGCCGGTGCCGGTGTCATTGACATAGAAGCGCCCGCCATCGCGCAGGCGGTAGTAGCTGCGGTTGTCCAACCCGCGGAACGACAGTGTCGGCCCCAGTTCGTCACCTTCACCGGAATGGTTGTAGACCACGTCGAGGATCACCTCGATCCCCGCCGCGTGGAAGCGGCGCACCATGGTCTGAAACTCCCAGACCTCACCCTTGGTCATATAACGCGGTTCGGGGGCGAAGAAGCCGATGCTCTGATAGCCCCAGTAATTGCGCAGCCCTTTCGCCACCAGAAAGCGGTCATCCAGAAAGGCATGGACGGGCAGCAGTTCGATGGCGGTGACGCCCAGCTTCACCAGATGCTCCAGCACCGCATCCGAGGCGAGGCCAAGGAAACTGCCGCGCAGCGCCTTTTCAACCCCCTTGTGCAGCGCGGTCAGCCCCTTCACATGCGCCTCGTAGATCACTGTCTCGTGCCAGGGACGGCGCGGCGCACGATCCGGTCCCCAGTTGAATGACGGGTCCACCACCACCGATTTCGGCACGGCAAAAGCACTGTCGCGAGGGTCAAAGGACAGATCGGCGCGCGGGCTGCCAACCTTGTAACCCATCAGCGCATCCGACCATTTCAGCCGCCCCGAAAGCTGCCGCGCATAAGGGTCCAGCAGCAGCTTGCTCGGGTTGAAGCGATGGCCGCCTTCAGGGGCGTAAGGCCCGTGCACGCGAAAGCCGTAATGCGTGCCCGGGGTCAACCCGCCGATATGGATATGCCAGATGTCGCCATCCCGGTCGCGCAGCGGTATACGGCACAGCTCACGCCGGCCATCGGGCGAAAACAGGCACAGCTCCACCCGTTCGGCATGGGCTGAGAAGAGCGCGAAATTCACCCCCTCACCATCGAAATTCGCCCCCAGGGGCCAGGGGCGCCCGGGGGTCAGCGTATGCCCGGACAGCCGGTCGGGAAGGCCGTGCGCCGCGATCATGGCCGCAGGATACCGTCATACAGCCGGGCATAGGCCGCGGCCGAGGCCGCCCACCCGACCGGCTGCGCCATGGCGCGGCGGCGGATCTGCGCCCAGAGTTTCACATCGGCATGAAGCGCCGCCAACTGCCGCAGCGCGCCCGCGAAGGCGGTGGCATCGGTCGGGTGGAAGATGATGCCGGTCGCCGTTCCCGCCGCCAGCGCCGCCGGATTCGCCGTAATCACCGTATCGGCCAGCCCGCCCACCGCCGCGACCACCGGAATGGTGCCATAGCGCAACCCGTACATCTGCGTCAGCCCGCAGGGCTCAAACCGCGAGGGCACCAGCACCGCATCGCCGCCCGCGAACATCCGGTGGCTCAGCGCCTCGTCGTAGCCGATCCGCACGCCGACCCTGCCGGGGAAGCGCGCTGCCAGATCCAGCATCGCCGCTTCCAGCGCCGGGTCACCGGAGCCGAGCATCACCAGCCCACCGCCCGCTGCGATGAATTCAGGCAGCACCTCGGGCAGCAGGTCCATCCCCTTCTGGTCGGTCAGGCGGCTGACCACGATGGCCAGCGGCCCCGGCACCTCCTCCAGCCCGAATTCGGTGCAAAGCGCGGCGCGGTTCGCGACCTTGCCCTTGATCCGGGTGGCGGTATAGGGCACCGCCTCGGCCTCGGGCGACCAGACGCTTTCGTCCACGCCGTTCAGGATGCCTTGCACCTCTGCCGCGCGCGCCGCCACGATGCCTTGCAGCCCCATGCCGAATTCGGGGCGCATCAGCTCCTCTGCATAGCGGGGCGAGACCGTGGTGATGCGATCCGCCGTCACCATCCCGGCCTTGAGGCTGGACAGCCCGCCGTAATACTCCAGCGAGGCGGCGTGGAACTCATGCGCGGGCAGCCGCAGCGTGGACAGCATCGAAGCCTCGGCCCAGCCCTGGAAGGCGATGTTGTGAATGGTCATCACCGTCGCCACATCGCGCGGGCCTCCGAAGGCAAGATAGGCGGGGGCGAAGCCCGCCTGCCAGTCATGTGCATGCAGCACCTGCGGGCGCCAGCCATCGACCAAACCATGCCGCGCGATTTCTGCCGCGACCCAGCTCAGCGCGGCAAAGCGCTGGGGATTGTCCGGCCAGTCCGCACCGCCGCTGTTATAGGGGCCGCCTTCGCGGTCATAAAGATGCGGCGCGTCCAGAAGCAGCACCGCAATCCCGTCGACCTCGCCCGCCTTCACCACGCCACGCCCGCCGAACAGATCGTCCCGCGCGAAAACCTCGGGCCAATCGGCACAAAGCGGGCGCAGGGCGCGATAGGCGGGCAGAACCACCCGCATCTCCCATCCCTGCCCGGCCAGCGCCCCCGGCAGCGCCCCCACCACATCAGCCAGCCCGCCGGTCTTGACCAGCGGCACGCATTCCGACGCCACAGACAGCACCCGCTTCATCGTCATCCCCGGCCCCTCATTTTCTGTCCACAAATATCCTGGGGGGTCGCAGATCGTGCACCATCGGTTCAAGACCGATCGGCGACGGGCAAAGCCCCCGGGTCTTTGAAGTCAGGTCACGCCCCCCATTTGGCGTGTTGCCCCTACAGCTTCACCCGCGACCAGCGGTCGATCATGTCCTGCGTGATCAGCACCACGCCGCCTTCGCTGCGCCGGAACCATTTCGCATCTTCCTCCGGGTCTTTGCCGATCACCAGACCCTCGGGGATTTTCACGCCGCGGTCGATGACGCAATGGCTCAGTTCCGCACGGCGCCCCACATCCACCTGCGGCAGCGCGACCACATGGTCAAGCGAGGCCCAGCTATGGGTGCGGCAGCCGGTGAACAGCAGGGAATTGCGCACCTCCGACCCCGAGACGATACAATCGCCCGAGACGAGCGAGGACACTGCATAGCCGCGCCGCCCGCCATCCTCGTCATGGATGAACTTCGCAGGGGGCACCAGCTCGGCATAGGTCCAGATCGGCCAGGAATTGTCGTACAGGTCCAGCTTCGGCACGAAATCCGTGAGGTCGATATTGGCCTGCCAGAAGGCGTCGATAGTGCCGACATCGCGCCAGTAGGGTTCATCCTCCAGCCCCGTCGTCACGCAGCTTTCGCTGAAGCGATGGGCCATGGCCTTGCCGTTCTTCACGATGTCGGGGATCAGGTCATTGCCGAAATCGTGGCTGGAGTTCGGGTCTTCGGCATCGCGCAGCAGCAGGTCGCGCAGGAAGTCCCAGTTGAAGACGTAAATCCCCATCGAGGCAAGGCTGTGCGCCGGATCACCCGGAATGGTCGGCGGGTTCTTCGGCTTTTCCAGAAAATCGGTAATGCGCCCGTCGCCGTCCACATGCATCACGCCAAAGGCCGTCGCCTCGGCCTTCGGCACGGTGAGGCAGCCGATGGTCACATCGGCGCCGGTCGCCACATGCTGCACCAGCATGATTTCGTAATCCATCTTGTAGATATGATCACCCGCCAAGATGATGACGTATTTCACCCCGTAGCTGTCCACGATGTCGATGTTCTGCGCCACCGCGTCGGCGGTGCCCAGATACCATTTGCTTTCATCGACGCGCTGGCTGGCGGGCAGGATGTCCAGATATTCGTTGCGTTCGGCGCGAAAGAAGTTCCAGCCGCGCTGCATGTGGCGGATCAGGCTGTGCGCCTTGTATTGCGTGGCAATTGCCATCTTGCGCACACCCGAGTTCAGCGCATTCGACAGCGCGAAGTCGATGATCCGGGTCTTGCCGCCGAAATAGACCGCCGGTTTGGCGCGCCGGTCGGTCAGCTCCTTCAGGCGCGAGCCGCGCCCGCCTGCCAGCACGAAGGCCATGGCCTGCGAGGAAAGTCTCTGGTTCGGTCTTGCCTTCATGGTGTCCTCCTCCGGGCCTCCTCGCCCGCACTAATGAATATCTTGCCGCAAAAAGACTGCCGACAGCGGCGGAAGCGTGATTTCGGCGGAATGCGCCTGTCCCTGATGCGGCACGGCTTCGGCGGTCACGCCGCCCATGTTGCCAAGATTGCCGCCACCATAGATTTCGGCATCGGTGTTCAGCGCCTCGGTCCAGGCACCACCTGCGGGCAGCCCGATGCGCAGGCGCCGCTCCACCGGCGTCATGTTCACGGCCACAGCCACCTGCGCCTCGCCCGGCGCGCCCTTGCGCAGCCAGGCATAGGTCGATCCCTCGGCATCATTGGCCTCAAGCCACTGGAATCCCTCGGGGCGGCAGTCGTTCACATGCAGCGCCGGTGTCGCACGATACAGCGTGTTCAGATCGCGGATCAGGCGCTGCATGCCCCGATGCTGCGGCCCCTCGCCCGGGTCATCCAGCAGATGCCAGTCAAGGCTCTGGCTGTAGTTCCATTCCCGCGCCTGCGCGAATTCGCAGCCCATGAACAGCAGCTTCTTGCCGGGGTGCCCCCACATGAAGCCGTAATAGGCGCGCAGGTTTGCGAACTTCTGTTCACCATCACCCGGCATCCGCGCCAGCATGCTGCCCTTGCCATGCACCACCTCGTCATGGCTGATCGGCAGGATATAGTTTTCCGACCACGCATAATGCAGGCCGAAGGTCATCTGGTGGTGGTGGTATTTGCGATAGACCGGATCGCGGCCGATATAGGCCAGCGTATCGTTCATCCAGCCCATGTTCCACTTGAAGCCGAAGCCCAGCCCGCCCCAATCCGCAGGACGCGACACGCCCGGAAAGGCGGTGCTTTCCTCGGCCACCGTCACGATGCCGGGGTATTCGCCGTAAGCCACCGTGTTCATCCGGCGCAGCATGGCGATGGCTTCGTAATTCTCGCGCCCGCCATCCTTGTTGGGCACCCATTGCCCTTCACCCCGCGAATAATCGCGGTACAGCATCGAGGCCACGGCATCCACGCGCAGCCCGTCGATGTGATATTCCTCCAGCCAATACAGCGCATTGGACACGAGGAAATTCTGCACCTCGGTCCGGCCGTAATTGTAGATCAGCGTGTTCCAGTCCTGATGGAAGCCCTCGCGCGGGTCGGCATGTTCGTAAAGCGGCGTGCCGTCGAAACGGCCAAGCCCATGCGGATCGGTCGGGAAATGCCCCGGCACCCAATCGAGGATGACGCCCAGCCCCTTCCTGTGCGCCGCATCCACCAGCGCGCGAAACTCGGCCGGCGTGCCATGGCGGATGGTGGGCGCGAACAGCCCGACCGGCTGATAGCCCCAGCTTCCGTCGAAGGGATATTCCGACACCGGCAGCAATTCGAGATGGGTGAACCCCATGTCGGCAGCGTAATCGACCAGTTGCTCGGCAAGTTCGGTATAGCTGAGCATCCGGTCGCCCGGCGCCCGGCGCCAGCTTCCCAGATGCACCTCGTAGACCGAAATCGGCGCGTCAATGGAATGGCGGCCCTTGCGGTGGTTCATCCAGCCCGCATCGCCCCAGTCCGCCCCGTCAATCCGCCGCACGACCGAAGCATTCTGCGGCGCGTGTTCGCTGCCAAACCCCACCGGATCGGCTTTCAGCGGCAGAACCTGCCCGTCCGGACCGCGGATTTCATATTTGTAGACGGTGCCTTCGCCCAGACCGGGGATGAAAGTCTCCCAAACGCCGGTCGCGCCGCGGCGGCGCATCGGGTGGCGGCGGCCATCCCAAAGGTTGAAGTTCCCCACCACCGAAACCCGCTCGGCATTGGGCGCCCAGACCGCGAAATGCGTGCCCTCCGCGCCCTCATGGTGGATCACATGCGCGCCCAGCACCTGCCAGAGCCGCTTGTGGGTGCCCTCGCCCAGCAGATATTCGTCCATCTCGCCCAGCACAGGGCCAAAGCGAAATGGGTCGTCCCAGTCCCAGCTCGCGCCGCCGCCTTCGGCGCGCAGCCGGTAGTCGGCGGAAGGCACTTCCCCCGCGAACAGCCCCTGCCCCAGCGCCTGCAATTCCAGCGGATCAGGCGTCAGCGCCCAGACCCGCTCCGCCCCCGGCTGGAACACACGCAGCACAAGGCGCTTGCCGTCGTGGTGCGGGCCCAGCACGGCGAAGGGATCGCCATGCCGCCCCTCGACCAGTGCGGTCGCCTCGGTCGCCGCGATCCAGCCGTCTCCTCCCCGAGCCTTGGCCATCGCTTCCTCCCGTTTCCGCCCTCAAAGGGCCGGTTCGACGGACCAGACATCCGCCATATAGCCCCGGATCGTGCGGTCCGAGGAAAAGAACCCCGACCGCGCGGTGTTCAGCGCGGCCATGCGCAGCCAGCGCATCCGGTCGGCATAGGCGGCATCCACCTCGGCCTGCGCGGCGCGGTAGGCGTCGAAATCCGCCGCCACGAGGAAATAATCGTGGTGCCAGACCCGGTGCACCAGTTGATGATAACGCGAAGGATCGCCTTCCGAGAACCGCCCTTCCGCGATCATCTGCAACACATCCTGCAAGGACTGGCTGGCGAGGATGGCATCGCGGGCATGATCGGGGTTGGCGCGGCGTTTCACCACCTCCTCCGCCGTCAGGCCGAACAGGAAGAAATTATCGGCCCCCACCTCTTGAAGGATTTCCACATTCGCGCCGTCCAGCGTGCCGATGGTCGGCGCGCCATTCATCATGAACTTCATGTTGCCAGTGCCCGAGGCCTCTTTCCCCGCGGTCGAGATCTGTTCCGACAGATCGGCAGCGGGGATCAGGCGTTCGGCAAGGCTGACGTTGTAATTCGGCGGATAGACCACCTTCAGCCGATCCCCGACCAGCGGATCGGCGTTCACCACCGCCGCCACATCATTGATCAGGTGGATGATTTCTTTCGCCACCACATAGCCCGGCGCGGCCTTGCCGCCGAAGATCTTGACGCGCGGCACCCAGTCCTTTTCCGGGTTCTGCCGGATGTCGTGCCAGCGCGCGATGGTTTCGAGGATGTTCAGAAGCTGGCGCTTGTATTCATGGATGCGCTTCACCTGCACGTCGAACAGCGCATCGGCCGAGACGCTGACGCCGCAATGCGCCTGCACCCAGCCCGCCAAAGCCTGCTTGTTCTGCCGCTTCGCCGCGCCGAAGGCCGTGAGGAACCCCGCATCGGCAACATGCGGCTCCAACTCCTTCAGCCGGTCCAGATCGGCCTCCCAGCCTGCGCCGATCGTGTCGGTGATCAGGCCCGCCAGCGGGCGGTTGCACATCTTCAGCCAGCGGCGCGGCGTTACGCCATTGGTTTCGTTGATGATACGCGGATGCAGCTTTTCCAGTTCGGGGAACAGGTTCTGCTTCACAAGATCGGAATGCAGCGCGGAAACACCGTTCACCTTATGCGCCATGATGAAGGCCAGTTCGCCCATCCGCACCTCATGGTGCTTGACGATGCCCACATAATGCGGCGGGTGGAAGGTGCGGCGGTGCCAGCTGTCGATGCGCTCGACGATCTGCATATGGCGCGGCAGGACATTCCCGAAAGTATAGGTCGCCCAGCGTTCCAGCGCCTCGGGCAGCAGCGTGTGATTGGTATAGCCGAGACAGGCGCGCGCCACCTCCGTCGCCGGGTCGAACTCCATCCCGTGCTCATCCATCAGGAGCCGCATAAGCTCCGGCCCCGCGATGGCAGGATGGGTGTCGTTCATCTGGATCGCCACATGGCGCGGCAGGTCAGCCACGGCATAGCCCCCCGCCAGATGCCGGCGCAGGATGTCTTGCAGCGCGGCGGAGGTCAGGAAGAACTCCTGCTTCAGCCGCAACTCCTTGCCCTGATAGGTGGTGTCGTCGGGGTAAAGCACCCGGCTCAGCGTGCGGGCCAGCGCCTCGGGTTCGGCGGCGGCGGCGTAATCGCCGCGGTTGAAGCGTTCCAGATCGAACTGCGTCGTGGGCTTCGCCCCCCACAGCCGCAGCGTATTGGCCCATTTGCCTTCCCAGCCGATGACCGGCGTGTCATAGGCTTCGGCCAGTACGGTTTCGCCGGGCTGCCAGACCTCGCGGCCGTCGCGGGTGATGATCTCGCCCTTGAAACCGATGGTATAGGCGGATTCCGGGCGTTCGAATTCCCAGGGGTGGCGTTGGCTCAGCCAGTCCTCGGGCGTTTCGACCTGACGCCCGCTTTCGAACCTTTGCCGGAACAGCCCGTGTTCATAACGGATGCCATAGCCATAGGCCGGGCAGCCCACCGTCGCCATGCTTTCCATGAAACAGGCCGCCAGCCGCCCCAGACCGCCATTCCCCAGCGCGGCATCGGGTTCATCCTCGACAATCGCGCGGAAATCCTGCCCCAGTTCGGCCATGGCGCTTTCCGCAATGTCGCGCAGGCCGAGGTTGATCGTCGCATCCTCCAGCAGACGCCCGATCAGAAATTCCATCGACAGGTAATAGACACGCTTGTGCCCCGTCTCCCATGTCTTGCGGGTCGAGGCGAACCACGGCTCCACGATCCGGTCGCGAATGGCAAAGCTCAGCGCCATGCGCCAGTCGTAAAGGCTGGCATGATCCGCGTCCTTGCCCAGCGTGAAGGTCAGGTGGCGCAGGATGTCGGCCCTGAGATGCGTTGGCGTCAGCTCTGTCACGTCATGTTCCAATCTGTCGAATGCCCGCCCCATCAGAGCGGGAACCACCGGCGGCGGCAAGACGGCGGAGAATTGCCCGCCCGGTGGTTCCACACCGGAACGCTGCTCCGGCGCGGTCTGCTGAAATCCTGACCTCTGTTAGCGCAATCATTTTCAGAAATCACTCAAAATTTTGAGCGTTTTTCCAGACGGATAGAAGAATCAAACCGATTTGGAGCGATTGCAACGATTCGTGCGCGGTTTCGCGCCGGGGAATTGCGTTATCTGATCCAGATCATTTTCTGCCGCGCCGCGCCGGGCATAATGCGCCGGTCACCCAAAAAGCCGAAAGCGCCACATGAGACTCACCATCCGCACCAATCTGGCCATGCGCACCCTGATGTTCTGCGCGGTCAATCCGGGGCGCATCGTCCGCAAGGCCGAAATCGCCGCCGCCTGCAATGCATCCGAGAACCATCTGGCGCAGGTGATACACCTGATGGCCCAGAAGGGATTTCTGCGCACGGTCCGGGGCCGCTCCGGCGGGCTGACGCTGGCGCGGCCCCCTGAGCAGATCGGGCTGGGCGAGGTGTTCCGCGCCTTCGAGGGCGAATTGCCGCTGACCGAATGTTTCGCGCGTGGCAACAATACATGTCCGCTTGCCGGATGCTGCCGCCTGAAATGTGCGCTTGCTGAGGCAGCGGACGCCTTCTATGGCTCGCTGGACCGGCTGCGCCTGTCGGACATGACCGAAGGTAATGACGCGCTGGAACGGCTGCTGAAAGTGGCCTGACCCGCTCAGCCGCCCCAGGTTTCGCGCAGGACGCGCATCCAGTTGCCCCAGCGCAGCTTTTCGATCAGCGCGGCATCATAGCCATGCGCCGCCATCGCCTCCAGGAGGCGCGGCAGGCCCGCGGCATCGCCAATCCCGTCGGGAACGGCGGCACCGTCGAAATCCGACCCGAAGCCCACGCAATCCTCGCCCAGCCTGTCGATCAGATGGTCGAGGTGCTGCATCACCGGCGCCCAGCCCATGTCGGTGCCGCGTTTGCCGTCTGGGCGCAGGAACACCGTGGCAAAGTTCAGCCCCACCATACCCCGGCTTTCGCGGATCATCGCCAGTTGCCGGTCGGTCAGGTTCCGGGTCGAGGGGGTCACGGCATGGGCATTGGAATGGGTGGCGACCAGCGGCGCATCGGACAGCGCGGCCACATCATTGAACCCCGCCTCGTTCAGGTGGCTGAGGTCGATCAGAATGCGCAAGGCATTGCATTCGCTCACCAGCCGTTTGCCCGCAGCCGTCAGCCCCGGCCCGGTATCGGGGGAGCCGGGAAACCTGAATGGCACGCCATGGCCAAAGATGGTCGGCCGCGACCAGACCGGCCCGAGCGAGCGCAGCCCCATGGCGTGAAAGGCGTGCAGCGCGTCCAGCCGTTCGTCGATCGCCTCGGCCCCTTCCATATGCATGACACCCGCGATGGCGCCGTCGGCCCGCGCAGCCTCGATCTCAGCCACGCTGCGGCACAGACGAAACGCCCCGCCCGAAGACCGCGCCATCCACAAAAGATGACCGGCCATCGACAGCGCGACCGGCTGCGCCACGCCCAGCGGGATCATCGCGGGCAACTCGATCTCATAGGGCGGGTTGTCCATCATCGCATCGTAATCCGGCGCGCCGGGAGCTGAGGGGCTGGGGATATAGATGGCGAACAGACCGCCCGTGAAGCCGCCCGCCTGCATGCGCGGCAGGTCCAGATGGCCCTGCCCCTCGCCCGTAAGCCAGATGGCCTCGCGTTTGCCCGGCGCCATTTGCAGGCGCAGCAGGATGTCGTTGTGGCCATCGAATACCGGCGCGGCGGTCATTGTGCCTCTCCCCTTCCCTTGTTTCGGGGGAGCCTGCCACGGGTGGCAGGGGAAGGCCAGAGCCTAACCGCCCGAGGGTGCGGCAAGCCCGCCGAGGATGGGGCAATCGGGCCGCTCGTCGCCCGCACAGGCGGCAACAAGATCGGAAAGCGTGCGCTGCATGGCCCGCAGTTCGGCAATTTTGGTGCCGATCTCCACCAGATGCGTGCGGGCAAGCCGTTTGACATCGGCGCTGGCGCGATCCTTGTCGTCGTAAAGCGCCAGCAGGCGGCGACAATCATCGATGGTGAAACCAAGGCTTCGGGCACGACCGATGAAAGCGAGCTTGTGCAGATCGGTTTCGGCAAAGACACGATAGCCGTTGGCCTGGCGGCGCGGCGCGATCAGGCCGATTTCCTCGTAATAGCGGATGGTCTTGACCGGCAATCCGGCGCGGGTGGCGACTTCCTTGATGTTCATGGCCTGACCTCCACCGCCTTCAGCCGCCGCAGGCGCAAGGCATTGGTCAGCACGAAGACCGAGGACAGCGCCATCGCCCCGGCGGCGAGCATCGGCGAAAGCTGCGGCCCGCCAAAGGGCACCAGCGCCCCCGCCGCCACAGGGATCAGCGCAGCGTTGTACCCGAAGGCCCAGCCAAGGTTCTGGCGGATATTGCGCATGACGGCGCGGCTGACGGTGATCGCGGTCGCGACCCCGGCGGGCTGGCCCGAGATCAGCACCACTTCTGCCGCCTCGATGGCGACATCGGTGCCGGTGCCAATGGCGATGCCGACATCGGCCGCCGCCAGCGCGGGGGCATCATTGATGCCATCCCCCACGAAGGCCACGCCGGGGCGCATATCTTCCACCGCCGCGACCTTGCCACCCGGCAGAACCTCTGCCGCGATGCGGCTGATCCCCAGTTCGGAGCCGATGGCCGCCGCCACGCGCTGCGCATCGCCCGTCACCATGGCGCTGTCCACGCCCAGATCGGCCAGTGCCACGACAGCGCCCCGTGCGCCGGGTTTCACCTTGTCGGCCACTGCCAGCACACCCAGGACCTTGCCCTCGACCGCCAGATAGATCGGGGTCTTGCCCTGAACGGCAAAGCCCTCGCCCTCGACCCGCCAATGGTTCGGCAGATCGGGGAACATCCGCGCCGCGCCAAGCGCCACGCGCTGCCCTTCCACCGTCGCTTCGGCGCCATGGCCGGGCGTGGCACTGAAATCGCGCGCAGCCGGAACCTCCAGCCCCTGCGCGGCAGCGGCCTGCACCACCGCAAGCGCCAGCGGATGTTCCGATTGCGCCTCGACCGCCGCCGCCAGACGCAGCAGATGCGGCGAGGCCGGTTTCAGATCGGTCAGCACCGGCTTGCCCTCGGTCAGCGTACCGGTCTTGTCAAAAGCCACGGTCTCCACCCCGGCAAGCGTCTGCAACGCCTCGCCCCGCCGGAACAGCACGCCCAGTTCGGCGGCGCGCCCGGTGCCCACCATGATGGAGACAGGCGTGGCCAGCCCCATCGCACAGGGGCAGGCGATGATGAGGACAGAGACCCCCGCCACCAGCGCCTCGGCCAGACCGGGGCCGAAGATCAGCCACAGGATCACGGTCAGCACCGCCAGCCCCATCACAACCGGCACGAACCACAGGGTGATACGATCCACCACCGCCTGCACCGGCAGTTTCGCGCCCTGCGCCTGTTCCACCATGGCGATGATGCGCGCCAGCGCCGTATCGGCGCCGACATGGGTTGCCCGCATCACCAGCGTGCCGGTGCCGTTGACCGTACCGCCGGTCACCCGGTCGCCCGGGGCTTTTTCCACCGGCATCGCCTCGCCCGTCAGCATGGCCTCGTCCACCGCTGATCGACCCTCCTCGACCTCGCCGTCCAGCGGGATGCGTTCGCCGGGGCGGATCATCAGCCGGTCACCGGGCCGCACCTGCGCCACCGGCACATCGGCAAAACCCTGCGGCCCCTCGACCCGCGCATGGCTGGGCTGCAAGCCGATCAACCCGGCAATCGCGGTCCCCGCCTGCCCGCGCGCCCGCGCCTCAAGGATACGACCGATCAGGATCAGCACGACGATCACCGCCGCCGCCTCGAAATAGACCGCCCGAGCCGCAGCGGGCAGCAGATGCGGCGCAAAGGTCGCCACAGTGGAATAGCCCCAGGCGGCGGCAGTGCCGACCGCGACGAGGCTGTTCATGTCAGGCCCGCCGCGCAGCAGCGCCGGAATGCCCTTGGCAAAGAAGCGCCGCCCCGGAAACACAAGAACCAGCGTCGCCAGCACGAATTGCGCGATCCACAGCATCTGTTGCGGCATCAGCCCCATCAGCCAGTGATGGAAGGCGGGCACGGCATGGCCCCCCATCTCGGTCAGGAAAACCGGCAGGGTCAGCAGCCCGGCGATCCAGCCGTCGCGCTTCAGCGCGGCATATTCGCGGACACGGGCATCGGGCGCGGCCTCGTCCGGCGGGGTGGCGGCAAAGCCTGCCCGGCTGACCACCTCGGCCAGCTTTTCAGCCGTCGTCGCACCTTCCCATACGGTGATCTGCGCCCGACGGGCCGCCAGATTGGCGGTGGCGTCGACCACGCCGGGCTGCGCTTTCAGCACCCGTTCGACCCGCCCGGTGCAGGAGGCGCAGGTCATTCCCTCGACCGACAGGGTCAGTGTCGCCTGCCGCACGGGATAGCCCGCCTTGGCCAGCGCCCCGGCCAGCGCGGCCGGTTCTGCCGGTGCGGCAAAGCGGATGTCGGCACTTTCATCGGCAAGATTCACCCGCGCCGCACTGACGCCCGGCTGGGCTTTCAGCACCCGTTCGACACGGGCAACGCAGGAGGCGCAGGTCATCCCCTCGGGGCGCAGGCGCAGGGTGGATTCGGCTGGATCGGTCATGGCGGTTTCCTTTCGCCATCGGATATGGGGCCTCCAGTAACTGGAAGGTCAAGCCCCCCGTTTCAACCGCCCCCGGAACGTGGCAATTCGCCGCCGTCCCCCCGCCGCCCCTTGACGCCGCCGCCCGCAGGCGATCCAGTTACGCCATTCCGCAACGCGTATCATGCCCGGCGGCATGGAGGAGCAGACGATGGCTGTCACCCTTTCGATTCCCGACATGAGCTGCGGTCACTGCCGCGCCTCCATCGAAGCCGCACTGAAGCCGCTGAACGGTGTGACCGGGCTGAGCTTCGACGCCGAGGCCCGCACGGCAACCATTGAAGGCGATGCGCCGGTAGCGGTTCTGGTGCAGGCGCTGGACGGAATCGGCTTTCCGGCCAGCCAGAAGGCCTGAAACCGACGGGAAATCGCGACTTCCCGCCGATGTGTGACAGTTTTGCATGGGATACAGGCTTTTCACAGGCTTGTGTCCCCGCCGCTTCGTGGCCTGCCTTGTTTGCCCGGCGTTTCGGACGTATTTCCGACAAACAACGCCACTTCCCGGCCTCACGCGCGACAGAAAGCGCTGTCAGTCTCCGAGAACTGGTACAAGTATAGTCGTGCCAAGGATACGGAGCATCATCATGGCAAAGACCCCGTCGCAATCCCAGCCGCAGCAAGGCGGCGCGTCGGTTCCCGCGCAACAGCAGGGCCAGAGCAGCGGCTCCGCCCCGCAGCAGCAGGGCGGCACCCCGATTATCCGGGACTGGGCGTCGATCTGAACCCGCCGATCTTCGACATCCGCGTGTCGGTGAGAACGAGTTGAAACAGCCGGGGCCAGCCGTAAGGTTGGCCCCAACTTTTTCCTTGTGCGCGGTGCCGCAATGCCTGACCCCGTCTCCTCGATCCCAAACCTTGGCCCGGCCTCCGAGGCGGCCTTTGCCCGTGCGGGCATCCGCTCAGCCGGAGAGATCCGGGCCATGGGGGCGGACGCAGCCTATCTGGCGCTGATGCGGTCCGGCACGCCGCCACATTTCATCGGGTATTATGTGCTGGTCATGGGCTTGCAGGGCCGCCCGTGGAACGATTGCAAGGGCGAGGAAAAGAAGGCCCTGCGCAGCCGCTTCGACGCGCTGAAGGCCGAGGCGCTGGCCGCGCCCGCGCTGTCGGGCCTGCCCCGCGCGCTGGACGAGGCGCTGGATCTGATTGGTGTAAGACCCGCGCGCAAATGAAAAGGCCGCCCCGAAGGGCGGCCTTCATAGGCGAACCGGGCGGCAATCAGCCAACCAGTTCAAGACCCGAGAAGAAGAAGCCGACTTCGCGCTTGGCCGAGTCGGGGCTGTCCGAACCATGGACCGAGTTTTCACCGACCGACAGGGCGAATTCCTTGCGGATGGTGCCTTCAGCAGCATTGGCCGGGTTGGTCGCGCCCATCACTTCGCGGTTTTTCGCAATGGCGCCTTCGCCTTCCAGAACCTGCACGACGACCGGCTCGGACGACATGAATTCGCACAGTTCGCCGTAGAACGGACGCTCCGAATGCTCGGCGTAGAACTGGCCGGCTTGCGCGGCGGACAGGTGGATGCGCTTCTGCGCGACGATGCGCAGGCCCGCTTCTTCGAATTTCGCGTTGATCTTGCCGGTCAGGTTGCGCTTGGTGGCGTCGGGCTTGATGATCGACAGGGTGCGTTCGATGGCCATGAGGCTCTCCATGTGAATAGGCGCGGGATGTGGCCCCCCGCGCCGGTTTTGTGGGCGCCTCCTACCATGCGACGGCGATGTTGAAAAGCCCGTGACGCATGCGCGTCGCTTCCCGCCCGGTCTGCGGCGGAAGCTGCGACAAAGCGGTGCATTGCGATATCGCACTCTTTTAGTAAGGATATCTGCAAGCAAACGGAGTTTCCGCCATGCGCGTCTGCGCCACCGCCCTTTTCGCCCTTCTGGCCACCCCGCTGGCCGCCGATCCCTTCGTGATGACCTATGAAGCCTTCGAACAGGCGGTGCCGCATATCGACCTGCTTGCCTGCCCCGTGGATCTGGACGGGCCGGGCCGGTTCTGCCGCCTGACCACCCATAATGACGCACTGAATGTCTTCGTCTTTTCCGAAGATGGCGACCAGCCGCTTGTCGCGCTGAAAAGCTGGCCTGCCGATCTGCTGGCCGGTTTGATGGATTAGCGGCGCATTGCCGTTCCCGGCCCAAGCTGTTAGGGGCTGGGCACCATGCTTCGGATATCAGACATCACCTATTCTGTCGAAGGCCGCCCTCTGTTCGAGGGCGCTTCGGCCACCATTCCGACCGGCCACAAGGTTGGCCTCGTAGGGCGGAACGGCGCGGGCAAGACCACGCTGTTCCGGCTGATCCGGGGCGAACTGGCGCTGGAAACCGGCGAAATTGCCCTGCCCGCCCGCGCCCGTATCGGGGGCGTCGCGCAAGAGGTGCCTTCGTCCTCCACCTCGCTGCTGGAGACGGTGCTTCAGGCCGATACCGAGCGCAGCGCCCTGCTGGCCGAGGCCGATACCGCCACCGACCCGCATCGCATCGCGGAAATCCAGACCCGTCTGGCCGATATTGATGCCTGGAGCGCGGAGGGCCGTGCCTCGGCCATCCTGCGCGGGCTTGGCTTTGACGCCGAGGCGCAATTGCGCCCCTGCTCCGATTTCTCGGGCGGCTGGCGAATGCGGGTGGCGCTGGCGGGTGTGCTGTTCGCGCAGCCTGATTACCTGCTGCTGGACGAACCGACCAACTATCTGGATCTGGAAGGCGCGCTGTGGCTGGAAAATTATCTTCAGAAATACCCCCACACCGTCATCATCATCAGCCATGACCGGGGCCTCTTGAACCGCGCGGTGCAGGGCATCCTGCATCTCGACAACCGCAAGCTCACCTATTGGCAGGGCGGCTATGACCAGTTCGCCCGTCAGGCCGCCGAACGCCGCGCGGTGCAGGCGGCCGAGGCCAAGAAGGTCGAGGCGCGGCGGGCACATCTGCAAAGCTTCGTGGATCGGTTCAAGGCCAAGGCCTCGAAAGCCGTGCAGGCGCAAAGCCGGGTGAAGATGCTGGAAAAGCTGACCCCCATCACGCCGCCGGAAGAGGCGCGCAAGATGGTCTTCACCTTCCCCGAACCCGAGGAACTGTCGCCTCCCATCATCAATATGGAAGGCGCGAGCGTCGGCTACGGCGGCAAGGCCATTCTGCGCCACCTGTCGTTGCGCATCGACCAGGACGACCGCATCGCGCTTCTGGGCCGCAACGGCGAGGGCAAATCCACGCTGTCGAAACTGCTGGCGGGCAAGCTGCCGGTCATGGGCGGTGAACTGCACCGCCATGGCAAGCTGCGCATCGGCTTTTTCGCGCAGCATCAGGTTGAAGAGCTGCATATCGACGAAACGCCCCTGCAACATGTGCAGCGGCTGCGCCCCGAGGAACATCAGGCCCGGTTGCGCGCGCGTCTGGCGGGCTTCGGGCTGATGGCGGAACAGGCGGAAACTGTGGTCGGGCGGCTGTCCGGCGGGCAGAAGGCGCGGCTGTCTCTGTTGCTGGCCACCATTGACGCTCCGCATCTGCTGATCCTTGACGAACCGACCAACCACCTGGACATCGAAAGCCGCGAGGCACTGGTCGAGGCGCTGACCGAATATCGCGGCGCGGTGATCCTCGTCAGCCACGACATGCACCTTCTGAGCCTTGTCGCCGACCGGCTGTGGCTGGTGAAGGCGGGCGCGGTCACGCCCTACGACAAGGATCTGGAAAGCTACCGCGCCGAATTGCTGGCCGGCGACGAACCCGCGAAACCGGCGGCGAAGCCTGCGGAAAAGCCGAAACGCGCCAGCCGTGATGAAATCCTGCTGCTGCGGGCCGAGGTCCGCAAATGCGAGGAACGTCTGGGCAAGCTGAACGACATGCGCGACAAGCTCGCCGCCAAGCTGGCCGACCCCGAATTGTACGAGGACAGCCGCAAGGGCGATCTGGCGGTCTGGAACAAGAAATACGCCGAGGTGATGGAGGCGCTGGACCGCGCCGAGGCGCTGTGGCTGGACGCGCAGGAGGCGCTGGAAACGACCGGGGCGGGCTGAAGCCCCGCCCCTCGGCGCATGGGTGAACGCGAGCCCTGCATGGGCGCACAGTTTGCCCGGTTGTGCCGCCAAGCCTTTGGGCACACATACTTGCTGCAACCGCATCATAGTTCGGAAGAGGCAAGACGATGACCAACGCAACCCTGCAAACCCTGAAAAAACGCCGCACGCAATATGCGCTGGGCAAGAAGCTGCCGCTCTCGAACGAGGCCGTCGAGGCGCTGATCAAAGAGGCCGTGCGGCTTTCGCCCTCGTCCTTCAACTCGCAAAGCTCGCGCGCCGTGATCCTGTTCGGCGAAGCCTCGGAACGGTTCTGGGAAATCACCACCGAAGCCCTGCGCGCCATCGTCCCGGCCGAGGCTTTCGGCCCGACCGAAGGCAAGATGAAAGCCTTCGCCGCCGGTGCGGGCACCGTGCTGTTCTATGAAGACCAGGCCACCGTGAAGGGCCTGCAAGAGCAGTTCCCGCTTTACGCCGATGCCTTCCCCGGCTTCTCGGAGCATTCGGCGGGCATGGCGCAGCTGGCGGTCTGGAACGTTCTGGCAGATGCCGGTATCGGCGCAAGCCTTCAGCACTACAACCCGGTTGTCGATGCGGCCGTCGCGAAAGAGTTCGACATCCCGTCCAGCTGGAAGCTGCGCGCGCAGATGCCGTTCGGCTCGCACGAGGGCGGGTTCGGTGACAAGACCTTCATCGAGGATGACAACCGCTTCCGCACCTTCGACAGCCTGGCCGTCGCCGCCGAATGATCGCAGCGGGGCGCCCGCCACGGGCGCCCCATTGCCTTGCGCCCCGATCCGGTCCACCATGCGCCGCGCGCACAGGGCAGGACATGATCGACACCGCTTTTCTGATTACCGCTTTTGCCACCCTGTTCGTGGTGATCGACCCGCCGGGTCTGGTGCCGCTGTTCATTGCGCTGACCCGCGGCATGGATGTCGAACGCCGCCGGTCCATGGCGCTGCGGGCCTGCGTCATCGCCACCATCCTGCTGACGGCCTTCGCGCTGATGGGCGAGGCGCTGCTGGGATTCATCGGCATTTCCATGCCCGCCTTTCGCATCGCGGGCGGCATCCTTCTGTTCCTGACCGCGCTGGACATGCTGTTCGAACGCCGCACCCAGCGACGCGAGGGGCAACAGGCGGACCCTGACCATGATCCTTCGGTCTTTCCGCTGGCCACGCCGCTGATCGCCGGGCCGGGCGCCATCGCCACGATGATTCTGCTGATGGGGCAATCGGGTGGTGGCTGGCTGGGGGCGTCGCAGGTGCTGGGTCTGCTTCTGGCGATGATGGTGGCCACCTTCCTGTTCCTGCTGGCCGCCCCGCCCATCGAACGCGCGCTGGGCCGCACCGGAACCGTGGTCATCACCCGGCTTCTGGGCATGTTGCTGGCGGCGCTGTCCGTCCAGTTCGTCATCGACGGGGTGCGCGGCACCGGGCTGATCTGACGCCGCGCCCTTGCACCCTGCCCGCCTGCGCCCCAGATCGGGGGAAAAGGAGACCCCGATGGACGGCGATATGACCGCGCGCATTCTCTACCTCAGCCTGCTGGTGGCCGCTGTCGGCGGCTGGGCCCTGGCGGAATATCGCGGCAAGCTGGGCGCTGGTCTGCGCACGCTGATGGCCTGGGGCATGATCATCGTCGGGCTGATGGCGGGATATGGTCTCTGGACCGACATGCGCAGCAACATCCTGCCCATGCAGCAGGTGGAGGGCCAGAGCATCCACATCCCCCGCGCCGCAGACGGGCATTTCTACCTGACGCTGGAGATAGAGGGCCGCAGCATTCCCTTCATGGTCGACACCGGCGCCACCAACATCGTGCTGTCGGCGCGCGATGCGGCACGGCTTGGCGTGACGACCGATGGTCTTGTCTACATGGGTGAGGCCAATACCGCCAATGGCACCGTGCGCACTGCGCGGGTCTGGCTGAAGGATGTGCAGCTTGGCCCCTTCCATGACGACAGCGTCACCGCCTATGTGACCGATGGCGCAATGGATGGCTCGCTTCTGGGAATGGATTACCTGCGCCGCTACCGGATGGAGATTGACGGCGACCAGATGATCCTCAGCCGGTAGCTTCCGCCGGCCGTTCGGTCTGCATCTGCCAGCGGCCGGATTCCTCGGACCAGTATTGCAGATGTGCCCCCTCGCCCGCGAGCCGCTTCCAGAGGCCCCGCGCCGCATTCACTGCGCCCTGATCCTGCCCGTCGAACAGAACCCAGACCCTTTCGAGCCCGGCCGCTTCGCCCGGTTGCGGCTCGGCCCCGTCCACCAGCATCAGCGCCCTTGCGTCATTGGCGACCGGGCCAAGGCCCAGCAGCAGCGGCTGCGCCGCCTCGCGCCCTGCGCCTTCAAGACCATGCGGCAGGAACCCGTCTTCCGGTTCCAGCCACAGCTTTTCGTCCAGCCATTCCAGCCGTCCGCGATCGGTGCCGCGCAGCATCACCCGCCAGCCCTGACCCAGCGCCCGCCCCGCAAGCTGCGTCACCGTTTCCGGCACGCCGCTGCGGGTCAGGTGGTAGAACAGCACACGCGACATGCGCTTACTTCTCGAACCTGTCGCGGATCATCCGGTTCAGCGCGGCGACGCCCCAGCCGGTTGCCCCTTTGGGCGCCAGTGCCGTATCGGCCTGCAACAGCGCCGTCCCGGCGATGTCGAGGTGAATCCACGGCGTTTCCGCCTTCACGAAGCGTTGCAGGAACTGCGCCGCGGTGATCGAGCCGCCATCGCGCCCGCCGATATTCTTCATATCCGCGATGCGCGATTTCAGCTTGGCGTCATAAGCGTCACCCATCGGCATGCGCCACGCGCCCTCGCCCTCGGCTTTTGCCGCCTTCAGGAACTGTTCGCAGAAGGCATCGTTGTTCGAGAATACGCCGGTGTTTTCATGCCCCAGCGCCACGATGATTGCGCCGGTCAGCGTGGCGAGGTCGATCACGCCGCAGGGGTTGAAACGTTCCTGCGCATACCACAGCACATCGGCCAGAACGAGCCGCCCCTCGGCATCGGTGTTGATGACCTCGATGGTGTCGCCCTTCATCGAGCGCACCACATCGCCCGGACGCTGCGCGCGCCCGTCGGGCATGTTTTCCACCAGCCCGACCAGACCCACGACATTGGCCTTGGCCTTGCGCAGTGCCAGCGTTCGCATCACGCCCGCCACCACACCGGCGCCGCCCATGTCCATCGTCATTTCTTCCATACCGCCCGCGGGCTTGATGGAAATGCCGCCGGTATCGAACACCACACCCTTGCCGACCAGCGCCAGCGGGGCCTCGTCCTTCGCGCCGCCGCGCCAGTGCATGACGACGACCTTGGACGGGCTTTCCGAGCCCTGCCCCACGCCCAGAAGCGCGCGCATGCCCAGTTTTGACAGATCCTCTTCCTCCAGGATCTCGACATCCAGACCCAGTTCCTGCATCGCGGCCAGACGGGCGGCGAAATCATAGGTGGTCAGCACATTGGCCGGTTCGTTCACCAGATCGCGGGTGAAGAACACGCCTTCCGCCAGCGCGGCCAGCGGCGCCGCCTCGGCCGCCGCCGCCTCGGGGTTCGGCACCATCAGCGTCACCGGGCCAGGCGCTTTCGCCGTGCCGGTCTTGTGCGCGGTGAAGTCATAGGCCCGCAGCGCCAGCCCGAACGAGAGTTCGGCCAGATGGCGTCCGCCTTCGGCCAGAACCAGCGTCCCTGCCTCGGACAGCGCGCGGCCGATGGCGCCGCCGGCCTTGCGGGCCTGCGCCACATCGGCCTTGCGGTCCAGCTTCACCACCTGCACCGCCTCGGCCGCCAGACCCGCGGGCCAGGCCAGAACCGTACCCTCGCCCGCTTTCTGATCCACAAAGGCCGGCGCCGCCAGATAACGCGCCAGCGCGCCCTTCATCAGCCGGTCAAGCCGCCGCCCGGCTGCGCCCAGCTTGCCGCCCTCGTCCACCACCACGACAATACGGCCCGTGGCCTTGGCCAGCGCCTCGGCATCGACGGGCTGGAACTGGATCGGAACGGGATGCGACATATTCATTCTCCGGCTGTCGGTCTTGCCCGCCACCCTGAAACCGGGCAGGCTTTCGCCGCGAGGCTAGCCGCCCGCGCCGTCCTTGACCAGATAGCAGTTTTCCCCGCCGGGGATTTCGGCTAGCGTCGCGCCCGTTCCGGGGTTGAAGCGAGGGTCCGCGTGTCGAGATTCGACAGATATCTGCTGTCGCATTTGCTGGCGTTGTTCGGGTTCTTCTCGCTGGTGCTGGTTGCGATCTACTGGGTCAACCGGGCGGTGGGGCTGTTCGACGAGCTGATCGGCGACGGCCAGTCGGCGCTGGTCTTCCTTGAGTTTTCTCTGCTGACCCTGCCCAATGTCATCCGTCTGGTACTGCCGATTTCCGCATTTGCAGCAACTGTTTACGGCGTGAATCGCCTGATGGCCGACAGTGAACTGATCGTGATGCAGGCCACCGGCTTTTCCTCGTTCCGGCTTGCCCGGCCCGTTCTTTGGTTCGGGCTGATCGTCGCACTGATGATGCTGGTTCTGATGCACGTTCTGGTGCCCGCCAGCCGCACCATGCTGGCCAGCCGGTCGGCGGAGATCGCGGAAAACGTGACCTCGCGCTATCTGTCAGATGGCGAGTTCATGCATCCGTCAAAGAATGTGACGCTGTTCATCCGCGAGATCACCGAGACCGGCGAATTGCGTGACCTGTTCATCGCCGATGATCGTGACCCGGCGGCGCGTGCCGTCTATACCGCCAGCCGCGCCCTGCTGGCGCGCAGCGATACCGGCCCCAAGCTGATCATGTTCGACGGTATGGTGCAGAACCTGTCCGGCACCGAGCGTCTGTCAGTGACCCGGTTTCAGGATTTCACCTATGACCTTGGCCGGCTGATCGAAACCGGCGCCCTGCCGCATCGCGATGTCGAGGATCTCTCGACGCTTGACCTGCTGCGCGCCGATCCCGCGCTGCTGGCCGAAACCGGCGAAAGCCGCGCGGCCTTCCTCAGCGAGGCGCATGCGCGGTTTGCCATGCCCTTCCTGGGCACAGCGGCGGCCCTGCTGGGCTTTTCGGCGCTGCTTCTGGGGGGATTTTCACGCTTTGGCCTGTGGCGGCAGATCGGCATCGCCGTGGGGCTTCTGATCTTCGTGCAGTTGATCCACACCACCGCCATGTCGCAAAGCCTGCGCGACCCGATGGCCTGGCCGCTGGTCTATGCCGCGCCGCTGACCGGGCTTGCGATCTCGCTTTTCCTTCTGTGGTGGTCGCAACGCCCGCGCAGGCGACCCAAACCGGCGGAGGCCACCACATGACGCTGAGCCTTTATGTCGCGCGGCGCTTCCTGTGGATGTTCGTCCGGGTATTCCTGATCTTCTTCGGCATCCTCATGCTGATCGACATGCTGGAGCAGCTGCGCCGGTTTTCCGACAAGGGCGCCGGTCTGGCGCAGGCGGCGCAACTGGCGCTGATGAATGTGCCGGACAGCCTTTACCGCATCCTGCCGCTCATCATGATCCTGTCCGCCATCGCGCTGTTTCTGGGCCTTTCGCGGTCGTCGGAACTGGTGGTGGTGCGCGCGGCGGGCCGGTCGGGCTTGCGGTTCCTGATGGCGCCGGTCATCGTATCCCTGCTGATCGGCGCCTTTGCGGTTGCGGTGCTCAATCCGCTGGTGGCGGCGACGACCAAGGAATATGACGTGCTTTACGCACGCTATGCACGGGGAGCGGAACGGGTGCTGTCGGTATCGGACGAAGGGCTCTGGCTGCGTCAGGGCGGCGGCGGGTCGCAGACTGTGATCCATGCCGCCCGTGCCAGCGCCGATGGAACCCGGCTGTTCGACGCGACCTTCCTGTCTTTCGACGAGACCGGCGTTCCGCGTGAGCGGGTCGAGGCCGCAGAGGCCCGGCTGGAACCCGGTGCCTGGGCGCTGACCGAGGCCCGGCGCTGGTCGCTGGATGCGGCCAACCCCCAGTCGGCGGTTGAAACCATGGCCAGTGGCACGTTCGCCTCGGATCTGACGGCGGCGGCCATCCGTGACAGTTTCGGCAGCCCCTCGGCCATTCCGGTCTGGGAACTGCCTTCCTATATCCGCGGGCTGGAACGCGCGGGCTTCACAGCGCGCAACCATCAGGTCTGGTTCCAGATGCAACTGGCGCTGCCGCTCCTGATGACCGCCATGGTGCTGATCGCGGCGGGCTTCACCATGCGCCACGCGCGCTTCGGGCGCACCGGCATGCTGGTGATGTTCGCCATTCTTGGCGGTTTCGCCATTTTCTTCTTGCGCAACTTCGCGCAGGTGCTGGGTGAGAACGGCCAGATCCCCGTGGCCATGGCCGCCTGGACCCCGCCGGTGACCGCGACGCTTTGCGCCATCGGGCTTTTGCTGCATCTGGAGGACGGCTGATGGGCTGGCGCGCTTCCCTTTTCGCGCTGGCTCTGGCGCTGCTGCCCCTCGGCGGCAATGGCCAGACGGTCGACCGTGCGACCCTGACCGCCAATCAGGTGTCGGTCAGCGGCGACAGCCTGCTGGTGGCGCAAGGCGATGTCGAGGTGCGGTATCGCGGCCAGCGGCTCCGGGCGCAGCGCATCACCTATGATCGCGCCGCCGACCGGCTGCGGTTCGAGGGACCGATCTACCTGACCGATGACAACGGCAATTTCGTCCGGGCCGAAACCGCGGATCTGAGCGCCGATCTGACCGAAGGGGTGATGAATTCCGCCCGTATGGTGCTGAACCGGCAGATGCAGATTGCCGCACGGCAGATGTTCCGCGCGGGCGGGCGATATACACAGCTCACGGACACCGTCGCCTCCTCCTGTCAGGTCTGCACCATTGACCCGGTCCCGCTGTGGGAGATCCGGGCGAAGCGCGTGGTCCACGACCAGCTGGAGCAGCAGCTTTACTTCGACCGGGCGCAACTGCGCTTTGCCGGGGTGCCGGTGTTCTATCTGCCGCGCCTGCGCATGCCCGATCCGACGCTGGACCGGGCGACCGGGGTGATGATGCCCGACATCCGCACCACCTCGGGTCTCGGCACCGGGATCAAGCTGCCGTATTTCATCACGCTCGGGTCGTCACGCGACCTGACAGTGACCCCCTATCTGAGCACGAAGAACGGGCGCACGCTGGAACTGCGCTATCGCGAGGCCTTCCGCACCGGCCAGATCGAGGTCACCGGCGCCACCTCGCGTGATGACATCCTGCCGGGCGAGGCGCGCGGCTATCTGCATGCCAGCGGCGATTTCGCGCTCCCCCGTGACTTTCGCCTGACCTTCCAGGCCGAAGCGGTCAGCGACCCGGCCTATCTGCTGGATTACGGCATTTCCGACAAGGACCGGCTGGACAGCCGGATCGAGGTCAGCCGCACCCGGCGCAACGAATATATCTCGGGCCGGTTCATCAACTTCCGGTCGATCCGTGACATCGACGGCGTGCCGGAAAGCAATGCGACGCTGCCGACGCTGATCGGGGATTTCACCCTGCACCGCCGCTTTTCCGGCGGGCCGCTGGGCGGCGAGGCGGGGCTGATGTTCCAGACCCATTCGCATTACCGCACCTCCACGCTGGATTATGACACCGACGTGGATTCCGATGACATCGCCGATGGCCGTGACATGTCGCGCGCCTCGTTGCGGCTGGACTGGCGCCGCAACTGGGTGACCGGGCCGGGAATTGTCGTCTCGACCATGGCGGAGGTTTCTGCCGATCTTTACAACATCCGGCAGGATGCCACCTATGGCGGCACGCACAGCCGTCTGCATGGGGCAACCGGGCTTGAATTGCGCTGGCCCTGGGTGGGCGGCACCGCGGACGGCGCCACGCATGTGATCGAGCCGGTGATGCAGCTGGTTCTGGCCAGCCGTGATGGCAGCGATATCCCCAACGAGGACAGCGCGCTGGTCGAGTTTGACGAGGGCAATCTGTTCGCGCTGGACCGTTTCGCAGGGTCAGACGCCCATGAAGACGGCGCGCGGCTGAATGTGGGTCTCAGCTGGACCCGCTATGCCCCTTCGGGCTGGAGCCTCGCGCTCGCCGGGGGCCGGGTGTTCCGGCGCGAGGATTTCGGCCAGTTCAGCACCGCCTCGGGCCTTGATGGCGTCACCTCGGACTGGCTCGCCACCGCGCAGGTCACCGTGCCGGGCGGGCTGTCACTGACCAACCGCGCGCTGTTCGACGGTGCGTTCGGCATCACCAAGGCCGAATTCCGGCTGGACCTCGACCGCGAGAAATACGCGCTCAGCACCTCCTACATCTGGTTGCAGGCTGATGCCGCGGAAAACCGCATCGCCGACACGCAGGAGCTTTATCTGAACGGCCGATATGCGCTGACCGATACATGGACCGGCAAGCTGAGCGGCCGTTACGATTTCGAGGCCGACCGTGCCACGCGCGCGGGCCTCGGGCTCGAGTTCCGCAACGAATGCCTTCTTGTCGATCTTTCCCTCTCGCGCCGCTTCACCTCCTCGACTAGTGTGAAGCCAACTACGGATTTCGGCCTTTCGGTCGATCTGCTCGGTTTCGGCGGCAGCGCCAAGCCCGGTCCGGCCCGCAAGTGCCGGGGCTGAACTGCCATGAACCGCCAGATCGCCGCGAAGGCCATAGCCAAGAGACTGCCCGAATGACCCGAGTTCTGCCCCTCCTGACCGCAAGCTTCCTCGCGCTGGCCGCTGTTTCCGGCCCCGGAGCCGCCCAACAGAACCTGTTCGCACCGCGGATCATCATCAATGACCGGGCGGTCACCGAATACGAATACCGGCAGCGCCTGCTGTTCATGCAGATCCTGCGCGCGCCGGGCGATCTGGAAAAAGAGGCGATGAAGGGGCTGATCGAAGACCGGCTGCGCCTTCAGGAGGCCAAGCGGATCGGCGTCAAGCCGACCGAGGCCGAGGTGCGCAAGGGCATGGAAGAATTTGCCAGCCGCGCCAACCTTTCCGCCGATGAATTTCTGAAGGTCATCGGCCAGGCCGGAATCGCGCCCGAGACCTTCCGCGATTTCGTAACCGCCGGGATGGTCTGGCGCGAGGTGGTGCGGGCGAAATACGGCGCCACCACCAAAGTGACTGAGGCCGAGATCGACCGCGCACTGGAAGCCGAAACCCGCAAGACCGCGCTGACCGTTGCGCTGTCGGAACTGATCATCCCCGCCCCTCCGGGTCAGGAGGATGCGGCGATGGCGCAGGCGCGCAGCATTCAGGGGCAGATCAATACCGAAGGTGGCTTTGCCTCGGCCGTGGCGCGCTATTCCGCCGCAGCATCGCGGGATCGGGGGGGGCGGCTGGCGCCGATGCCGCTGAGCAACCTGCCGCCGCAGATCGCCAGCGTCATCCTCGCGCTTGGCCCCGGTCAGGTTTCAGCTCCGATCACCATTCCGGGTGGGGTTGCCCTGTTCCAGCTGCGCGACGTGACCGCCTCGAAAGAGGCGAGCCCGGCGATGGTGCAGGTGGAATATGCCCGGCTGCGCCTGCCGAAGGCCGAGACCACCGCCACCGATTTCGCGCGGATCCGGGCCAATGCCGATACCTGCAAAGATCTCTATACCCCGGCGCGCGGCCTGCCGGAAAACCAGCTTCAGATCGAGACCAAGCCGATGTCGGCGGTTCCCNCCCGCCGATCTGGGGCTGGAACTGGCGCGGCTGGACCCGGGCGAAAGCGTGCTGCGTGATCTGGGAGGGGCCACCGAAATGCTGATGCTGTGTTCGCGCCAGCCGGTCAGTGAAACGCCGGTCGACCGCAGCGCGATCCGCAACCAGATCCTCAACCGCAAGGTCGAGGCGCAGAGCGACCTTTATCTGGCCGAGCTGCGCGCCAACGCCCTGATCCGCGAGCCCTGAGCCATGGCCGATCTGGCGCCGGTGGCGCTGAGCTGTGGCGAGCCTGCGGGCATCGGCCCGGAAATCGCAGTGAAGGCGCGTGCCGTTCTGGGGCGCGCCTTGCCTTTCTTCTGGATCGGCGATCCCCGGCATCTGCCTCAGGGCACCGATTTTACGGAAATCGCCCGCCCGGCAGAGGCGGTCGCTGTGCCGCCCGACCGGCTTCCGGTTCTGCCACTGCCCTTCGCCGCCCCTGCCACCCCCGGCGTGCTGGAACCTGCCAATGCGGCGGGAGTCATCGCCGCGATACGGCGGGGGGTAGAACTGGTGCAGACGGGCGAGGCTTCCGCGATCTGCACCGCCCCCCTGCACAAGAAGGCGCTGAAGGACGGCGCGGGATTTGCCTTTCCGGGTCATACCGAATTTCTGGCTGATCTCGCAGGCGGCGCCGATGTGGTGATGATGCTGGCTGCGCCGGAATTGCGTGTGGTGCCCGTCACCATCCACATCCCGCTGGCCGAGGTTCCTGCTACGCTGACCGCTAATCTGCTGGAGCGGGCCATTCGCATCACCCATGCCGGGCTGGTCCGCGATTTCGGAATTTCCGCACCGCGTCTTGCGGTGGCCGGGCTGAACCCCCATGCGGGTGAAGGCGGGGCCATGGGGCATGAGGATGCCACCGTGATCGCGCCGGTGGTCGCCCGGCTGGCGGCCGAAGGCATGGCGATCTTTGGCCCGCTGCCCGCCGATACAATGTTCCATCCACGCGCCCGCGCCGCTTATGACGTGGCGATCTGCATGTATCACGATCAGGCGCTGATCCCGATCAAGACGGTGAATTTCGACGGCGGCGTGAATGTGACGCTGGGCCTGCCCTTCGTGCGCACCTCGCCTGACCATGGCACGGCGCTCGACATTGCCGGGCGGGGCATTGCCGAGCCGTCAAGCCTTGTGGCGGCGCTGCGCATGGCGCATGACATGGCGGCGGCGCGGGGCCGGTAAGCCCCGGGGGGTTGCCCCGGACCCGGGATATTTGGACCAGAATAAAAGCAGGAGCCGGTTTCATGGCGACGATCGACGGTTTGCCGCCGCTGCGCGAGGTTATCCGGGCGCATGACCTGGTGGCGAAGAAGCAGCTTGGGCAGAACTTTCTGCTGGATCTGAACCTGACCGCCAAGATCGCGCGGCAGGCGGGCGACCTTTCGGGCTGCGATGTGCTGGAGGTCGGGCCCGGCCCCGGCGGCTTGACGCGCGGGCTGTTGGCGGAAGGTGCGCGGCGGGTGCTGGCGGTGGAGAAAGACGCCCGCTGTCTGCCCGCGCTGGCCGAGATTCAGGTGGCGTATCCGGGCAAGCTGGATGTCATCAACGGCGATGCGCTGGAGGTCGATGTGCTGGCGCATCTGACACCGCCGATCCGCGTGGTGGCGAACCTGCCCTATAATGTGGGGACCGAACTGCTGATCCGCTGGCTGACGCCCGCGAACTGGCCACCGTTCTGGGAAAGCCTGACGCTGATGTTCCAGAAGGAAGTAGCCGAGCGGATCGTGGCGAAGCCGAGGGGCGACCACTACGGGCGGCTCGCGCTTCTGGCGCAATGGCGCTGCGAGGCGAAGATCGTCCTGCATCTGCCACCCGAGGCATTCACCCCTGCGCCCAAGGTGCATTCGGCGGTGGTGCATCTGACCCGGCTGCCGGGGCCGCGCTTTCCGGCGGATGAGAAGATCCTGAGCCGGATCACCGCCATGGCCTTCAACCAGCGGCGCAAGATGCTGCGGTCCTCACTGAAGGGGCTGGGGCCGGACATCGAGGCGCGGCTGGAGGCGGCGGGGATTGCACCGACGGCGCGGGCGGAGGAAATCCCGCTGGAAGGGTTCTGCGCCCTGGCGCGCGAGATGGCAAAATGAAAACGGGGCCGCGTGGCCCCGTTTCTTATTCTGCGGCTTCCGGCTTTTCCGCCTCGGTCTTGGGTTTCGGCGTGCGCGGCTTGCGCGGGGCAGCCGGCTTGCGCGGCTTCGGCGCCTCGGCAGCGGAGGCCTCGGTGGCCGGGGCTTCCGGGGCGGTCGTCACCGGCGCCGGGGCCGAAGGTTCGGCAGGTGCTTCGGGCGTGACCGGGTGTTCGGCGGCGCCTTCAGTGCCTTCGCCACGCGGGGCACGACGGTCGTATTGCGGACGCGGGCCACGGAAATCGCGGCGGCTACGGTCGCCCTCGCGGCGCTGGTTCTGCCCTGCCTGCGGCTGCCCCTCGCGCTTCATTTCCGGCGTTTCGACCAGCGTGCTTTCCTCGTCAGCGGTCAGCGTCATGGCCTCTGCCGGAACCTCGGGCTGGTCGCCTGCCCCCGGGTCGCGGGCATCGTTCCGGTCGCTGCGGTCCTGATGGCGGGGATTGCCGCCGGACTGGCCGTTGTTCTGGCCGCCGCCCTGCTGGTTGTTGTGGTTCTGATATTGCTGCTGACGCGCCTCTTGCTC
Source organism: Gemmobacter sp. LW-1 (assembly GCF_001303875.1). Classification (NCBI taxonomy): domain Bacteria; kingdom Pseudomonadati; phylum Pseudomonadota; class Alphaproteobacteria; order Rhodobacterales; family Paracoccaceae; genus Gemmobacter; species Gemmobacter sp. LW-1. The sequence goes on along the minus strand of NZ_LJSC01000051.1, from coordinate 139,851 downwards.
GGCCGCCAGTTCGCGTTGCGCCTCGCTGAGCATACGGGTGTAATGCTCGGCGTGCTGAAGAAAATTCTCGGCGGCGACGCGGTCATTCGAGAGCTGCGCGTCACGCGCGAGAATGAGGTACTTCTCGATGATCTGCTGCGGCGTGCCGCGCACCTTGCCTTCGGGGCCGGAGCTGTCGAAGACACGGTTGATGATGTTGCCCATCGTGCGCGGGCGGTTCGACTTCGAACGCGAGCGGGATTTAGAGGATCTCATCTTGTCCTATGATCCGGTAGTCCGGGGTGACTGGCCGACCTGCATCGTCTGCCGCGCGAGGGAAATTCCCTCCGGAGGTATGCTGTCATGCTTTCAGCTTGAAAACGGGGAGCGAGCCAATCGCCCCGCCGCTGAAACCGGAGTAACCATGCGACGTGCTGCGTGACAAGCAGATTCTGCGCAGAAAATTGGGGAAAACCTCGATTTTGTGCCAAAATGGCCGGAAGTCGCCGGTCATTGCGGTGCAATGGCGGAAACGACGCGGTGGCGATTGTCCAGATCGGTGAGGATTCGTGCCTGTGCCAGCCCGGCGGCGGAGAACAGCGCGGCAACGGCGGCCCCCTGTGTCGGGCCGATTTCCACCAGAAGCCTGCCCTGCGGCAGCAGATGGTCGCGCGCACCGGCTGCGATGGCGCGGTAGGCATCCAGCCCGTCGCCACCGGGGGTCAGGGCCAGATGCGGCTCCCATTCGCGGACCTCGGGGTAAAGCCCGGCCATTTCATCGGCGGCGATATAGGGCGGGTTGGAGACGATCAGATCGAAGCGACCGCTGACCGGGGCGAACCAGTCGCCTTGCAGGAAGGACGCGCGGTCCGTGAGGCCGAGGGCCACAGCATTGCCGCGCGCCACCTCCAGCGCGGCGTCCGACAGGTCGGTCGCAATTCCCGTCGCCCCGGACCGTTCTGCGAGCAGCGTCAGCAGGATCGCGCCCGAACCGGTACCAAGATCCAGAATACGGGAGAACGGCGCGGCCAGGGCTTCGGCGACCAGCGTTTCGGTTTCGGGGCGCGGGTCCAGCACATCACGGGTGACGCGGAAACTGCGCCCCCAGAACTGTCGCTGCCCGGTGATCTGACTGACCGGCTGACGCGCCAGACGCGCGGTCACGGCCTCTTCCAGCCGCATCGCCGCCGCTTCGGGCAGCGGATCATGCAGCGCCAGCATCACCCGGTCGGCTGAGATCTCAAGCGCATGCGCCATGAGAAGCCGGGCATCCCGTGCGGCATCGGGCAGACCGGCGGCCGTCAGGCGGGCGACAGCCTCGCGATAGGCTAGGGCAGCGGTCACGCCTCCATCTCCGCCAGTTTGGCGGCCTGATCATGCGAAACCAGCGCCTCGATCACCTCGCCCAGATCGCCCTGCATAATCTGCGGCAGGGCGTAGAGCGTCAGGTTGATGCGATGGTCGGTCATCCGCCCCTGCGGGAAGTTGTAGGTACGGATGCGCTCGGAACGGTCGCCGGACCCCACCTGCGCCTTGCGGTCGGCGGCGCGGGCCGAAGCGGCCTTGTCACGCTCCATCTCGAACAGACGGGCACGCAGCACCTGCATCGCGATGGCGCGGTTCTGGTGCTGCGACTTCTCCGACGAGGTGACGACGATGCCACTGGGGATATGGGTGATGCGCACAGCCGAGTCGGTGGTGTTGACGTGCTGGCCACCTGCCCCGCTGGCGCGCATCGTGTCGATGCGGATGTCGGTGGCGGGGATGTCGATGTCGACCTCCTCGGCCTCGGGCAACACGGCGACGGTAGCGGCAGAGGTATGGATGCGGCCCCCCGCCTCGGTTTCCGGCACGCGCTGCACGCGATGGGTCCCCGCCTCGTATTTCAGCCGGGCAAAGACGCCCTCGCCCTGCACATGCGCGGTGAATTCCTTCAGCCCGCCAAGATCGGAAAGCTGCTGTTCCAGCACCTCGAAGCGCCAGCCCATGCGTTCGGCATAGCGTTGGTACATCCGGGCCAGATCACCGGCGAAAAGGCTCGCCTCCTCGCCGCCGGTGCCGGGACGGATCTCAAGGATCGCCGGGCGCGCATCGGCGGCATCTTTCGGCAGAAGCGCCAGACGCAGGGCCTGCTCCATCTCGGGGATGCGGTCTTTCAGGCGGGGAAGCTCTTCCTCGGCCAAGGCGCGCATTTCGGGATCGGTCAGCATGGCCTCGGCCTCGGCCAGATCGGCCAGGGCACTGCGATAGGCCACGATTTCCGCCACCACGGGTTTCAGATCGGCATATTCGCGGCTGAGCGCGGCAATCTCGGCCGGGGCGGCGCCCTGTCCGAGCTTCGCTTCCAGATATTCGAAGCGGCGGGTGATCTGGTCGAGTTTATCGAAGGGAACCATGCGACCGATGTGGCGCGAAGGCCGCGCGCGGTCAAGAGGCGGATGGGGACAGCGCGGCCAGCCAGCGTTCGGCGCGCGCCCGGTTCACCCCCATATCGGAATAGCCAAACCGCGCGCGGGACCAGAGCCTGAGGCTGGCGCCTTGCGGTGTGGCGAAGGTTTCGACCGTGATGACATCGGGAAAACCCCAAAGGGCAGACCGCTGCACAAAGGTCATGCGCCCTTCCGCCGGGCTGCCCGCGATCAGGGTCGTGCGCGGCTCGGCCAGCGCCACGGCTTGCAGACGTTCGGCCAGTTCCCAGTTTGTCAGGCCAGGGAACACCGGGGCGGCGATCTCGCCGCCCTCGGGTCGCACCCGCACGTCATTCGGCTTGCCGGTGCGCAGAGGCTCGGCAAGGCTCACATGCCAGTCCGCCGGATCAAGCGGCGCGAACCGCACCGCCAGCGCGAGGCACAGCACAGCCAGCAGCGGCAGACCAAAAGTGACGGCGAGGATCAGTTTCATCGCCGGGTCTTGGCCCAATGGTGCAGGCAGAGGATTTCGTAGGCGACATGGGCGCCTGCAATGGCCGTGGCCCCGGTGGTGTCATAGGGCGGCGAAACCTCGACCACATCGCCCCCGACGAGGTTCACCCCCGCCAGATCGCGCAGAATCGCGGCGGCCTGCCAGCTTGCCAGCCCACCCCAGACCGGCGTGCCGGTGCCGGGCGCGAAGGCCGGGTCCAGCGCGTCGATGTCGAAGGTCAGATAGACCGGATGGTCGCCGACGATGGCTTTCACCTTCTCGACGATCCGCGCCACACCGATTTCATGGCATTTGCGGGCGTCGATGACATTCATCCCCAGATAATCGTCGCAGAAGGTGCGAATGCCGATCTGGACGGATCGCTTCGGGTCCACGATGCCGGTCTTGACCGCCTTATACATCATGGTGCCGTGGTCGATCCGAGTCAGGTCGTCATCGGCCCAGAGGTCGGAATGGGCGTCGAAATGGATCACACTCATCGGGCCGAATTTCTCGGCATAGGCCTTGAGGATCGGCCAGGTGATGAAGTGATCGCCCCCCAGCGTGATGCTGGAGGCGCCTGCCTTCAGGATGGTGCGGATATGATCGGTCAGCCGGTCGGGGAAATCCGCGACCTTGGCATAATCGAAAGCCAGATCGCCGTAGTCGATCACCGCCAGATCCTCCAGCGGGTCGGTGCCCCAGCCCTGCGGCGGATCATAGGGTTGCAGGCTCGATGCCTCGCGGATGGCGCGCGGGCCAAAGCGGGTCCCGGTGCGATGCGTCACCGCCTGATCGAAGGGCACGCCGGTCACGGCGACATCCACCCCCGTCAGATCCTTGGTATAGGTCCGGCGCAGAAAGCTGGTGGCGCCGGCAAAGGCGTTTTCAAAGGCATAGCCGCGCGGGCTTTTACGGGTAAAGGCGGTATCGACTTCGTTCTTGGCATCTTCAAGGGCCATGGAACGCTCCTCGGGTCTGAAGGTCGTCATTCTGGTCATCGGAGACGCGCCGGATCCGGGTGCGGCGAGATTGCCGCCCCGGTCGCCAAAGTCAAGCCTTGCGGCAGAATTTGATCATTTTGCGGTAGCGCGCAGCATCCAGGCTGCTTTTTCATGCGCAGCACAACGCCCGGTCAGCAGATCGGCCGTGACCGGGTCATTGCCCTTTTCGGCCGCCGCGATCACCTTGCGCATCCGCTTGGCCACCGCCTCGTGATCCGAGGCCAGATCCTCGATCATCTCATGCGCCGAGGGCAGCTTGGCCGGGTCGCTGATGATCGAGCCTTTGGCCATGGCATCCAGCTGGAACGGCGCCAGACGACCCAGCGCGCGCATCCGTTCGGCCAGATCATCGGCGGCCCGGAACAGATCGTTATACTGTTCCTCAGTCAGCAGGTGGATCGGATGGAACAGCGGCCCTTCCACATTCCAGTGATAGGCATGGGATTTAAACAGCAGCCGGTAAGTATCGGCCACGGCCTGCGACAGGCCCTCGGAAATGGCCAGCACATTCACAACCCCGGTGTCGATCCGGTCGGCCTGCGGGACGGTGTCCAGAACATCGGTCATGGCAGTCTCCTTTCCTGATGGCCGGGGCGGGATGCCCCGGCGGTCAGTCAGGCAACGTGCATTGCCGCCTGCGGGTTCCGCTCAACCCAGTTTCACGCCTTCGCACACCAGATCGTCGGCCACTTGCCGGATGGCACGCTCCAGCGTATCGCCCACCATCCCGACATCCTCGGCCGTCAGGGTCAGCGGCGGCGACATCACGTTCAGATGGCCCAGCGGGCGCACCATCAGGCCCATCGCCTCGCAGGTGTCGGCAATCCGGGTGCCCACGTCCAGATCCTCGGGCAGAAGCGCCCTGGTGGCCTTGTCGGCAACATTCTCGACGCAGATCATCAGCTTGCGGCCGCGCACCTGCCCGACCATGGGCAGCGCCTCCAGTGCCTTCATCCGCGCTTCGAACAGCGCACCCACGCGGGTGGCATTGCCCAGCAGGTCTTCCCGCTCGATGATCTCGATGTTCTTCAGCGCGGCGGCGCAGGCGACGGGATGGCCGGAATAGGTGAAGCCGCTGGTGAACCAGCGCGCGCCATCCGCCGCCATTGCCTGCCAGATCCGGTCGGAAAAGATCAGCGCGCCCAGCGGCAGATAACCCGAGGTCAGCCCCTTGGCGCAGGTGATCATGTCAGGCTGGATGCCGAATTCTGCCTCGCTGGCGAACCAGTGGCCCAGACGTCCGAAAGCGGTGACCACCTCATCGGCCACGAACAGGATGTCATGTTGGCGACAGATCGCGGCCATGCGTTGCAGATAGCCTTCGGGTGGCACGATCACCCCGCCCGAGGCCTGAATCGGCTCGGCGAAGAAACCGCCGACCTTCTCGGAGCCGATCTGGGCCAGTTTCGCCTCGAACTCCGCCACCAGCCAGTCGCAGAAGGCGGCCTCGTCCATGCCTTCCGGCGCGCGATAGGGGTTCGGCGCGGTCAGGTGATGGATGCCGGTTTCCTGATAGCGGAAGAATGGCACGCGGTCGCCGGGGCGCTTGCCCACCGATTGCGAGATATAGGTGGAGCCGTGATAGCTGTAATCCCGCGCGATCATCTGCGTCTTTTCGGGTCTCCCCATCGCGGTCTGATAGTAATGCACCATGCGATAGGCCGTATCGACAGCAGTGGAGCCCGAGGTGGTGAAATGCACCCGGTTCAGATCGCCCGGCGCAAGGCTGGCAAGCTTCGCCGCCAGCAGCGCCGCCGGTTCGTTGGTCGTGTCAACGAAGGTGTTGGAAAAGGCGAGCCGCGTCACCTGATCGGCTATCGCCTCGGCCATCTCGCGTCGGCCAAGGCCGATATTGGTGCACCACATGCCGCCGATAGCATCGAAATAGCGCCGCCCCCCGGCATCCCACAGCCAACAGCCCTCGCCCCGCGACATCACCAGCGCCCCCTTCTCCTCGAAGGGGCCAAAGTTGGTCCAGGGGTGCAGGTGATGGGCCTTGTCCATCGCCTGCACATCCTGTGGGCTGGGGCTATTGCGGGGAAAATCGGCGGTCATCACTCGCTCCGTTGCGGTTGGCGTCAGGAGCGACTGTAGCATTTTGATCAAAAGTCGGCCAGCCGGAGCCACCTACCAAAGGCTGTGGTTGCATAGATATTGTGGCCTAAAGGTTGATCCACCACGATATGCCGAAGCCGCCCGCTTTAAAGCGATTCGGCTAGGCCAGCCGATCCGGCAGGCGGCGATCCGACATCAGCGCCGAAACCTCCGCATCCGGCATCGCGGCAGCAGCATAGTCAAAGCAGCCTTCGCTCAGGATCTGTCTGGCAGCAGCCTGCACCGCGCCAAAGCCCGTGCGGAACAGTGACCCGCCCAGGCTGATGCGCTTCACCCCGGCCCCGGCCAGTTCCGCCACGGTAAAACGTGCCCCGGTCAAGCCCATCACCACATTGACCGGACGGTCGACCGACGCACAGACACTGCGGATTGCTGCCAGGTCACGCAGGCCCGGCGCGAACAGCACATCGGCGCCCGCCTCGGCAAAGGCTTGCAGCCGCGCGATGGTGTCATCCAGATCAGGGCGCCCCCACAGAAAGTTCTCGGCCCGCGCGGTCAGCAGAAAAGGCTGCCCCTGCACCGCCTCGGCAGCGGCGCGCACCCGTTCCACCGCATGTTCAAAGGGAAAGATCGGGTCGGTGGCGTCGCCGGTCGCATCTTCGATGGAACCGCCCGCCAGACCCGCAGCAAGCGCCAGACGCAGGGTTTCGGCGCAGTCCTCCGGCGCCGGACCAAAGCCATCCTCCAGATCGGCGCTGACCGGCAGGTCGGTCGCCGCCGCAATTTCGGCTGCATTCTGCAAAACGCCCCGGCGGCCAAGCGCCCCGGCGGAATCGCGAAGGCCTTGGGCATAGGCATGGCCCGCGCTGGTGGTCGCAAGGGCCGCAAACCCCGCAGCTGTCAGCAGACGGGCCGAGCCTGCATCCCAGGCATTTGCCACCACAAAAGCGCCGGGCGCCTGATGCAGCGCCCGGAACCATTCAAACTTTGCCGGCTGGTCCATGTGACATCTCCCTTTTCAGGAAGTCTGGGCCAACCGGAACAAATTGGAAACACCTATTTCGCAGGCAGCGCGGTTTCCACCAGCCGGGCAAAGAAGCTGGCCCCGACCGGCGCCGCCTCGTCGTTGAAATCAAAGGCCGGGTGATGCAGCCCCGCGCCCGGCCCGGTTCCGAGGAACAGATAGGCGCCTGGCCGCGCCTCCAGCATATAGCTGAAATCCTCGGACCCCATCTCGCGCCCGGCCTCGGCATTCACCAAAGCAGGGCCGACGACCTCGCGCGCGACAGAGGCCGCGAAATCGGCCTGATCGGCATGGTTGATCGTGGGCGGATAGCCCCAGTCATAATCAATCCGCGCGGTGACATTGAATGCTGCGGCATGCCCTTCGATGATCTCGTAGATCCGTTTTTTCAGCAGCGCCCGCACCTCGGGTTTGAAGCAGCGGATGGTGGCGGCAAACATCGCCTCTTCCGGCACGATATTGCTCGCCGTCCCGGCATGGATCATGGTGACGGACAGCACCGCCTCATCCATCGCAAAGATGTTGCGCGACAGAATGGTCTGCAACCCCTGCACCATCGAGACCACAGCCGGAATCGGGTCGATGCATTCATGCGGGGTGGCCGCATGGCCGCCGCGCCCGGTGACATGGACGACGGCAGTATCGACCGAGGCCATCAGCGCCCCGCGTGTGGTCTGGAACTGGCCGAAGGGCAGACCCGGCGCATTGTGGATGCCATAGACCTCGGCGATGTCGAACCTGTCCATCACCCCTTCCTGCACCATGACATTGCCGCCGCCGCCGTCCTCTTCGGCCGGTTGGAACAACAGCGCCACCCGGCCCGAAAACCGCCGCGTCTCGCACAGGTATTTTGCCGCGCCCAGCAGCATGGTCACATGGCCGTCATGACCGCAGGCATGCATCTTGCCCGACACTTTCGAGGCATGTTCCGCCCCTGTCGCCTCGTCGATAGGCAGCGCATCCATATCGGCGCGCAGCCCGATGGTCCGCCCGCCATCCTGCCCGTTGATGATGGCCACGACGCCCGAGGTCGCGATCCCTTCGTGGATTTCATCCACCCCCATCTCGCGCAGGCGCTCCACGATGAAGGCCGCCGTCTGGTGGCACTGGAATTCCAGTTCGGGATACTGGTGCAGATGCCTCCGCCATCCCTTCATCTCTTCGGCGAAATCGGCGATGCGGTTCAGGACTGGCATGAGGTGGACTCCCGGCACGTTTCAGGTCTAAGCCCGGAGGGAAGCCGAAAACCGGAGCCTCCGCAATGCCCAAGCGTCCCCTGCCCCGATCCGAAAGCGACGCCCTCGTGCATGACGCTACGGCAGGCATGCCCCGCCTGCTGGAGATCATGGCCCGCTTGCGTGCACCTGACGGCTGCCCATGGGACCGCGAACAAGACTTTACCACCATCGCCACCTATACGCTGGAAGAGGCGCATGAGGTCGCCGATGCCATCGCGCGCGAGGCATGGGACGAGCTGCGGCTTGAACTGGGCGACCTGCTTTTCCAGTCGGTCTATCACGCGCAACTGGCGGAAGATGCAGGGCTTTTCACTTTTGAGGATGTGGTTTCTGCGATTTCCGACAAGATGGTGGCGCGGCATCCCCATGTCTTTGGCGACGAAAGCAACGCGAAAAGCGCCGAACAGCAGACGGCGGATTGGGAACGGGTCAAGGCCGCCGAACGCGGCCCGGCCCGCACACTGGACGGTGTGGCCATGGCACTTCCGGCACTGACGCGGGCGGTGAAGCTGCAAAAGCGCGCTGCACGGGTAGGGTTTGACTGGCCCTCGACCGCCGAGGTCGTCGACAAGATCGTCGAGGAGGCGCAGGAACTGACCGAGGCCCGCGACCGGCTGACCGAGGCCGAGGTGTTCGAGGAATTCGGCGATCTGATGTTCGTCGTCGCCAATCTGGCGCGGCACCTTAAGATCGACCCTGAGGCCGCGCTGCGCGCCGCCAATGCCAAATTCACCCGCCGCTTTGGCCGGATCGAGGATTGGCTGGCCGAGTCAGGCCGCAGCCCCGCCGACAGCGACCTCGCGGAAATGGACGCGCTGTGGAACCGGGCCAAGGCGGAAGAAAAGGCGCGAGGCGAGGGGCAGATGCCAAATTCGGCGTGAACGAATATGTGAATTTCTTCCCGAAGAAATTTGCCCGCTCAATTCCGACTCGTTCAGTCAGGCATTGACCCAAGTGAAAGACTCGGGTTATCACGGCGCCAGAATTTTTGACAAAAGAGGTCAACAATGAAGCGCGCCCTGCTGGCACTCGCCCTCTGCTCGACGGCCCTTCCCGTCTTCGCGGACGAAGTGAACATCTATTCGCACCGTCAGCCCGAACTGATCCAGCCGCTGCTGGACGCCTTCACCGCCGAGACCGGCATCGAAACCAACGTGGCCTTCGTGGACAAGGGCATGGTGGAACGTCTGGTGGCCGAGGGCGACCGCTCGCCCGCCGATCTGGTGCTGACCGTTGACATCGCCCGGCTGAGCCAGGTGGTCGAGGCCGGTGTGACCCAGGCCGTCCAGTCCGACGTTCTGAATGCCAATATCCCGGCCGAGTTCCGCGACAAGAATAATCACTGGTTCGGCCTGACCAGCCGCGCCCGCATCGTCTATGCCTCGAAAGAGCGCGTGAAGGACGGCGAGGTCACCACTTACGAGGATCTGGCCGATCCGAAGTGGAAGGGCCGCATCTGCTCGCGCTCGGGGACGAATGATTACAACATTGCGCTGCTGTCGGCCTATATCGCCCATCACGGCAGCGAAGCCGCGACGCAATGGGCAGAAGGTCTGAAGGCCAATCTGGCACGCAAGCCCACGGGCAATGACCGCGATCAGGTCAAGGGCATCTGGGCTGGCGAATGCGACATCTCGATCGGCAATACCTATTACATGGGGCAGATGCTGGCCGACCCGGAGCAGCAGGAATGGGCCAATTCCGTTCGCATCGTCTTCCCGGTGTTTGAAGGCGGCGCCACGCATATGAACATCTCGGGCGTTGCCATGACCAAGGCCGCCCCGAACCATGACGCGGCTCTGAAGCTGATGGAATGGCTGTCGTCGGACGAGGCGCAGCGCATCTATGCCGAAACCAACAACGAATTCCCGGTGAAGCCGGGTGTGCCCGCGTCGGAACTGGTGGCAAGCTGGGGCACCTTCACCCCCGATGGCCTGTCGCTGGCCGATATCGCCGGGCACCGCGCCGAGGCGCTGAAGATCATGGAACAGGTCGATTTCGACGGCTGATCCCGGATCCTGCTCCGGCACGGCAGACGGGCGCCTCCGGCGCCCGTTTTTACTATATGGTCAAATGTCCGCTGCCGGAATAAACCTTGCAGGCCGCTGACATGCCAGGCAGGATCGCCGATAAACTCCGGGTTGAACGTGCAACTCCGGCCCTGCTATGCCAGCGTGTCCGACAGAGTCGCACAGGAGAGACCGATGCCTCAAGGCCCGCGCAAGATCATCATCGACACCGATCCGGGGCAGGACGATGCCGTGGCGATCCTGCTGGCGCTTGCCAGCCCCGAAGAGGTGGAGGTTCTGGGCATCTGCGCCGTGGCGGGCAATGTGCCGCTGGCGCTGACCGCCCGCAATGCGCGCATCGTCTGTGAACTTGCGGGCCAGCCCGGCGTGAAGGTCTTTGCGGGTTGCGACCGGCCGCTCAGCCGCAAACTGGTGACGGCGGAATATGTGCATGGGGCGACCGGGCTGGACGGGCCGCAACTGCCCGATCCCGTGATGAAATTGCAAGACCGGCATGCCGTCGATTTCATCATCGAGACGCTGCGGGCCGAACCCGCGGGAACCGTCACGCTTTGCCCGCTGGGGCCGCTGACCAATATCGCCACCGCCCTGCAACGCGCGCCCGACATCGCCTCGCGCATTCAGGAAATCGTGCTGATGGGCGGCGCCTATTTCGAGGTGGGCAATGTTACCCCGGCGGCGGAGTTCAACATCTATGTCGACCCGCAGGCGGCGGATATCGTGTTCCGCTCCGGCGCGCCGCTGGTGGTGATGCCGCTCGATGTGACCCATAAGGCGCTGACCACCCGCCCCCGGATCGAGGCTTTCCGCGCCATGGGCACCGAACCGGGCCGCATGGTGGCAGAATGGACCGACTTTTTCGAACGTTTCGACGTGCAGAAGTATGGCAGCGAAGGCGCCCCGCTGCATGACCCCTGCGTCATCGCCTGGCTGATCCGGCCCGAGTTGTTCACCGGGCGGCACATCAATGTCGAGATCGAAACGCAGTCCGAGCTGACACTGGGCATGACCGTCGCCGACTGGTGGGGCGTGACCGACCGCAAGCCCAATGCACTGTTCATCGGGGATCTGGATGCCGACGGTTTCTATGCGCTGCTGACCGAGCGCATCACCCGGCTTTAACCCAGCGGCAGAACCACGGTGAAGGTGCTGCCCTGCCCTTTTTCACTTTCGATGCGCAGCCGTCCGCGATGACGGTTGACGATATGCTTGACGATGGCCAGCCCCAGCCCGGTGCCCCCTTTCTCGCGCGAGCGGTGGGTATCGACCCGGTAGAATCGTTCGGTCAGGCGCGGCAGGTGCTGCGCCTCGATGCCTTCGCCCCTGTCGCGCACCGCCACCGAGACCGCACCGCCCGGCGATCCGGGCAAAGCCGCCTCGCGGCCGATGCTGACGGTGACCAGCTTGCCGGGCGTGCCGTATTTCACCGCATTCTCGACGAGATTGTGAAACACCTGGGTCAACTGGTCCGCATCGGCCCTCAGCTTTACCGGCGCCGCGCCGCCGGTCAGTTCCAGCGTCACCCCCGCCTGTTCGGCCATCGGGCGCAGCGTCGTCAGCACGCTGGCCAAAAGACCCGACAGATCGACCACGCCCTCGGGCCGCATACGCTCCTGCGATTCCACCCGGCTGAGCGACAGAAGATCGCGCACCAGCCGGGTCATCCGTTCGGCCTCGCGCGACATGATGCCCAGAAACCGCTCGCGGGCATTGGCGTCGTTCTTCGCCGGACCTTGCAGGGTCTCGATGAACCCCAGCAGCGCGGTCAGCGGCGTGCGCAGCTCGTGGCTGACATTGGCCACGAAGTCCCGCCGCAACTGGCCGATCAGCTCCTGTTCCGTCACGTCGAAGAAACTGCACAGCGCCCCGCCTCCCGGCGTCGGGCCGACGGTGATGTCATAGACCACCTCATGCGCGCTGGGGCTGAGATTGCAGCGCAGATGCTGTTTCTCGCCGCCGTGCATGACTTCTTCGATCGCGGCCACCAGCGCCGGCTGGCGCAGGCTCAGCCCGAAATGCCGCCCGACGGCCTGTGGCCCCAGAAGAGCCACCGCCCGCGCATTGGCCACACCGATCCGCATGTCGGGGCCGACATGCAGCATCGGCAGGGGCACCGCCTGCATGAAAGCCTCGCGTTCAGCCACGATCCGCGCCGTTTCACCATCCATATCCTGCATCCGCTCGGGCCTCCCGGGTTGAGGCAGGCTTACCGCCCTCCTGCCCTTGCCGCAACAGGAAGCCCTGCCCGATGACCGAACACCCGCCCGATCCCCCGCAGAATGTGCTGGTCATCGACTGCCCCGAGGCCATGCGGATCGCCGAAAACCTGGAGCCGCCGCCGATGGTCATTTCCATCGCCTTCCGGCAGCTCAGCCGCACGCTGCTGGAGGTTGTTGCCCCGGATTGCGTCGCCCTGCCGCTGCTGGGCAGCGGCTTTGACGCGGTGCAGGTGATCGAGCGCCTGCGGACCTTCGGCTACACCGGCCGGATCTGCGCCATCGCGCCGGACCTGCCCGATGCGGCCCTTGTCGCGGCAGAACTGACCGCGCTGGCCGACGGCCTTCCGGTTCATGTGATCACGCCGGGGCAATACCCCGGTTACAGGTCGCGCTGATAGATCCAGTCATGATCCGGGTCGTTCCGGAACCGCCATTTGCGCAGCGGCCCGGCCATGACGTTAAGGTAATACATCTCATAGCCATAGGGCGCGCCGCAGGGATGATGCCCCTTCGGGACCAGCGTGACATCATGGTTCCTCACCGCCATGGTCTCGTCCAGGCTGCCATCCTCGGTATAGACCCGCTGCACGCCAAAGCCCTGCGCCGGGTTCAGCCGCATGTAATAGGTCTCCTCCAGATAGGTCATTCGGGGGAAATCATCCTCGTCATGGCGATGACTGGGATAGCTTGACCAGTTACCGGCGGGGGTGAAGACCTCGGTCACCAGCAGGCTGTCAGCGACCTCCTGCATCTCCATCGCGATGTTGTTGACGAAGCGCGTGTTGGCACCCTTGCCGCGCTGGGTCAGCGTGATGCCGTCAGGCCCCAGCCGCCGCACCGGATGACCACCCTTGCCCGGCGCGGAACAGACTGCCAGCGTGCAGGAGGTGGTGGCCTCCGCCGACCAGTTGCTGCCGTTCGGCACATAAAGGCAATGCGGCGGCGTCTTCTCGAAAACATCCATCCTCTCGCCCATTTCACCGAAGGCAATACCGGCGGCCGTCAGCCGGGCCCTGCCCTCGACCAGCACAAGGATGACTTCACGCGTGCCCGTCGTCTCGGCCACGCGGTCCCCCGGCTCAAGGCGATAGAGAGCGAACCCCACATAGCCCCAGCCCGCGCTGTCGGGGGTCACGTCATGCACCTTGCCGCGTGTGCCCAGCGGCCGCACCAGAAGATCGCCCATCCTTCGCCCCTTCATCTGTTCCAAAATATCCTCGGGGGTACGGGGGGCAGACAGCCCCCGGTCTTCGTCCCCCTCACATCAGCCCGCTGGCCCGCGCCAGCCGTTTCAGCGTCGCGAGGCCCAGCGTCTGATACATCAGCGGATTGCAGCGCCTCGGGTCCTGCTCCGCCTCGATCACGATCCAGCCGTCATATCCGGCGGCCTTGAGTATCCGCATCAGCGGCGCGAAATCCACCCCGCCTTCCTGATCCCCCGGCACCGTGAAGGCGCCCGCCCGCACCGCCTGCAAAAAGCTCATCTCCTCCGTCCGGGCCCGGTGCACCACATCGGGGCGGATGTTCTTGGCATGGAAATGCCGGACCCGGCCGATATGGCGGCGCAACACCGCCTCGGGGTCGCCACCGCCAAAAGCGCAATGCCCGGCATCGAACAAAAGCTGCACATGCGGCCCCGTCGCCGCCATAAGCGCGTCGATGTCTTCCGGCGTTTCAATGATCGTGCCCATGTGGTGATGATAGACCAGCGTTACCCCTTCGCCCGCCAGATAGGCCGCGAAAGCCTCCAGCCGCGCCCCGAAGGCGCGCATCCCGGCCGCGGACAGCATGGGCCTCTCGCGCATTGGCCGGTCCGCCTCGCAATGGATCGCGTTCGAGGTTTCGCAGACGATGCAGACCTTGCAGCCATTGTGCTTGAGCTTTGCCAGATGGCCCTGCACCGCCGCGATTTCCTCGGCCACCGTGCGGGTCAGCAGCTCCGAAGAGTACCAGCCCGAGACGAAGCGCAGCCCGTATCCGGCAAGCAACGCGCGCAGCGCCTCCGGGTCGTCGGGCCAGCGATGTCCGTTCTCGATCCCGTCAAAGCCGATCTGGCGTCCGGCCTCGTCAAGGATCAGGGCGGTTGGAATATGCGCGCCGATGCTGGGATCGTAGTCATTGGCCCAGGCGATCGGATTGGTGCCAAAGCGGATCATGGCTGCGTCCTCAGTTCGTCAGCCGCGCGCGGGCGGTGTTGGCGATGTAGCGCTCATAGGCCTCCCGCATCGTGTCACGGTCGCCCGCTGCGGGAACCGCCACTTCCCAGAAATGACCGTGCGGGCCCGCGGCTGTCTCGATGCCGGTGCCCGGAAAATCACGGGCGGTGGTCTCGATCACGATGACGGTGGGTTTCTGCCGGCCCCGTGCCTCGCGGATGGCGCGCTGCAAGCCTGCCAGACCCGCCACCTTCACCGCATGTGCCCCCATCGAGGCCGCATGGGCCGCATAGTCGATCCGGGGCTGATCCTCGATCAGGCAGTCCTCGTAAAGATTGTTAAAGGCCGCCCCGCCACAGCCCAGAGTTTGCAGCCGGTTGATACAGCCATATCCCCGGTTGTCGGTCAGGACCACGGTAAAGGGGATGCGCCGCATCACCGCCGTGGCCAGTTCGGCATTGGCCATCATGTAACTGCCATCGCCCACGAAACAGATCACCTCGCGCGCAGGCTGCGCCAGTTTGAGCCCCATGGCCCCGGCCAGTTCATACCCCATGCAGGAATATCCGTATTCCATGTGATAGCCGCCCGGCGCCGCCTGCCACAGCAGCTTCAGCGCCCCCGGCATGGTTCCGGCGGCACAAAGGGCGATGGTCGCCTCCGTGCTGACCGCCTGAACGGCGCCGATCACCTGGGCGTCACTGGGCAGCGCATCCTCCGCCACCGGGGCGCCGCAATGGGCATCGACCGCCCGCAGCCAATCGGCCCGCGCCGCGGCGTCGATCCCGGCGCAATAGCCTTCCAGCAACGGCGACAGCGCCTCCAGTGCGACCCTGGCATCGGCCACAAGGCTCAGGGCACCATGCTTGGCCGCGTCATAACCATGGACGTTGATCGAAACCAGCCGCGCATCCGGCGCGAACAGCGTGCGTGAGCCGGTGGTGAAATCCTGCAAGCGCGTGCCAATGCCGATCACCAGATCCGCCGCGCGCAACGCCGCGTTGGCGGCGGCAGAGCCATCGACGCCCGCTGCGCCAAAGTTCATCGGATGGGCCTGCGCCAGCGCCGACTTGCCCGCCTGCGTCTCGGTCACCGCAATCCCATGGCGGCTGGCGAAAGCCGCCAGCACGGCCTCGGCGCCGGAATAGATCACCCCGCCCCCGCAAAGGATTACCGGACGCTCTGCCGCCCGGATCTGCGCCGAAACCTCTGCAAGCTCTCGGGCATCCGGGGCCGGACGCCGGATGTGCCAGACCTTCGGCGCAAAGAAGGCCTCCGGCCAGTCAAAGGCCTCGGCCTGCACATCCTGGCAGAACGCAAGGCAAACCGGGCCGCAATCCGCCGGATCGGTCATCACCCGCAAGGCACGGGGCAAGGCGGTCAACAGGTGTTCGGGCCGCTGGATGCGGTCGAAATAGCGCACCACCGGGCGAAAACAGTCATTCGCGCTGACCGTGCCGTCGTCGAAATCCTCGACCTGCTGCAAGACCGGATCGGGGCGGCGACTGGCAAAGACATCCCCTGCGATGAACAGGACCGGCAGGCGGTTCACATGCGCCAAGGCCGCCGCCGTGACCATGTTGGTCGCCCCCGGCCCGATGGACGAGGTAACGGCATGGGCCTGACGCCGCGCCCGTCCCTTGGCGAAGGCGATGGCGGCATGGGCCATGGTCTGTTCGTTCTGTCCCCGCCAGGTCGGAAACGGCGTATTGCCGCAAAGCTGCCCGTGCAGGCCCTGGTGCAATGCCTCGCCCAGCCCAGCCACATTGCCATGGCCGAAGATCGCCCAGCAGCCTTCGATGAAACGTTCACCCTCGGCGGTCATCTGGACCGACAGCCATTTCACCATGGCCTGCGCGGCGGTCAGCCGGATGGTCCGTGTCATGCTCCCGCTCCGTTCTGCGCACGCGCGCTGTCCCAGACCTGACAAAGACCCTGATACCGGGCCACCATCGCCGCAATCGCTTCGGCATCGCCGATCTCGCCCCGGAGCCAGCGCCGGGCGGCATCGGCAAAAATGGTGCGACCCACGGCGAAACCGCGCACCAGATCGTGCCGCGCCGCAAGGGCAAAGCTCTCGGCAAGCTGGTCTGCCGGGGCATCCAGACCCAGGACGACAATGCCGCGCACATGCGGGTCATTTTCCGTGATCGCTGCGCAGGCCTTTTCCCAGGCGACGGCAGAGGTGAAGGGTTCCAGCTTCCACCAGTCAGGATAGATCCCGATCTCGTAAAACCGCCGGATCAGCCGGGCCGAGGTGTCATCTTCCACCGGCCCCACCTTGGAGGGAATGATTTCCAGCAACATTTCCAGACGGTTGCGGCGGCAGGCGTGGAACAGACGCGTCACCGTCGCCTCCTGTTCCGCGCGCGTCTCGGGCGGATCATCAGGGTGGCTAAAGCACAGAACCTTCACCACCTGCTCCAGCGGCCATTCCGAAAGCCCGCCGTAATCCGGCCCGATCTCGGGTTCCAGTTCCAGCGGCCGCGAGCCCGGCCATTCCACCGGACGCCCGATCCACAGCCCCGAACCGGCAGCCGCGTAAAGCGCCTGTCGCCCCAGACGGCCATCGCAGAGGATGCCATAGCCTGGCCTCCCGGCCTGAACGCTTTTCGCAGCTTCCAGACACAAGAGCTTGAACGCGCCTATCTTTTCGGGCGTCGCGCCATCCATCGCCTCCATCTGCATCCGGTGATCGAAGGCGAAGACCCGCATGGTGGACCAGTCGCCATGGCGATTGGTCGCCCAGTGCACCTGCTCCAGCGCCGCATCCTTGCGCAGCGCCTTTTCCCGCACCCCGCGGCTGAGGAAGTAATTCATCTCCTCAAGGCTTGGGTAGGCCGGGGTGCAGCCATGGCGGCTGACGGCAAAGGCCCCGCAGGCATTGGCGTACTTCAGCGCGACCGGCCAGCTTTCGCCATCCAGCCAGCCCTTCAGCAGACCCGACATGAAGCCGTCGCCCGCCCCGAGCACATTGAATACCTCGATGGGGAATCCGGGGCCGGTTTCGCCGTCCTCCAGTTTATCAGGAATGGCGCCGGTGAAGGCCACCGCCCCAGCCGCCCCGCGCTTGCAGACCAGAACCGCGCCCGAAACCGCCCGCACGGCCCGGAGCGCTGCCACCGTATCGGTACTGCCACCCGCGATGTGAAACTCCTCTTCCGTTCCGACGATCAGGTCGAACAGATGCAGCGTGGATTGCAGCTTCGCCGTCACCGCCGCACTGGCGATGAAGCGGTTCTCGCCATCGCCATGCCCGGACAGACCCCAAAGATTCGGGCGATAGTCGATATCCAGCGCGGTCTGCGCGCCGCTTTCGCGCGCCAGATGCAGCGCCTTCAGGACCGCTGCCTCGGTCCGGGAATGGCTCAGATGCGTGCCGGTCGCCACAACGGCGCGCGCCTCAGCGATGAAGGACGGGTCAATATCATCTTCGCACAGCGCCATATCGGCACAGTTCTCGCGGTAGAAGATCAGGGGGAACTGGCTGTCATCGCGGATGCCCAGCAGAACGAGCGCGGTCAGCCGCTGGGGATCTGTCTTCACCCCGCGCACATCGACACCCTCGCGCGCCAGTTCCTCGCGGATGAAGCGCCCCATGTGTTCGTCGCCGACACGCGTGATCAATGCCGATTTCAGCCCCAGACGCGCGGTGCCTGCCGCCATATTGCAGGGGCTGCCACCGATGTATTTCTGGAACGATCCCATGTCCTCCAGCCGGCCACCCACCTGCGCGCCGTAAAGGTCGACCGACGACCGGCCAATGGTGATCACATCCAGCGTCTTCATCCACCCCTCCCTGCCTGCCGCACCCAAAAGGCGCGACTCCCTTAATGGAATATTTATTCTATTTTGATCTGCAAAGAAAGCAGTTTCACGCGCTGTCCCGCGCACTCCCCACGGAAACGGCCAAGGCCAGAGCGAGCGCAATGGTTGCCGAAAGCGAACGGAATGCCCCGAAATCCACCTCTGGCACGGTCAGGATGGCATCCGAAAGCGGCACCAGCGGGCTTGAGGCATGATCGGTGATTGCCACCACTGCAACGCCCCGCTCCCGCGCCTCGGTCGCCAAAGCCAGCGTTTCCTCGGAATAGGGCGCGAAGGTGATGGCGACCAGCGCATCGCCCGCGCGCAACGCAAACCTGTGATCGAGCTTGCCCGCCCCATCGTGCAACATCGCCGGAACGGACATTTTCTCAAAGACATACGCAAGATAGCTCGACACCGGATAGGCCCGGCGGAATCCGGCGACATGCAGCATCCCGGCCCCGGCCAACAAAGCGACCGCCCGCGCGAGCGCGGCTTCGTCTGTCGCTTTCGCCAGGGCCTCAAGGCTCTGCCGCCCTGCCTCGACAAATTCCGCCAGAAGCGCTGCCGGGCTGCCCGCCCCGTTCTGCTTCAGGTTTTTCAGCCGCGTTGCATAATCCGGCCGCCCCGGCGCATAGGCCTCGCGAAACAGCTTCTGCATTTCGGAAAAGCCTGAAAACCCGAGGATCTGGCAGAAGCGCATCAGGGCCGAGGGCGGCACATCCGCCCCCGCCGCCAGTTCCGCCACCGTCGACACGGCGATCCGATCCACATTCGCGGCGATGTGATCGGCGCATTGGCGCAAACGCTTGGGCAAATCGCCCCCGATCTGCGCCAGACGGTCGTGAAACTCCTCGACACTGGCAGGCGCCGCTACCGACGCGTCAACATTCGACATGGATCACTCCCCGACAGATCGACTGCAGGCTAGCAGAATTGGAAAATTTATTCCACAACGAAGCACTGCCGACCCCGATCATGCCCGCATCAAAGCAAACGGCGCGAGGGTTGCCCCCCGCGCCGTCCGTTTCATCCGATCCAGCCTGATCCGGATTACATCGCCACGCGGCGCTGGTCGTCGCGGCGCGCAGTCAGCTCCTCGGAGACGAGGAAGGCCAGTTCCAGCGATTGCGAGGCGTTCAGACGCGGATCGCAGGCGGTGTGGTAGCGGTCGCTCAGGTTCTCGTCCGTTACAGCCCGCAGGCCGCCGGTGCATTCGGTCACGTCCTGGCCGGTCATCTCGAAATGCACGCCGCCCGGAATGGTGCCCTCAGCCTTGTGGATGGCGAAGAACTCGCGCACCTCGCGCAGCACCGAATCGAAGGGCCGGGTCTTGTAGCCCGAGGCCGCCTTGATGGTGTTGCCGTGCATCGGGTCGCAGGACCAGACGACATTGGCACCTTCTTCCTGAACGGCCTTGATCAGGCGCGGCAGATGCTCGCCCACCTTGCCGGCACCGAAGCGCGCGATCAGGGTCAGCCGGCCAGCCTCGTTCGCCGGGTTCAGCTTCGCCATCAGCACCTTCAGATCTTCGGCGGTGGTCGAGGGGCCGCATTTCAGGCCGATCGGGTTCAGCACGCCACGGCAGAACTCGACATGGGCGCCGTCGGGCTGACGGGTGCGGTCGCCGATCCAGATCATATGGCCGGAGCCCGCCACATTCTGCCCGGTGATGGAATCGACGCGGCAAAGCGCCTCTTCATATTCCAGCAGCAGCGCCTCGTGGCTGGTGTAGAAGTCTACCCGGCTCAGTTCATGCGCGGTGTCGGAATTCACCCCGGCTGCATTCATGAAGTCGAGCGCGTCCGAGATGCGGTTCGACAGTTCGCGGTAACGCTCGGCTTTGTCATGTTCGGCAAAGCCAAGAGTCCAGCTGTGAACGCGGTGGATGTCGGCAAAGCCGCCGGTCGAGAAGGCGCGCAGCAGATTCAGACTGGCCGCCGCCTGGGTATATGCCTGCAGCATCCGTGCCGGATCGGGCACGCGGGCATCGGCAGTGAAGTCGAAGCCGTTGATGATATCGCCACGGTAGCTCGGCAGCTCTACGCCGCCCGCCACTTCGGTCGGCGCCGAACGCGGCTTGGCGAACTGGCCCGCCATGCGGCCGACCTTGATGACCGGCACCTTGGCGCCATAGGTCAGCACGACCGCCATTTGCAGCATGACGCGGAACGTGTCGCGGATATTGTCGGCGCTGAATTCGGCGAAGCTTTCGGCACAGTCGCCGCCTTGCAGCAGGAAGGCCTTGCCCTCGGCAGCCAGTGCAAGCTCTTTCTTCAGACGGCGCGCCTCGCCCGCAAAAACGAGGGGCGGATATTTCGCAAGCTGTGCCTCAACGGCAGTGAGTGCGGCCTGATCCGGATAGTCCGGCATCTGGACCCGCGGCTTTGCGCGCCAATCCGATTTTTGCCAGCCCTTCGTCATGGGGTGTCTCCGTGCGTTAGCGGTAATCCGACTGCCTATAAGGAGTCGTGTCGGAAATGCAAAGAGCCAAGCAAGGATCGCCCCTTGAAGGGGGGGCTGTTTCCTGCCTAGATGTGCCGAAATCGACGCAAACGGGTCGCATGATGTCCAGCCTGCCGCGCAAAGCCACGTCTATCGCCAAGGATGCAGCGCCGCGCCGCTTCATTTTCCTGTTGCTGGACCGTTTTACCATGCTGTCTTTTGCCGGTGCGATCGAACCCCTGCGCATCGCTAACCGCGTTGCGGGGCGTCAGATTTATACCTGGAAACTGGCGGGCGAAGGCGGGATGGAGGCGACCTGTTCCAACGGCGCATCCTTCAAGCTCGACATGGGGCTGGACGAGATCGACCGCGAGGATACCCTGCTGGTCTGCGGTGGCATCGACATTGGCCGGGCCACCACGCGCGGCGTCACCGGCTGGCTGCGGCGCGAGGCGCGGCGCGGCGTGGTGATGGGGGGGCTGTGTACCGGCGCCTATTCGCTGGCCAAAGCCGGGCTGCTGGAGGGGCGCAAGGCCACGATCCACTGGGAAAACCAGGACGGATTTCTGGAAGAGTTCGAAGAGGTCAAGCTGACCAAATCGGTCTTCGTGATCGACGGCAACCGGCTGTCCACCGCCGGGGGGACCGCCTCCATCGACCTCATGCTGAAGCTGATCGCCGCCGACCATGGCGAGGATCTGGCGAATACCGTGGCTGATCAGCTGATCTACAGCTCGATCCGCACCGATCAGGATACGCAGCGTCTGTCGATCCCGACCCGGATCGGCGTGCGGCATCCCAAGCTCAGCCAGGTCATCCAGAAGATGGAAAACAACATCGAAGACCCGATGAGCCCGGCCGATCTGGCCGAGGAAGTGGGCATGTCCACCCGGCAGCTGGAGCGGCTGTTCCGCCGCTACCTGAACCGCAGTCCGAAGCGGTATTATATGGAATTGCGGCTGCAAAAGGCGCGCAATCTGCTGATGCAGACGGATATGAGCGTGATCAACGTGGCCCTGGCCTGCGGCTTTGCCAGCCCGTCGCATTTTTCGAAATGCTACCGGAGCCACTATAATACCACGCCCTACCGCGAGCGCGGAACCCAGAGCGGGATGCCCGGAATCGGGACGCGGCTGTCGATCTGAGGTCGCGTCAGACGGCCAGCGGGTCCGGCCCATAGGCATTCGGACCCGCCGTGCCGCGCAGGCTGGCCCAGGCAAGCAGGAACAGCACCCCGATCATAGGGATCAGCCCCAGCAGCAGCCACCAGCCTGATTTGCCAAGATCATGCAGCCGCCGCGCCCCGAGCGCCAGAATCGGCAAAAGATTCACCAGATGCCAGATCGCCCCCAAAAGGCCCGGCGAATAGGTATAACGCATCATGCCAGGCCCCGTTATCATCTGGCTGGTACCGTCGATCTGCGAGATCAGTGCCGCGACAACGATCTGAAACAGCACGAACCACCAGAAGTCCGACCGCGCCGCGCGGCCCTCAAAACTGGCATAATTGCGATAGGCCGATTTCACGGCATCGACAGCGGTCATGCGGGCCTCCGGGCAATACGGTCCAAATCTGGCGCAGACAGCGCCCGCCGTCCAGCACCTTTGCCTCAGGGTGCCATGCGATAAAGCGCGCCGTTTTCCACTGACAGGAACCAGATCGCACCATCCGGCCCTTCGGCCACATCGCGCAGACGGCCGGTTTCCTCCGCGGCGATACGCTCTTCGGCAAAGCCGGTCCCGGCAGGCCTGTCGGGGTCCAGTCGGCTGAGGAAACCGCTGTTCAGGCTGCCGGTAAACAGATCGCCCGTCCAGTCAGGCACCAGCGCGCCGGAATAGATCATCAGGCCAGAGGGCGCGATGGAAGGGTCCCAGTAATGCAGGGGCTGCTCCATCCCCTCTTTCCGGGTGCCCTCGCCAATGGGGCTGTCATCATAGTTCACGCCGTAGCTGATGACGGGCCAGCCATAGTTGCGCCCCGGCTGCACTGCGTTCACCTCATCCCCGCCGCGTGCGCCATGTTCGACGGTCAGCAAGCGCCCATCCGGCGCCAGCTCGGCGCCCTGAACATTGCGGTGCCCCAGCGAATAGACGCCGGGTTGCCAGCCCGGCAAGGACGTCGCCGGTCTGCCGTCGCGGTTCAGGTGGATGATCTTGCCAGCCGCCTTCGCCGCCTGCTGCGCCGCCATGCCCGCAGGCCCGGTGCCCCGGTCGCCGGTGGTCAGGAACAGCGTGCCATCCGGCGCCTCCACCAGCCGGGCGCCGAAATGCCGCCCGCCGCGATAGCCCTCGGCGGTAAACATCAGCCGGAAATCCTCCAGCCGCGTCTCATCCTGCGAGAGGTGGCCACGCCCCACGGCGGTCGCCGCACCGCCCTTCACGGGCGCGGCGAGGCTGAGCCAGATTTCACGGCTTTGCGCGAAATCGCGCGGCACCAGAACATCCAGCAATCCCCCCTGCCCACGGGCGAAAACCTCAGGCAGCCCCGCGATGACCTGCCGCGTCTCGCCCCGCAGCAAGGTCAGTTGGCCTGCCCGCTCGGTCACCAGCACCGCGCCATCCGGCAGGAAGGCCAAAGCCCAGGGCTCCTCGAATCCGGTGGCAACCGGGGAAATCTGCATCACGCCAGCCGAAGTCTGCACTTCGCCCGCGATCACACCACCCGCGAGCATGACGCCCAGACCTACAACCGCCGCATAGCGAAAATGACGCATCGTCAACTCCTTGCCCTGTCGGTCAGAGTTAGGCCGGAGCCGCCGCATGTCCAGCAAATCGCCGGATCATACGGGCGAAATGACGAAACCCGGCCTTTTCTCTTGCGGGAACCAAACCGCACGGCAATCTGGCGTCAGTCTGCGCGGAGGATCGGCATAAGCCTGTCAATTGGGCACTTTCCTTTTATCCTCCTGCATTCTAGCCTTGGACACAGACACGTCCGACATGGGAGTCAAAAATGAAAAAACTGCTGCTTGCCACCGCGGCGACCGCTCTTGTTGCGGGGGCCGCATCGGCCGAAGAAGTGAAGATCGGTGTTCTGCTGGGCTTCACCGGCCCACTGGAATCCACCGTGCCGAACATGGCCAACGGTGCGGAACTTGCGATGAAGGAAGTCAGCGAATCCGGCAAGCTGCTGGATGGCGCGACCGTCACCCCGGTGCGCGGCGACACCACCTGCGTCGACGCCGCTGCGGCACAATCGGCAGCCGAGCGTCTGGTGACCTCTGACAAGGTTTCCGGCATCGTCGGTGGCGACTGCTCGGGCGTGACCGGCGCAGTCCTGCAAAACGTTGCCCGCCCGAACGGCATTGGCATGATCTCGCCCTCGGCGACCTCGCCCGCGCTGTCGGCGGCCGAAGATGACGGCCTGTTCTTCCGCACCGCCCCGTCCGACGCCCGTCAGGGCGAGGTGATGGCCGACATCATCTCGGACCGTGGCGTGAAGGAAGCTGCTGTCACCTACACCAACAACGACTACGGCAAGGGCGTTGCCGAAAGCTTCCAGAAGGCTTTCGAGGCCAAGGGCGGCAAGGTCACGCTGGCCGCGCCGCATGAAGACGGCAAGGCCGACTATTCGGCTGAAATCGCGGCGCTGTCCTCGGCTGGCGGCGAGGTTCTGGTGGTTGCGGGCTATGTCGACCAGGGCGGCAAGGGCATGATCCAGGCTGCGGTCGACTCCGGTGCCTTCTCGACCTTCTTCCTGCCCGACGGCATGTATGGTCAGAGCCTGATCGACGCCATCGGCGCGCCGCTGAACGGCTCCTACGGCGACGTGCCCGGCACCGACAGCCCCGGCGCGGCGAAATATGTCGAGATCTCGAATGCTTCGGGCTTCGACGGTGCCACCGCCTATTCCGGCGAAAGCTATGATGCGGCGGCGCTGATGATGCTGGCCATGCAGGCGGCTGGTTCGACCGACTCGAAGGAATGGTCGAAAAAAGTGTTCGACGTGGCCAACGGTCCGGGCGAGCAGATCCTGCCGGGCGAACTGGGCAAGGCGCTTGACCTGATCAAGGAAGGCAAGGACATCGACTACGTTGGTGCCACCGCCGTGGAACTGATCGGGCCCGGTGAATCCGCTGGCAACTTCCGCGAATATTCCGTCACCGACGGCGCTTTCGTGACCGACAAGTTCCGCTGATCGCGGTCGATACGACCATAAGGTGCGGCCCGGGTGCTCCCCGGGCCGTTGCCGTAACGCATGTGCCGCAGGGCTATCGGGGACCAACTCCGAAGCACGAACCCGGCACCTTGGGGGAAGATAACGGATGATCGTTGTCGAAAATCTGCACAAGCATTTCGGGGGCTTCCATGCCGTCGACGGTGCCTCGCTCGAAATCCGGAAAGGCTCGATCACCGGGTTGATCGGTCCGAACGGCGCGGGCAAGACCACACTTTTCAATGTCATCGCCGGAAGATACCAGCCGACCTCGGGCCGCGTCCTGATGGCGGGCGAGGATATCACCGGCCTGCCGCCGCACGAGCTGTTCGGCAAGGGCCTGTTGCGCACCTTCCAGATCGCGCATGAGTTCGGCTCGATGACGGTGCGCGAGAACCTGATGATGGTGCCCGCGCTGCAATCGGGCGAACGGCTCTGGAATGCCTGGTTCCGCCGTGGCGCCGTGGCCGCCGAAGAGGCGCGCATCCGCGACAAGGCGGACGAGGTGCTGGAGTTCCTGACCATCAGCCATCTGGCCGACCAGAAGGCCAGCCAGATCTCCGGCGGGCAGAAGAAGCTGCTGGAACTGGGCCGCACCATGATGGTGGATGCGAAGATCGTGTTCCTTGACGAGGTGGGCGCAGGCGTGAACCGCACGCTGCTGAACACCATCGGCGACGCCATCGTGCGGCTGAACCAGGAACGCGGCTACACCTTCTGCGTCATCGAACATGACATGGATTTCATCGCCCGCCTCTGCGACCCGGTCATCGTGATGGCCGAGGGCAAGGTGCTGGCGCAAGGCACGGTAGACGAAGTGAAGAACGACGAACGGGTGATCGAGGCCTATCTGGGCACCGGCCTGAAGAACAAGGTGAAGGAGGAAGCCGCCCATGGCTGAGCCCTTCCTGATCGGCGACGGTATGACCGGCGGCTATGGCGCGGCCGACATCCTGCACAACTGCACCATTGCGGTGGAAAAGGGCCAGATCGCGGTGATCGTGGGCCCGAACGGCGCGGGCAAATCCACCGCCATGAAGGCGGTCTTCGGCATGCTGAAGCTGCGCGGTGGCCGTGTGGTGCTGGATGGCGAGGATATCACCACGCTCACCCCGCAGGCGCGGGTCCACAAGGGCATGGGCTTCGTGCCGCAGACTCACAACATCTTCACCTCGATGACGGTGGAGGAAAATCTGGAAATGGGCGCTTTCATCCGCGAGGACGGCTTCGCCGATACCATGGCGCAGGTCTATGACCTGTTCCCCATCCTCAAGGAAAAGCGCCATCAGGCGGCGGGTGAGCTTTCGGGCGGCCAGCGGCAGCAGGTGGCGGTCGGACGCGCGCTGATGACGCGACCCAAGGTGCTGATGCTGGATGAACCCACGGCAGGCGTGTCGCCCATCGTGATGGACGAGTTGTTCGACCGGATCATCGAGATCGCGCGCACCGGCATTTCCATCCTCATGGTGGAACAGAATGCCCGGCAGGCGCTGGAGATCGCGGACAAGGGCTATGTCCTTGTGCAGGGCGCCAACCGCTTCACCGACACCGGCAAGGCCCTGATGGCCGACCCGGAGGTCCGCCGTTCCTTCCTCGGGGGCTGAGCCATGGATATTCTCAACGCCCTCGTGGCTTTCCTCAACTTCGTGTTCATTCCGGGCCTCGCTTATGGCAGCCAGCTTGCGCTGGGTGCGCTGGGTGTGACGCTGATCTACGGCATCCTGCGGTTTTCCAACTTCGCCCATGGCGACACTATGGCCTTTGGCACCATGGTCACCATCCTCGTGACCTGGTGGTTTCAATCCATGGGCATCGGATTTGGTCCGCTGCCGACCGCCCTGCTGGCCCTGCCCTTCGGCATTGCCGCCACAGCGGCGCTGTTGCTGCTGACAGATCGTGCCGTCTATCGCTTTTATCGCAAGCAGAAGGCCGCGCCGACCATTCTGGTGATCGTCTCGCTGGGGGTGATGTTCGTGATGAACGGCATCGTCCGACTGATCATCGGGGTCGAGGATCAGAACTTTGCCGATGGCGCACGCTTCCTGATCACCGCAGGCGATTTCAAGACCATGACCGGCCTGACTGAAGGTCTGGCCATCAAGACGACGCAGGCCGTGACCGTGGTGACCGCCGGGCTGACCGTGGCCTTCCTGTTCTGGTTCCTGCAAAAGACCCGCACCGGCAAATCCATGCGCGCCTTCTCGGACAACGAGGATCTGGCGCTGCTGTCGGGCATCAACCCCGATCGCGTGGTGCAGGTGACCTGGATTCTGGCCGCCGCCATGGCGACCATCGCGGGCGTGCTCTATGGCCTCGACAAGAGCTTCAAACCCTTCACCTATTTCCAGCTTCTGCTGCCGATCTTTGCCGCAGCCATCGTCGGTGGTCTGGGCAGCCCGCTGGGGGCGATTGCCGGGGGCTTCGTCATCGCCTTTTCCGAAGTGATGGTGACCTATGCCTGGAAAAAGGTGGCGACCTATCTGCTGCCTGACAGCATGGCGCCGGATGGTCTGCTGCAACTGATGTCGACCGATTACAAATTCGCGGTCAGCTTCTCGATCCTCATTCTGGTGCTGATCTTCATGCCTACGGGCCTGTTCAAGGGGAAATCGGTCTGATGTCGAAGAACCTTTATCTCTTCGCGGGCGTTGTGGCGCTGTTTCTGTTTACCGGGCTGGTGCTGACCAGCTGGAACCAGACGCTGCTGATCCTGAACTTCGCACTGGTCTCTTCCATCATGGCGCTGGGGGTGAATATCCAGTGGGGCTATGCGGGTCTGTTCAACACCGGCGTCATGGGCTTTGCCGCGCTGGGCGGTCTGGCCGTGGTGCTGGTGAACTCGCGTCCCGTGCCCGAGGCATGGTCCGCCGGCGGCTTCGGCATTCTTGCCGGTCTCGCCCTGGGCGCCCTGACGATCGCCGCCACGATCTTCCTGCGCCGCCGCATGGGGAAGGGCCGCGCCCGCAGCCTTGCAACGGTCGCGCTGCTGGTCGGGGGCTTCTTCCTGTTCCGCGCGGTCTTTGACCCGGCTGTGGATGCGGTGGAGGCGATCAACCCGACGATCCAGGGCAACCTTGGCGGCCTTGGCCTGCCGGTCCTGCTGGCCTGGCCTGCGGGTGGCCTGCTGGCCGCACTGGCCGCCTGGGGCATCGGCAAGACGGCGCTTGGGCTGCGGTCCGACTATCTGGCCATCGCCACGCTGGGCATCGCCGAAATCATCGTTGCGGTGATGAAGAACGAGGACTGGCTGGCGCGCGGCGTCAAGATGATGGACCTGAAGGAACGGCCCTGGCCGGTGCCTTACGAGGTCAGCCTGCAACAGAACCCGCGCTTCCTTGAACTGGCGGCGAACTGGGGCTTTGACCCGGTTTCGGCCTCGTCTGTGGTGGTGAAGCTCTGCTACATGGTGATGATCCTCATCGTTCTGGGCCTCTTGATCTGGCTGTCGGAACGCGCGCTCAACAGCCCCTGGGGCCGCATGATGCGCGCCATCCGCGACAACGAAGACGCCGCCCGTGCGATGGGCAAGGATGTGACGAAGAAACACCTGCACATCTTCATCCTCGGCAGCGCGGTCATCGGCATCGCGGGCGCCATGCTGACCTCGATGGACGGCATCCTGAACCCCGGCACCTACCAACCGCTGCGATTCACCTTCCTGATCTGGGTCATGGTGATCGTGGGCGGCTCGGGCAACAACTGGGGCGCGCTGCTGGGCGGCCTGCTGGTCGGCTGGCTCTGGCTGATCGTGGAAACGCTCGGGCCGATGGTCATGGGCGGTATCACCGCCGGAATGGCCCCCGGCCCGCTGAAATCGCATCTGGTAGACAGCGCGCAACATATGCGCCTGCTGACCATGGGCATCATCCTGCTGCTGGTGCTGCGCTTCAGCCCGCGCGGCCTGATCCCCGAGAAGTGAGCGAAAGCGATACGATCCGGCAAGGGGCGCCTGCGGGCGCCCCTTCGCATTTTCGGGAGCGCCAGATATTTGCGACACATTCGCGTCGCAAAACCGCATGACCCTTTGCCCTGCCCCGGCCATTCTGGCGCAAACCCGCAGGGAGTCCCTCCATGAAAACCCATACCCGCGTTCTGGTCATCGGCGGCGGCGTCGTCGGCTGTTCGGTCCTTTACCACCTGACAAAGCTCGGCTGGTCCGATGTCATGCTGGTGGAACGGTCGGAGCTGACCTCGGGCTCCACCTGGCATGCGGCGGGCGGCTTTCACACGCTGAACGGCGACACCAATATGGCGGCGCTGCAGGGCTATACGATCCGCCTGTATAAAGAACTGGAAGAAATCACCGGCATGTCCTGCGGTCTGCACCATGTCGGCGGCATCACGCTGGCCGACAATGCGGCGCGGTTTGAACAATTGAAAGCCGAACGCGCCAAGCACCGCTACATGGGGCTGGATACCGAAATCCTCGGCCCGGCCGAGATCGAGAAATTCACCGACGGGATGGTGAACCTCGAAGGCATCATCGGCGCGCTCTACGATCCTCTGGATGGCCATCTGGACCCGTCGGGCACCACCCATGCCTATGCCAAGGCCGCACGGATGGGCGGGGCCGAGATCGTTCTGCACAACCGCGTGCTGGAAACCAACCCGCGCCCCGATGGGTCATGGGAGGTCGTCACCGAAAAGGGCACGATCATCGCGGAACATGTGGTGAATGCCGGCGGCCTCTGGGCGCGCGAGATCGGCGCGATGGCGGGCGTCTACCTGCCGCTCTTGCCGATGGCGCACCAATACCTCGTCACCGACGACATTCCCGAAATCATGGACATCCTGAAATCGGGCCGCGAATTTCCGCATGTGATGGACCCCGGCGGCGAAAGCTATCTGCGGCAGGAAGGGCGCGGTCTGTGCATCGGCTTCTATGAAAAGCCGTGTGAGCCGTGGAGCGTTGACGGCACACCGTGGAATTTCGGCCATGAACTCCTGAACGAGCAATGGGACAAGATCGAGGACAGCGTCGCCTTCGCCTATCGCCGCTTCCCGGTGCTGGAACGCTCGGGCGTGAAGCGGGTCATCCATGGCCCCTTCACCTTCGCCCCCGATGGCAACCCGCTGATCGGGCCGGTGCCGGGGTTGCGTAACTACTGGTCCGCCTGCGCGGTGATGGCAGGCTTCAGCCAGGGCGGCGGCATGGGCCTCGCACTGGCGCAATGGATGATCGAGGGCGAGGTCGAGCGCGACCCGCGTGGCTTCGACGTGGCACGCTTCGGCAACTGGACTTCGCCGGGCTATACCGTGCCGAAGGTCATCGAAAACTATCAGATGCGCTTCAACGTGTCCTATCCGAACGAGGAACGCCCCGCTGCCCGGCCCTTCCGCACCACGCCGATGTATGACATTTTCGACGGTATGAATGCCGTCTGGGGCCAGCAATACGGGCTGGAAGTGGTGAACTATCACGCGCTGCCTGGCGAGCCGCGGCTGGAAACGCCGACCTTCAAACGCTCGAACGCCTGGGAAGCGACGCGTCAGGAGGTGCTGGCGGTGCGCGAGGGCGTCGGCATCAACGAGGTGCAGAACTTCGGCAAATATCTGGTGAAGGGGCCGAAGGCGCGCGCCTGGCTCGACCGGATCATGGCGGGCGCGATCCCGAAACCGGGGCGGCTGTCGCTGACGCCGATGCTGGCGGAAAGCGGCAAGATCATCGGCGATTTCACCGTCTCCTGCCTGTCAGAAACCGAATTCCAACTGACCGCCAGCTATGGCGCGCAGGGCTGGCACGGCCGCTGGTTCGAACAGCATCTGGAAGAGGGCGTGACGGTCGAGAATATCTCGGACGCGCGCTCGGGTTTTCAGATCGCCGGGCCGAAGGCGCGCGAGTTGCTGGCCCGTGTCACCCGAGCCGATGTCAGTGCCGAAGCCTTCCGCTTCATGGATGTGAAGCGCATGACCATCGGGATGGCCAATTGCATCGTGCAGCGCGTCAGCTACACCGCTGATCTGGGGTTCGAAATCTATACCGACCATATGTCGGTGCGGCGCCTCTGGCATACGCTCTGGTCCGCCGGGCAGGATCTGGGGCTGCGGCCCTTTGGCATGCGGGCAATGATGTCGCTGCGGCTGGACAAATGGTTCGGAAGCTGGGGCCGCGAGTTCAGC
This sequence comes from Gemmobacter sp. LW-1, assembly GCF_001303875.1. Lineage (NCBI taxonomy): Bacteria > Pseudomonadati > Pseudomonadota > Alphaproteobacteria > Rhodobacterales > Paracoccaceae > Gemmobacter > Gemmobacter sp. LW-1. The sequence continues at coordinate 108,717 of NZ_LJSC01000051.1, read as the reverse complement.
CCCGATTATACCCCCGCCGAAACCGGGCTTGACCGTTTCATGCGCTGGAACAAGGAGTTCATCGGCAAAGCCGCCGCGCTGGCCGAAAAGGAAACCGGACCGAAGCGCCGTCTGGTCAGCTTCATCGTCGATGCAGCGGATGCCGATGTGGTGGCATGGGAGCCAATCTGGCTGGAAGGCGCGGTGGTGGGGTTCTGCACCTCGGGCGGGTTCAGCCACTGGACCGGGAAATCGGTCGCCATGGGCTTCCTCCCCGCCGACAAGGTGCAGGACGGGCTCGTCTGTGAGATCGAAATTCTGGGCGAACGCCGCACCGCAACAGTACATCTGGCACCGCTGTGGGATGGGGATGGCGCACGGATGCGCGGCTGACACACCACGCGCAGCTTGACAGGCGGGCGCAAAATCCGTCGAAAGCTTCTGCAAATTTCTTCAGCAGGAAATCTGCCCCCGGTCCCGGCCGGGGGTTTGTGTCAGGGAGGGCGGAGTGTTGCTGACGACCGTGATCCTTGCCGCTGGCGCGTCCAGCCGGATGCGTGGCGGCGACAAGCTGCTGGAAGTGGTGGAGGGGCAGCCCCTGCTGCGCCGCCTCGCAGAGGCCGCGATCCGCGCGGGCGGGCCGGTGCGCGTGGTGCTGCCAGCAGACCGGCCAGAGCGGCAGGCGGTGCTAAAGGGTCTGGCGGTCGGGATCGTGATTGCCCGTGACGCCGCCAGCGGCATGTCGGCCTCGCTGCGTGCAGGCATTGCCGGGCTGGACGGCCCGGTGATGATCCTGCCCGCCGATATGCCGGAACTGGACCGGGAAGCGCTGCGGCAGATGCAGGCCGCGCAATCCGCTGGGCCGGAGGCAATCCTGCGCGGAGCCAGTGGCGACACCCCCGGTCATCCGGTGATCTTTCCGGCGGATCTGCTGCCGGAACTGGCCCGGCTGAATGGCGACGAAGGCGCGCGTGCGGTTATCGCCGCCCATCGCGGGCGCCTGCGGCTGGTTCCGCTGCCCGGCCGGGCAGCGCTGACCGATCTGGACACGCCCGAGGACTGGGCGCTCTGGCGGCAGGGGCGTTAGCCCACCCCCCTCAGGCCATCAGCAAGACCCGCGCCTCATGCGCCCGCAGGCTGCGCCGGGCCGACAGGAACGGGCGATACTGCCCGGCTGCCAGTTCGGGGAACAGCGCCAGAAGTTCATTGCGCTGTGCATCATCCATGCCCGCCAGCGTCATATCGCCGGGCTGGAAGCTCTCGCTCCAGGCACCATCGGCCCGCACGATTTCGTGCCGGTCGAACATCAGGTGAATATAGCTGACCTGCTGTGGCATCGCCCGCGTGACACCGGACAGGCCGGTCAGGTGGGTCGCCGCCACCAGAACCTCATGCTCGCCGAACAGCATCTCCGCCCGGTGGCCGGTAAACAGGATGCGGTGCTGCGGGCTGACCATCATGTCGCGCAGCGGCAGTTCCCCCCCCAGCGCACCGCGCGCGATGCGCACCGGCGCGAAATTGGGATGGGCCTGCAATTCGGCCCCCGAGAGATCGCGGCGCCCGATCCAGCGGACCGGCTGATAGCCGTTGTCGCGGGTGAGAACCAGATCACCTTCCTCAAGCTGTTCCACCGGAACCTCGCCCCGCTCTGTCACGATAAGGCTGCCCGGCGTGAAACAGGGTATGACCTTCTCGATATCGGTGAAGGTCATAGTCCCGATGACATTGCCGTCGGTATCAAGGAACTGGACGGTGCCATTTTCGGGATTGGCACTGTCGTAGATGATGTTCGTCAGGTCCTTGCCCCAGGCGCTGAGGTCAAGGATGTCGAAATCATCGCCGCCGTTCCCGCCATCGACCACCGCGCCGATCCCGGCCCCGGCGCCAAGGGTGATCGTATCGCGGTCATCGCCACCGGCAACGGTATCGGCTCCGCCGTTAAGCTGGATGTTGTCATCCCCGGCGCCACCGTCGAGCAGATCATTGCCCGCGCCGCCGCTGAGCATGTCATTACCCGCGCCGCCGTAAAGCTGATCGTCGCCCGCATCGCCGGACAGCATGTCATTGCCGATACCGCCGGTCAGCAGGTCATTGTCCAGCCCACCGAACAGCCGGTCATTGCCGTCGCCGCCATCCAGCGTATCGGCCTCGCTGCCACCGTAAAGCGTATCGCTGCCACCGCCACCAGACAGGCTGTCGGTGCCGCTGCCGCCGGTCAGCGAGTCGTCGCCCGTGCCGCCATCAAGGACGTCATTGCCCTCGTCGCCCTGCAACACGTCATTGTCGGCGCCGCCCGCCAGTGTGTCATCGCCCAGACCGCCGACCAGTGTATCCTCTCCGGCGTCGCCCAGCAGCGAATCCGAACCGCCCTCACCATAAAGGGCATCGTCCCCCTCGCCGCCATAGACCGTGTCATTGCCCGCGCCGCCTTCCAGCAGGTCATTCCCGGCCTCGCCATAAACCTGATCCGCGCCATCGCCTGCGCGCACGGTATCGTCGCCAGCGCCCGCCTTGACCACGTCGTCGGCATTGCCGAACTGGTTGTCATTGGCGTCGATCATATCGCCTTCAGGGTCGCCCGTGTAAGACCCGTCGATCAGATCATTGCCCGAGGTGCCCTCGACGATGAAATCGGGCGGGAAAACCTGTGCGCCATCCACGAACAGATTTTCGATGTTGAAGAACTGGAGCGTTTCACCCGAGGCGTAATGCACCACGCCGTTTTCAGGGTTCAGCAGATCCCAGACGATATGGTCGATGTTCGTGACATGAAGCGTATCATTGTCGGTGCCGGTGGTGACTGCCTCGCCACCATCGACATAGTCGCCTGCGCCGCCATAGAAGACGTCGGCGTCCTCCTCGCCCAGCATCGTATCGTTGCCGGTGCCGCCGTAGATCGTGTCATTGCCGTCCGAGCCTTGCAGCAGGTCGTCGCCTTCATCGCCATGAACGATGTCATCGCCACCCGAGCCGGTAACGCTGTCGTTGCCCGCGCCACCAAAGACGGTGTCGGTGCCATAGCCGCCAAAGACGTGATCGTCGCCAGCGCCGCCAAAGACCGAGTCGTCATCGGCCCCGCCATAGACAGAATCGTTCCCCGCGCCGCCATAGACCACATCATTCCCGGCGTCGCCGCGCAGGAAGTCATCCCCGTCGCCGGCATCGAGCGAGTCATTGCCCGCATCGCCCTGCATGTAGTCATTGCCGTCGCCGCCCAGAACGGTGTCGTTGCCGTCACCGCCATAGAGGTTGTCATTGCCGGTGCCACCGATGATGGAATCATGGCCCGCCCCGGCAAATACCTCGTCATTGCCGCTTCCGGCGTCGATGTAGTCATTGCCGGTGCCGCCCGTGACGAAATCGGCGCCGCCCCCGGTGAAGATCTGGGTATTGCCGGTCGCGGCCGAGGCATTGACGTTGTCGTTCAGCTCAGTGGTGACCAGTTGCTCCATCTCGGAAAAGGTGCCCGAAGCACCGCTGCCGAAGGTGAAGCTGCCCGATTCCGTCCCGCTGAAGTTGACGTTGACGCCCGATCCGGCTGCCGTCAGCTCAAGCCGGTCCAGATCACCGGGATTCTCGCCGCCCACTGCCGTCACGGTGCCCGCATCGCCCGCAATGGTGAACACGTCATTGCCGGTGCCGCCATAAAGCGTGTCGTTGCCGGTGCCCCCGGTGGTCAGCCCTGCCGTGAGTGTATCATTGCCCGCGCCGCCATAGACCAGATCATCCCCGGCGTCACCGGCCAGGCTGTCATTGCCGTCGCCCCCATCCAGCGTGTCATTGCCGTCGCCCCCGGCCAGGACGTCATTGCCGGTTTCGCCCAGCACGCTGTCATTGCCCGCGCCGCCCACAACCGTATCGTTGCCGGTGCCGCCATAAACCGTATCATTGCCCAGGCCCGCAGCGATCTGGTCATCCCCGCCATAGCCATAGATCGTATCGTTCAGCCCGTCGGTCCCGTCGATCTGATCGCCGTTCACATCGGTATAGCCGGGATTCATCACATCGTTCCCGGCCGTGCCGTCCACCGGCCCGGCAAAGACGATCTGCTCGATCTGGCTGAAGGTCAGCGTACCGCCCGAGGCCAGCGCGATAGTGCCGGATTCGTTGTCGCCGCCCGCATAGGTGATGGTCGAACCCGCCTCGACCACCAGCACGTCATTGTCATTGCCGGTTTCGCCGCCGATGATCGTGTCGCCCGCGCCACCCCAGATCGTATCGGCATCCGCGCCGCCGGTCAGCAGGTCATTGCCCGCCCCGCCATAAAGCACATCATTCCCCGCGCCGCCGTCCAGGGTATCGTTGCCGGTGCCACCATCGACCGTATCATTTCCCGCCCCCGCGATCAGCGAGTCATTGCCGTCGCCGCCGCTGACAGAGTCGTTGCCGGACCCTGCATCAATCGTGTCATTCCCCGCCCCGGCAAGGATTGAATCATTCCCCGCCCCGGTCGCCACGCTGTCATTGCCGACGCCGCCGTAGACGGTATCGTTGCCTGATCCGAGCGTGATGCTTTCAATCTCGCCAAACCCGGCGGTACCGCCGGTTGAGGACAGCGTGCCCGCTTCGGCCCCCGTGAAGGTCAGCGTCACATTGGTGGTCAGCGCCGAGGCGTCGATGCTGTCGCCCGTGGTTTCAGAGGTCTCGCCGCCGAGGATCGTGTCATTGCCATAGCTGCCCGAGAGGACGAACTTGTCATCCCCCGCGCCACCGCTTTGCACATCCGCGCCGCCGCCGCCGGTGATCGTGTCATTGCCGGTGCCGCCATAAAGGCTTTCGGCCCCTGAGCCGCCGGTGATGCTGTCATTGCCCGCCCCGCCGTCGAGCAGGTGCCCGGTCGTGCTGGAGGCGGCGTTGATCGTGTCGTTGCCGCTGCCCCCATAGACGTTCTCGATCTCCGAGAAGGTGGTGGAGCCGCCGGTATAGGTTGCGGTGCCATTCTCGTTGCCCGAGAAGGTCACGTTGATGCCGGTGGAGATAAGGCTGCCGTCCAGCGCGTCGCCCGCCGTTTCGCCGGTTTCGCCGCCCACTACGGTGTCTGACTCGCCAGTGCCACCATTTGTCAGGTAGAAGCGGTCATCCCCGGCCCCGCCGGACAGGCTGTCATTGCCAAGGCCGCCATTCAGCGTGTCATTGCCCGCATCGCCGAACAACGTGTCGTTCCCGGCATCGCCCAGCAGCGAGTCATTGCCGTCGTCGCCGTGGATCAGATCGTTTCCGGCCCCGCCGGAAATCGTGTCCGCGCCCTCGTCGCCATACAGCCGGTCCGACCCGTTGCCGCCGGAGATCGAGTCATTGCCACTGCCGCCATAGACAATGTCATTTCCCTCGCCGGACGTGACGGTATCATTGCCTGCCCCCGCATAGACAAGGTCGGCGTTGCCGGTCGTGCCCTGCACCCCCAGACCGTCATTGTTGTCGATCCGGTCGCCATCCGGGTCGCCGGTATAGTTCGTGTCGATCACGTCATTGCCCGACGTGCCCGAAACGATGCCATCCTTCGTCACCGAGGTCGAGGTATGGATGGTGACGAAGCCAACATCGGTATTCCCCAACCCGTCGGAAACGGTATAGGAAAACGGTTCATTCCCGGTCGTCCCGTTCGAGAAAATGGTGATCGTGCCATCCGCGTTCAGCCGGACCTGCTGGCCTGACGGCAGGGTGATCGTCTGCCCCGCCACGACATTCTGGCCATTGATCTTGGTGATGGTCAGGTTCGAGCCGGAGGGATGTTCGTCGTTCGCCAGAATGTCGAAGCTGCGCGACGAATTGGTCAGCAAGTTGACCGTATCATCATTGGCCAGCGTATAGGTCTGCACGCTGTCGCCCATGATGAGCAGGTTGGAATCGTAGACCGCGTCGCCGCCATCCGCGATGCCGATCTTGATCGTGTTCACCTGCCCCGCATTTACCGGCGCCTTGATCGACAGCACATAGGTCAGGCCGTCCATCTCGGTGTTATACTGATCGGCAGTATTGTCGCGATAAAGGTTCTTGTTGAAGCCAGAGTTCACCGTGTCGATGGCCACATTGCCCGAGGTCGAGACACTGATCGGGGCGAAAACCCCGTTGACCCAGACGCCGAAGGCATCGTTGACGCCCTGGTTGATGTATTCCGGGTATTCCTCCGAGGCGAACACGAACTGCATCGTGATCATGTCACCGTCAGGCACGAAGCTGGCCTGAAGGATCGCGCCGTCATAGGTATTGACCCCGGACACCGCATTGAGTTGCGCGTCGCCGTCCACACCGCCGGCCATGTCGGTGCCGGTGTTGGTATTGACGTTGGTGTTCGTCGTCCCCGAGCTGTTGGTGAAATCCGCCGCATTGCCGGTTGACAGGATCACCCCGGTGTCCGTGGGCGAAACCCCCGCAATCGTGGTCAGCGCCCCGGTATAGGTCGCCGAGGAAGCCGCCGCCCCGCTGTAGGTCGCCGTACCGCTGACAAGCTGGACGCCATTCCCGAAGATGGCATTGAACATCTGTTCCGCAGTTGCGGCGGTATTGATCGAAAGTTCGGTTGCAACCGGCATGGCGTCACTCGTTCACGGTTTGAGGGAGGGAAGGCGGAAAAGAAACGGCGGCAAGCGGGCATGTTCCGGCACCCCGCCAAAGCGGCGGGCGGTTCGGGAACAAAGGCAATCCGGAGCTTGCGTGACCCATTATCCGATCCATTTCTAAATTCATGTCCGCCCCCATCCGCCCCTGCGGGCAGACGACAGGCTGGTACAGGATCGGCTTAGGCGCCGATCATGGCTGAATAGTGGTTCTGGATGGACAGATTATTGACTTCGTGCCCTTTGGAGGCACCGAATACGGCAAAATAAAGACACTGTATTTAAAAATAAAATCAATAAGTTGCCGCGCGATCTTCGTTTCCCTTGCGGAAACTGCCTGTGTATCTTTTTTCAAGACCTGAAAGCAAAAAGGAGCCCGGAAGGGCTCCTTTTTTGAAGGTATGCGCAGGCCGCGCCGGTCACTTCACCAGCAGGCGCGCCTCGTGCTTTTTCAGCGTGCGCCGCGCCGCGCCGTAAGCCTCGCGGCCGACATCGGATTTCAGCTCGGGGAAAAGCTCGTAAATCTCGTTGCGCTGCGCATTGCCCATGCCGTTGAGCGTATAGTCGCCCGGCTGGAAGCTTTCGGTCCAGGCGCCATTCGACAGAACGACCTCGTGGCGGTCGAACATGAAGTGGATATAGGTCGTCCCCATGCTGTCCACCTCGTGCACCCCGCGCCCGGCGACCAGATGCTTGGCGGCCACCAGAACCTCGTGCTCGTCGAAGTAAAGCGCGGTACGGTCGTTGGCCACCAGAACACGGTGGTTCGGGCTGACCATCATGTCGCGCTCCGGCAGGCCGTTGCCGAGGCTGCCCTTGCGGATCAGGATCGGCTTCAGATGCGGGTTCAGCGACAGGTCGGTCCAGTTCAAGCCCTTCTGGCCCACCCAGCGGATCTGCTGGATGCCGTTGTCGCGGGTGATGACCCGGTCACCGGCCTTCAGCTCTTCCACCGGCACCTCGCCACGCGGCGTCGCGATCAGTGTGCCCGGGGTGAAGCAGGGGATGACATTCTCGATATTCGTGAAGGTCATCGTCCCGGTGACATTGCCATCGGCATCGAGGAAATCGACGGTGCCGTTTTCCGGGTTGTCGGCGGCATAATGCACCACCAGCGGACCGGCGCTGCGCAGGTCGAGCGTGTCGTAATCGTCGCCCCCCTCGCCGCCGTCGATCACATCGCCGATCCCGTCATTGGCCGAGCCGATGACGAAGGTGTCGCGATCATCGCCACCCGACAGGCTGTCTGCCCCCTCGCCGCCGAGGATCGTGTCATTGCCCTCGTCGCCGTAGATGGTGTCCTGATCAATGCCGCCGTCCAGCATGTCATTGCCGACACCGCCATAGAGGACATCATTGTCGTCCATCCCGAAGATGGTGTCGTTGCCCAGACCGCCATAGATCGTGTCCATGCCATTGTCGGGGCGCAGATCGGTCGCATCGGGGATGTTCAGTTCGTCCGGGTAGGACGGATCAAGGCCGCCATAGGCAAGGTCATCGCCATGGCCAAGGTGGATCAGGTCGGACCCTTCGCCGCCGATAACGGTATCATCGTCGCGGCCGCCATAGATCGTGTCGGCGTCGATGCCACCGTCGATCAGGTCGTTCTCGTCACCGCCGTAGATCAGATCGGCATCATCGCCGGTCCGGATCGTATCATCGCCATCGCCACCATAGACGGTGTCCATGTCGTTGAACGGATTGGCGTCATCCGGGTAAAGCCCCGGATAGCCCAGATCCGGGCGCGGAATGCCGGTGGCAGAAGTGTCGATCAGGTCATTGCCCTGGCCGCCGCGCACGATATCGCGGCCATTGCCGCCATAGATCGTGTCATCGCCATCCCAGCCCACGATCGAGTCATCGCCCGGCCCGCCATAAACCAGATCATTGCCCGCTCCGGCAAAGACCGTGTCATCGCCAAGGCCGGAATAGACGGTGTCATCACCTTCGCCCGCGCGCACGCGGTCATCATTCGGGTCGTCGCCCGGAATGATCGCGTCATTGGCGTCGATGCGGTCGCCATCCGGGTCGCCGGTATAGCTGGTGTCGATCAGGTCATTCCCGGCCGTGCCATCGACCCAGCCGTCGCGCGGCGGCGGGGCCACCGTGACGGTCACCGTGGCGGTGTCGGTCAGGCCATCGGGATCGGTGATGGTGTATTCGAAGGTCGCATCACCCGAGAAGCCCGCGTTGGGGGTGAAGGTGATTGTGCCATCGGCATTCACCGTCACCGTACCATCCGGCGAGGTTCCTGCCGAAACCACCGACAGCAGATCATTGTCGACATCGGTGTCATTCGCCAGAACGGCGATGACCACCGGCGTACCCGCATCGGTGTTGGCGTGATCGTTCACCGCATCCGGCGCGTCGTTCACCGGGTTCACCGTCACCGTCACGGTGGAGGTTGCGGTATTCCCGTCGGGATCGCGGATTTCGTAGGTGATGGTATCCGTGCCGTTGAAATCGGCGTTCGGCACATAATGCAGCGTGCCGTCGGGATTGACCGTGACCGTGCCGTTCGTCGCCGAGCCGGTCGTCACCGTCAGGGTCTGGCCCTGCGGATCGGTGTCATTGGTCAGCACGTCGATATCGACGGGCACATCCTCGTCGGTTTCGGCGGTGTCGGGATTGGCAACCGGGTCCTGCGACTGGTTGTCAACGGTATCGGAGATCGAGAAATACTCGACCGAACCCGCGAAATGCTGATCAATGTTGTTCAGCATGTTGGGGTTGGAATGCGCCTGTCCCGCGCCGATCATCCAGGGCTGGTCAATGCCCTCGCTGCTCTGGTCCATGGTCAGGCCGGGCGGAACCGCATCGTCAAAGCTGGTGCCCTGGGTGAAGTTTTCCAAATCCAGATGACCGCCGTTGGCCGCATCCCAGGAATAGGTCAGCTTGATCTCGTCGCCCGGCGCCGAGAAACCCGGCCCGGTGGTGAACACGGTCGAGCTGGTATCCGTTTCATGCGTGATGACGATGCTGCCATCGTCCAGCAGCTCCACCCTGTATCCACCGGGGGTTTCGCCGACGCTGTCGCGCGACAGGATGGTCTGGGTGCCCGAAACCGGGCTTTCCGACGAGGAAAACTGGATTTCCAGCGTCCCGCGATCCAGCTGGAAGGCCGGGTTCGGATAGATCTTCACCAGATCATTGTCACCGTCCAGAACAGCGCGGGTGCCGTCAGAAGCGGATCCGTTCAGGTAAATCCCGTCCTGCGCCCCGTTGTCGAGAGCCGAGTCGCGGGCGTGGGTGTCCGTATCCTCGAAATTGTAGAGCGCGAAAACCGGCATCGTCTTTTCCCCGTTTCAGCGCGGCCCGTACGGCCCCGCCCGATCAAATGGACCCTTGCGGGCATGTGACCGGCACAAACCACGAGGGCGTGCCGGGAAGCCAACCGTTCAGAGTTCGGAGAAAAAAAAGTGCCTGAAATCCGGCATCACGAAGCGGCGCGTAAAATACGCGCACAGCAAAATGATTGTACGAAGCCTGGCAGCTCTTTTCACAACTCCTGCGTCAACTGACGCGCACCCTTTACGGCCGCCCCCACGGCCAATGTCCTTCCCAGAAAGACATCTTATGGATACCTCTTGTTCGGCGTGTCGAAAAGTAAATTCTCCACATTTTCGCCGCTTAGCGCGCATTCCGGACACGTCACCGCCCAGTCTTCGCCATATTTTTGCCCCATTTGACGCTGGATTGTTCGCGTGATGGACGCAGTTCCGGCGCGGTCACGGATACGAAAATGCGCGTCTTTATTGGGACTTTTCGTCACATCCCGACGCATCCTCTGGTCGGCTCCGCACAGGACTGTTCCCACGGCGGAAACAGTGGCTCCGCCTTACTTTACGGTAACCAGGACCAGAGTTTTGCCATGATGTTTAACCTTCCGTTCACTCCGAAGAACCAATCCGGCGCTCTGACAGGGATAGGACAGGCTAGGGAGACGGCCCGAAAAGCCGAAATCCGAATCACACGCAGAATCACGGCAAAAAGAAGGCAGGATCGGAGCGGGGTATGCCCGCCGCAAAACCTGTGCGGGAATCCGCCCGGACGGGCGACCGTGCAGCGGCGATTTTCGCCACCTCGCGCGGCGCGGGTCAGAGGGCCTAGAACTTTCGCTGTCGGGTCATCCGGGGCGCGGCGCCGTTGCGGCAGGCCGGTCCCGATTGGTGCGGGCGGTGGGACTCGAACCCACACACCTTGCGGTAAGGGTGTTTGAGACCCTCGCGTCTACCATTCCGCCACACCCGCATCGCCAACCGATCTATGGGGCGGCGACGGGGCTGTCAAGCGCGGCCGCGTGCTGTGTCAAAGCTGCCGGGCAGCGAAGGTGTCGCATTGCCCCATGTCGCCCGAGCGATAGCCGCGCAGGAACCAGCGTGACCGCTGTTCAGAGGTGCCATGGGTGAAGGTATGCGGCATCGGGCGGCGCCCCGCATTGCGTTGCAGCGTGTCGTCGCCAATCTGCCGGGCGGCCTTCACCGCCTCCTCGATATCGCCTTCCTCCAGCGTGCCGAACCGCGCATCGGCCTCGCGCGCCCAGATGCCGGAAAGGCAATCGGCCTGAAGCTCGATCCGAACCGAGATCGCGTTGCTTTCAGCCTGGCTGGATTGCGCCCGCACCTGATTGGCGCGGTTCAGGATGCCGATTTCGTTCTGCACATGATGCGCGACCTCATGCGCCACCACATAGGCCGCAGCGAAATCGCCACCCGCGCCCAGTTGCTGCGACATGGTGGTGAAGAAATCGGTATCCAGATAGACCTTGCGGTCGGTCGGGCAGTAAAACGGGCCGGTCGCGCCGCTGGCATCGCCGCAGGGCGAAGGCGTCACGCCCTTGAACAGCACCAGCACCGGCGGACGATATGCCTTGCCCACCTGTTCGGGAAAGACGTGGCCCCAGACCTCCTCGGTATCGGCCAGCGTGACCGAGACGAACTCGCCCGCCGCCTTGTCAGCGGGGCTGAGATCGGCCTGCGTGGTCTGGCTCTGCGGCGCCGAGCCTGCGCCCTCCAGCAGCGGGGTGACATCGATGCCAAGGAAATAGCCGATCAGCAGAACGGCGATCACGCCGACACCGCCCATGGCCCCGCCGGCGCTGCGCATGCCGCGACGATCCTCGATGTTGCGGCTGCCGCGCCGACCTTTCCATTCCATGTGAAACTCCCTGCCCCGTTACGCCTGCGACCCTCAGGCGCAGATTACCCCGATGCCGCCGCATCGCAAGCGGCTTGACCTCGCCCCTCCGGCGTGATGAACCCCAACGGACAACAGGCGGGGCGGTTCCGATGATCAGGCGGCTGTATGACTGGACCATGGCGCTCGCGGGCCATCGCCATGCCCTGCTGGCGCTGGCAGCCGTGGCCTTCATCGAAAGCTCGGTCTTTCCGATTCCGCCGGACATCCTGTTGATCCCGATGATCATTGCCGCCCCGCAACGCGCCTTCCTTTACGCGCTGGTGGCCACCGTGGCCTCGGTACTGGGCGGTCTTGCGGGCTACGGGATCGGCTTTTTCCTGTTCGACACGGTGGGCGAGCCGGTGCTGGCCTTCTATGGCATGACCGCCGAGTTCGAGACATTCAGTGAAAGCTACAATGCCTGGGGCGCCTGGGCTGTGCTGATCGCGGGGGTGACGCCCTTTCCCTACAAGGTCATCACCATCCTGTCGGGCACCACGCAACTGTCGCTGCCGGTGTTCATCGTCGCCAGTATCGTGGCGCGGGGGCTGCGGTTCTTCATCGTCGCGGCCCTGCTGTGGAAATTTGGCGCACCGATCCGTGATTTCATCGAGCGGCGGCTTGGGCTTATGTTCACGCTGGCGCTGGCGCTGCTGATCGGCGGTTTTGCCGCCGTCAAATATCTCGGCTGACCGCCCCGGAAGGAGACCGCCATGACCTATTCCCGCTTTCTGGCGCTTGTCGCCGCCGGAGGCTCTGCCGCCCTGCTGCTGGGCGCGCTGGCCTTTCAGTATATCGGCGGGATGGCGCCCTGCCCGCTGTGCCTGTGGCAACGCTGGCCGCATGTCGCGGCGGTGGTCATCGGTCTGCTGGCCGTGGCTTTCGGCACGCGGGTTCTGGGCTGGCTGGGCGCGCTGGCGGCACTGACCACTGCGGGCATCGGCATCTTCCATGTCGGGGTCGAGCAGAAATGGTGGGCCGGTCTGGCCAGTTGTTCTTCCGGCTCGATCACCGGCCTCAGCGGGGCGGACCTGCTGAACACCGATATTGCGGTCGGTGCGGTGGTGCGCTGCGACGCGATTGCCTGGAGTCTGTTTGGCATTTCCATGGCGGGCTGGAACGTGATCATCTCGCTGGTGCTGGCGCTGATCTGGGTGGCGTCTGCGCGGCGCGGCTGACGAAGAAAGGGGGCTGTCTGCCCCCTCGCCCCTGCGGGGCTCACCCCCGAGGATATTTCAATCAAGGTAAAAGCAGGTCAGCCGAACAGGCGGCCGTGTTCCTGAATGGCAAAGCGGTCGGTCATGCCGGCGACGTAATCAGCGACGATGCGGGCCAGTTGCGTGTCATCTGTCGCGGCTTCGATATCGGCGCGCCATTCCTCGGGCAGCAGATCGGGGCGGCGCAGGAACAGCGGGAACAGATCGTCCAGCATCGCCGTTACCTCGGTCCGCATCTTCACCACTGAAGGCGCGCGATACATGCGGTGGAACAGGAAGCTGCGCACCGCCTTCAATTCCTGATACAGCGGTTTCGAGAAGCGGATGATGGTGGTGCCCATGTGCCGGATGTCATCGACCGATTTCGGCTGCGCGGCTTCCAGCCGGTTCTGCGCAACATGGATCACATCCTCGACCATGCGGCCGAAGACGCGGCGCAGCGCCTCGTGCCGTCGGCGCATCTTTTCGAGGCCGGGGTAAAGCCGGTCCACCTCCTCGAAGGCGGGGGCGGTCACCGGAAGCTCCATCAGGTCTTCCTCGGTGAACAGGCCCGAGCGCAGCCCGTCATGCAGATCGTGGTGGCTGTAGGCCACATCATCGGCGATGGCCGCCACCTGCGCCTCGGCACTGGCATGGGTGTCGAGACCCAGATCCCAGTCGGCATTCACCTCGGCCAGCGCATAGGGCAGCGGGCCTTCATGCTTCTTGTCGGCGAAGGGGCCGATCACCGGACCGTTGTGCTTGGCAATGCCCTCAAGGCTTTCCCAGGTCAGGTTCAGCCCGTCGAAACCGGCGTAGTGCCGTTCCAGCTTCGTCACGATGCGCAAGGCCTGGGCATTGTGGTCAAAGCCGCCATAGGGCTGCATCAGCCGGGCCAGCGCATCTTCGCCGGTATGGCCGAAGGGTGTATGGCCTAGGTCATGCGCCAGCGCCACGCATTCCGCCAGATCGGTGTTCAGGCCCAGCACGCCGGAAATCGTACGCGCGACCTGCGCCACCTCGATAGAATGCGTCAGGCGGGTGCGGTAGTAATCCCCCTCGTGTTCGATGAACACCTGCGTCTTGTGTTTCAGCCGGCGGAAGGCGGAGGAATGGATGATGCGGTCACGGTCACGCTGGAACGGCGAACGGAAGGTGGACATGCCCTCGTCATGGCGCCGCCCGCGCGAGGCTTCGGGCAGGCAGGCGAAGGGGGCGAGGATCTGGGTCATGGTCGCAGGTCGTTCTTCCGGTCGGTTGGCAGAGGCTTGTTTGGCAAACCTGCTGCCCCTATATGATGAAAACCCCATGAAGGATATGGAAATTCCGACGATGGACCTTCAGCTTCCCGCAGATGCGGCCCTGCCGCGTGTCACCGACCGGGCCTTTGCCCGTCTGGCCGAGATCGCCGAGATGACGGGCGAGCGCAAGGCATTGCGCGTCGCGGTCGAGGGCGGCGGTTGTTCGGGCTTCCAGTATGACATCCGGCTGGACGATGCGGCGGGCGACGATCTGGTGCTTGAAAAGGATGGCCAGCAGGTGCTGGTCGATCCGGTGTCGCTGCCCTTCCTGCAAAATGCCGTGGTGGATTTCACCGAAGAGCTGATCGGCGCGCGCTTCGTGATTGAAAATCCGAATGCCTCGTCCAGCTGCGGCTGCGGCACGTCCTTCTCGATCTGATCTTTCCCGATTCCGGCGGCTCAGCGCGCCGGCGCGGCGCGCTGGCTGTGGATCAGCCACAGCCCCGAGGCAACGACCAGCGCAGAGCCCACCCAGAGATGCGCGCCAGTGAGTTCGCCGAACAGATGTTCGCCGAGCAGTACCATCCACAGGAACTGGACATTGGCGATCTGCATGACGACATAGGCGGGCAGCATCCGCAAAATGATGACCATCAGCCAGCGCGTGCCGACGATGAACAGCGTATATGCGACCAGCAACGCCAGATCCGCCCAGCCCATCGGCTGCCAGACGAAGGGTGCCACGACCGCGCCGAGAACCATGCAGGCGAGTTGAGCATAGAAGACCTGCGCCATGGAATGGGTGTGGCTCTTGCAGATCCGCCGCGACAGGACGATGGAAGCCGAGCCCGACAGGCTGGCGGCAAGCCCGATCCAGTGACCGGGGGTGATACCGCCCAGACCTTCGGGAAACAGGAACAGCATCCCGGCCAGCCCCAGCCCCAGCGCGCACCAGACTGCGGGCGCCAGCCGCTCGCGCAGGATCAGGCCCGACAGGACCGCGCCAAAGATCGGCATGATGGCGATGAAAACGAAGATTTCTGCGAAGGGCAGAAAACGCAGGGCATAGAAAAAGCCGGTCGTGCTGATGGCCCCCAGGGTCGAGCGCAGCGCAACCAGCCAGGGGCTGCCGGTGTGGAACACGCGGCTGCCCTGCCCCGCCGCCGCCGTACCCAGACCGACCAGCACCGCAATCAGACCGGACAGCAGCATCAGCTGCGGCGCGGCATAGGTTGCGATCAGATCCTTGGCTATCGCATCGGCGCTGACCGAAATGAGCGTGTTCAGCACAACAAGCCCCGCCCCGATCAGGGCGGTTTTCTGCAAGACCGGGCGCAGTCCAACCTCTGCGGTCATCAGGCCCCCTTCCGCACGGCGCCGTGCGCCAGAACTGGCCGGGCAAAGGTTGCGAAAAACGCCTCGAACTCCGGTCCCTCCGCCATGGCCCTGTCCGCGATTTCCAGTGCTTCGGGCGACAGCCGCCCCGCGCAGGCCCGCCGCATGGCAGGGTAATCCGCCTCGCGCCGTCCTCCAAGGGCCATAAGGGCCTGCGACCATTCGCGCAGCGGAGAGATCAGGGGACGCACCAAAGAAAATCGCATAGGACCAACCGGGTAATCTTCGCCAAAGGCGGTTTCTCCCATAGTCCCCATCAACCAGCGATTGACAAGAAAATTATGGTAGGCGTCGGAAGAATCTTCACAGACGCCCGCTTCGATGCGGAAGGCCGCAGATTCCCGGCGCAAATGGCCCAGCCACAGCGGCGGGACCGGCAGTCCGGCATAGCGCAGGGCAATGCAGACCTCGCCCAGAAGGTCTCCGTTCTGTTCCAGCCAGGCCAGATTTCCCAGAACATGAAGCGATTGTTGCGCGGCCTTTGGCAGGTGCAGCGGACGGCGGCCATATTCGGACAGGTAAAACACCGCATGCAGCAGGTCATAGGCGGCGCGCGGATTTGGCAGGGCAAAAGTTTCGGGCCGGGACATGAAGCCGGTGAGCCGCGCGTCAAGCCCCGGCAGATCGACGGCCTGTCCCGCGCGCGCCATCAGAAAACGGCTTTCGGCGCGCTGGAGATCGTTCACCTCCATTCCGATCCAGCCTTCGGAGGCGATGCGCGCGCCCATCCGCGCCGCTGTATCGCCCGGCTGGCCCAGATCCTCCAGCCAGACCGCGACACCCAGCATCATGCGGTAATATTGCGGGTGAAAGGCAAGCTGATCCTCCAGCCCGTCGTGGAAAGGCTGGTAGGCCGCAAGCGCTGCCTCGGGCACATCGTGGTTCAGCGCCGAAAGGATCATCAGAAGTTCGGCGTTTTCCTTCAGCCACCAGGCATCGCCCTGGCGCCTGCGCCCGGTGGCAAAGCCCGACAGCAGCGAAACAAGCCCGCCGGTTGCGCCCATGGCAGGACGGGCCGCGCGACGCGCGGCGAAACTCACGATGTTGGTCATTGGCCCTCTCCGGCAGATTGCCCGGCAGGAAAGCCCCCCTTTGGCGCCGGGCCCGGGCGAAAAGGGGGGCTGTCAGATCAGTTGGAGCAGGGCATCAGCGCAACGCCGGCGCCTGCAACCATGGTCTCGCCTTCGATGTTCGAGCAGGGCATCAGATCGGCGGCCACGCCGGTTTCGATGTTCGACGCCGGCATCAGCGCCACGCCGCCGCCCAGGATCATCTCGGTGCCCTCGATGTTCGAGCAGGGCATCAGATCGGCGCCAAGACCCATGGTCATGTCCGCCACATCGGACGCTTCGGTGACTTCGACGAATTTACGCAGTGCGCTCATGATAAACCCCCGTGGTTCGAGCAGTGTTTGCCCCCTGAGCCTTGCACCTAGTAATTGATTTTTCAAAGAAAATTGCATTCACAGGTTGTATCCAGCCTTATCCACATGCCGGGCTGGCAACAACTATCGGATAGAGTTAACCAATTGGGCGAAATTATGACTTATCCACGCGTCAGTCTCATGCGAACAATCCACAGCCCCGGCCGGAAAGCATGATTCGCGAATATTAACAAAGCCTTAATTCCACAGGATTTCCGAGCGGCACTCCCGGCGCAACGCATCGGGGTTGCGGTCTGTCCCCTCGCGGGCGATAGAGGTCTGGCCAGATGTCCGACAGAAGCGGAGAGCCGATGAAACTCGCAACTTTCAACATCAACGGGATCAAGGCCCGGATCGAGGCCTTGCCCCGCTGGCTGGACAGCGCCCGCCCCGATGTCGTGGCCTTGCAGGAAATCAAGTCGGTCGACGAAGGCTTTCCGCGCGCCCTGTTCGAGGACATGGGATACCGCGTCGAAACCCACGGGCAGAAAAGCTTCAACGGTGTCGCCCTGCTGTCGCGCCTGCCGCTGGAAGATGTGACACGCGGTCTGCCCGGCGCGCCCGAAGACGAACAGGCCCGCTGGATCGAGGCGAGCGTGATCGGCGAGAAACGCGCCGTCCGGTTCTGCGGGCTGTATCTGCCGAACGGCAACCCCGTCAGCTTCGGCCCCGATGGCGCCCCTGAGGCCGAGGGGAAATACGGCTACAAGCTCTCGTGGATGGCGCGCATGCGCCAGCGCGCGACCGAACTTCTGGCGACGGAAGAGCCGGTGGTGATGGCCGGTGACTACAACATCATCCCGCAGCCCGAGGATGCGGCGCGTCCCGAGACCTGGACCAAGGATGCGCTGTTCCTGCCCGAAAGCCGCGCGGCCTTCCGCCGGATCGTGAATCTCGGTTTCACCGATGCGTTCCGGGCGCGGGTAACAGGCCCGGGCCATTACAGTTTCTGGGATTATCAGGCGGGCGCATGGGAACGGAACAACGGCATCCGCATTGACCACTTGCTCCTCTCTCCGCAGGCGGCAGATCTGTTGCGTGACGTGCAGATCGACCGGGCGGTGCGGGGCGGCGAAAAACCCTCCGATCACGTCCCGGTCTGGATCGACCTCGACGCCTGATCCCCCGGAACAGGAGCTGCGATGACCACGGACCAAGGGCTCAGCCTGCTTCTGATCTGCGCCACCGTTCTGTTGTTCCTCAGCGGGCGCCTGCGGCATGACATCGTGGCGCTGTCCGCCCTGATTGCTGCCGTGGCGGTTGGTCTGGTTCCGGCAGACAGGGCCTTCGACGGCTTCGCGCAGCCTGCCGTGATCACCGTGGCCTGCGTTCTGGTGCTGAGCCGGGCCTTGCAGGTTTCGGGGGCTGTCGACTGGCTCGCGCGGAACGCGCTGCCATCTTCGGGCGGGCCGGTGCGCACGCTCCTGACACTCTGCGGGCTGGGCGCGTTTCTCTCGGCCTTCATGAACAACGTCGGCGCATTGGCGCTGCTGATGCCTGTCGCGCTTCAGATCGCACCGCGTGCGGGGCTGACCGCGGGTCAGGCGCTCATGCCGCTGGCTTTCGGCACGGTTCTGGGCGGGACCGTCACGCTGATTGGCACGCCGCCCAACCTGATCGTCGCGGGTTTTCGCGCACGCTCGGGCGAGGCACCTTTTGCCATGTTCGATTTCACCCCCGTCGGTCTGGCGGTCACGCTGGCCGGACTTGCCTTCATCACGCTGGTCGGCTGGCGGCTGGTGCCGAAACGGCAGGGCAGCACCGGCGAGGATTTCGATACCGGCGCCTATATGGCAGAGCTGACCGTCCCGCCCGAGGCCGCGGCCATCGGCATGACGCTGGCAGAGATCGAGGCGAAGCTGGCAGAGGCCGGAGGCCAGATCGTCGCGATGGAGCGGCGCGGCACCTGGCTGACCGCACCGCGCGCCAGTCGCAAGGTGATAGAGGGCGACCTGCTGGTGATGGAGGCCGATCTTGCCACGCTGATCGAGGCGGCACAGCCGCTGGGTCTGAAGCTGGCGGAACGCGATCCCGACCAGGAAAGCCGCCGCAACGATGAGGTTCTGCTGCGCGAATATGTGGTGCGGCCTGACAGTGCCCTGGCAGGATCGACCCCCGCCGACCTTGGCCTGCGCTCGCGCTATGGCATCAACCTGCTTGCCGTCGCGCGCAGTGGCCAGCGTGCCGCGACCCGGCTGCGGGAATGGCGCATCCGGGCGGGGGATGTGCTGCTGCTGCAGGGACAGGCCGAGGCACTTTCAGGCTTCAGCGCCCATGCGGGCTTCATTCCGCTGGCCGAGCGTGATCTGCATCTGCCGCGCCCGCGTCAGGCGCTGCTTGCCTCGGGCATCATGGCGGCGGCGGTTGCGGCAGCGGCACTGGGTTTTGCCCCGCCCGCCATCGCCTTTACCTGCGGCATGCTGGCGGTGATGATCACCCGCCTCGTGCCGCTGTCCGATGTCTATGACAGCATCGACTGGTCAGTCATCGTGCTGCTGGCGGCGATGATGCCGGTCGCCGATGCGATGGAAAGCTCGGGCGCGGCAAAGCTGGTTGCGGAAACCCTGATGACCCATGTGGCGCAGGGCAATGCGGTCGTGGCGCTTGGCCTGATCCTTGTCGTGACCATGACGCTGTCGGATGTGATGAACAACGCGGCCACCGCAGCCGTCATGTGCCCTATCGCCCTCGGAGCGGCCAGCGCGCTGTCGGTGAATCCCGATGCCTTTCTAATGGCGGTGGCCATCGGCGCGTCCTGTTCCTTCCTCACGCCCATCGGCCATCAGAACAACACCCTGATCCTTGGCCCCGGCGGATTCCGCTTTGGCGACTACTGGCGGCTGGGCCTGCCGCTGGAGGCGGTGGTGGCCGCCGTGGCGATTCCGGTCATCCTCTGGGTCTTTCCGCTTCAGGCGGTCGCGTCGAACCCGTGAACCCAGTCATAGCGGGCCAGCCCCGCACCCGGTGCCACCCTGCCGCCGATCCTGAGGCCAAGATGCGCCACCTCGCGCACCACGCCCCGCAGGTGATAGGCGCGGGCATTGCTGTTCGCTGCCGCAACGATCTTCGCACAGCGCGGGGCGCGGGCGGCAGTATAGGCCGCCAGCGCAGTTTCACCCGGCCCGTGCCGGTCCAGCAGATCGGCCAGCACCCAGGCATCCTCCAGCGCCATATTGGCGCCCTGCGCCAGAAACGGCAGCGTCGGATGCGCCGCATCCCCCAGAATGGCGGCAAACCCGGCAGGCAGCACCCTGCCCCAGCTTTCTGCCACCGGATGACGGAACAGCCCCCAGAGCCACAGATCCTCCACCCTGTCCAGCCAGCCGCGCACGCGCGGGCCGAATTCCTCGAACGCCAGACGCAGCGCCAGCGGGTCGTCACGCAGGTTCCAGCCCTCGTCGACCCAGCGGTTCCGTTCTTCCACCGCCACGATATTACGCAGCCGCCCGCCGCGCAGCGGATAGCTGACCAGATGCCGCCCCGCGCCCATATGCACCTCGGCCACCGGCGCGGTGTCGGTGGTTTCGGGGATCACCGCCCGCCAGGCCACCTGCCGGGTAAAGAACGGCGCCACCACGCCGGTCAGCGCCGCGCGCAGGCGGGAATGCAGCCCGTCCGCCCCGATCAACAGGGCAGGCCGCAGTTCGACGCCCTGCGCCGTCATCAGGCTGGGCTGATCGCCGGACAGATCCACCTTCTCGATCTTCTGAAGCAGGCGGATCTGCACCCCGGCCGCCCGTGCGGCAGCCGCCAGCAGCTCGATCAGGTCGGCCCGGTGCGTCAGATGCCAGGACAGGCCGGGCCGCAGCCGCGCCAGATCCATCCGCAGGACGGTGCCACCACCATAGCCGTCACGCAGTTCCACCGCCTGCGCCTGTGGCGCCACCGCAGCCAGCGCCTCGCCCAGACCCAGCGCGCGCAGCACGGCCACGCCGTTGGGGGTGATCTGCAATCCGGCACCGACCTCGCGGATCGCTTCGGCCTGTTCCAGCACGGTGACGCTGGCCCCGCGCCGGGCCAGCGCAACGGCCAGCGCAAGCCCCGCGACACCCGCCCCCAGAACCGTGATCTCGGTGCCGTTCAGCCGTCCCATCCATCCCCCGAACATGCAAAAGCCGGACCTGAGGGTCCGGCCTCACACTGCCGTTCCGCCCGCGCCACCGCAAGCGGCAGCGGCTGCGTTCAGTCGTCGCGGTGAACCTTTTCGCGACGCTCGTGCTTTTCCTGCGCTTCCAGCGTCATGGTCGCGATGGGGCGGGCGTCCAGCCGCTTGAGGCTGATCGGCTCGCCCGTCATCTCGCAATATCCGTATTCGCCATTTTCGATCCGGCGCAGCGCCGCGTCGATCTTGGAGATCAGCTTGCGCTGCCGGTCGCGGGTCCGCAGTTCCAGCGCCCGGTCGGTTTCCTCGCTGGCGCGATCCGCCAGATCGGGAACGTTGCGCGCGCTTTCGGTCAGGTTGTCCAGCGTCTCGGCACTCTGATCCAGAAGCTCCTGCTTCCAGACCAGAAGCTTGCGGCGGAAATATTCCAGTTGCCGTTCATTCATGAACGGCTCGTCCTCCGCGGGGCGGTAATCGTCGGGGAGAAACATCTCTGCCTTCATCGCAGCACTCCACATAGGCGATCTGCGCCGGATTCGGCCGACCAAGGCCGGAAGGCGCGTCGTGTGCGCCCTCGTAACGGAAGCGTCAGGCATTGTCACTAGCCGTTGCGCCGATTTGGCGGCGGCACGGCACGCTTGTTAACGATTTGCAGGCGGCGGACAGCGGGACCACCTGATTTCCGTCCCGGACTACAAGAAATATGGCGCGCGACCCCAAGCTCTTCTGTCTATTGTGCCGCCCTGTGCTAGACATCGGCCAAGGCTTTTCCCGCGGGCCCTGAATTTCTTCATGCGGGATACACCAAATCTCTTTCCTCCAGCGGACCCGGACATGATGCCCAAGATCCATTTCCTGTGCGCCGTGCTTGCCCTGACGGCAGCACCCGCCCTCGCCGAAACCCCCGATTATTCCGCAGGCGGCGGCAAGGTCTACGCCTCGGTCCGGGGCTGGACGGTCGTGCAAAGCGACCGCTACGGATGTTCAGCCTATCCCGAGGCCATGCCCATCGTCTTCAACACCCCGCCCGCAGGCGGCTGGCAACTGATCTTCCCCTACAGCACTTCGGGCGGAGAAGGCACATTCGCGGGTTCCATCGACGTCGACAAGTCCAGCTTCACGGAAGAGTATTACGGCGATGGCGAGTGGATGTATTCATCCTTCCCACTGAACATGCGCAAGGCGGCAGCCGCCGGAAGCCGTATCTATGCCAATATCGGCCCGGCGGTCGCGGATGTCGGTCTGGACGGCGCCACCGCTGCCATGCTGAAGGTCGAGGAATGCTGGCAGAACCTGACGGGGTGGAGCGCCGCCACATCAAGCCGCGCCGGAACCTTCGCCCTGTCGGGCGACTGATCGGCCGTCCCTGCCCTTGCCCTCGTCGGCCCGAGGGCTTACCCCTCGGTCCGGTATCCGCTTCACGAAGGACAGTCCCATGCGTTTCGATGGCACCGCCGATTATGTCGCGCCCCCCGATCTGGTCGTCGCGGTCAATGCGGCGGTGGCGCTGCAACGCCCGCTGCTGGTGAAGGGCGAGCCCGGAACCGGCAAGACCGAACTGGCGCGGCAGGTGGCCACTGCGCTGGGTCTGCCCTTCATGGAATGGAACATCAAGTCCACCACCAAGGCGCAGCAGGGGCTTTACGAATACGATGCCGTCTCGCGCCTGCGCGACAGCCAGCTTGGGGACGAGCGCGTCCATGACGTGAAGAACTATATCCGCAAGGGCAAGCTCTGGCAGGCGTTCGAGGCCGGAGGGCGCGTGGTTCTGCTGATCGACGAGATCGACAAGGCCGACATCGAATTTCCGAATGATCTGCTGCAAGAGCTCGACCGGATGGAGTTCCACGTCTACGAGACGGGCGAGACGATCCGCGCGCAGCATCGCCCCGTGGTCATCATCACCTCGAACAATGAAAAGGAACTCCCCGACGCGTTTCTGCGCCGCTGTTTCTTCCACTACATCCGCTTCCCCGAAATCGACACCTTGCGCGCCATCGTCAACGTGCATTTCCCCGGCATCAAGGAGGCACTGCTGACCACCGCGCTGACGCAGTTCTACGAAATCCGCGAAACGCCGGGACTGAAGAAAAAACCTTCCACCTCGGAAGTGCTGGACTGGCTGGAGCTCCTGCTGGCCGAGGATCTGGGCCCCGAGGATCTGAAGCGCGACGGGCGCAACCTGCTGCCGCGCCTGCATGGGGCACTGCTGAAAAACGAACAGGACGTTCACCTTTTCGAAAGACTCGCCTTTATGGCGAGGGGGCGAGGCTGACCCGCGACAAAAATGCGGGGCCTGTGGATAGTTTCAACAACGCCCCGCAAACCCTTGCCCAACCGCAAGAATCAGCGCCATAGATTCGCCGTTTCCGCCACAATCATGCCACAATTAGGCCAATTTCACCTCACTAACGCCACAATCAAAGAAACATTCTGAAATATTCCGTGATAACCGCATCGCAAATCTGGCGCGCGGTCCTCACGCGACCGCGATGGATTGTGGCGCGCCCTAATGCCGTCACGCCGCAGGATTTCCCGAGATTGACATAAATCGGCCCCGGTGCAGACACTCTGCTCACGTTCTCTGACTGCAATGAAGAACGTGACAACAACAAGCACAGGTCGAGCGGAGACATGACCCCTGTAACGTGCAGCCCGCTGCGCCAGTCGCTGGCGTATGCGCAAAATTCCGGCCCCGCTGCTGCGGCGGCGCCGGTGGGCTGTGCCGTGACACGGGTTCCGGTTCTGCAAACGTCCTGTGACACCCCGCCCCCGGCCCTGCCGGCCGGGATGCGGGTTTCGCGCCGGTCGGGGGACCGGGGCGATGCCGGACAGTCGGGCAGAAAGGCGGCGGGGGCCGCCCATCTGACCGGCAGGACGGCGAAGGGTGCCGGGGATCTGCGGTTCATCCTGTCTCGGGGGAGACAGGACGCAGGCTCCGGTTTCCGGGGGACCGGCCGGGCTGGCGATGCGGGGGCATCGTCACAGGGTCAGGCACGGCCCCGCACAACCGGGGCCATGATCCGGCGCATCTGTCTGCTCCGCCGGATCGCGGTCTCATACGACCACCGCACTCACGGGGCTGCCAACCCATGCGTATCACCGCCGTACTCGCGCTCGCCGCACTGACCGCCTGCGCCCAGACACCCGATTCCGGCTATCGTGCCGAGGTCTCGATGAACCGGCTGGTCGAACAGCCGGGTTCATCCGTCACCAGCGCGGTCAACCTGTTTTCGGGCCAGACCCCGCAGCGTGTCAGCCGCTCGAACGCGGAAATCGCACAGGATTTCCTTGATCTCGAATTCCGCATGGAAAGCGGGCGCGCACTGCCGGTTCTGACCCGGTTCGAGGGCGGCCCGATCACCGTCGCCCTCACCGGACAGGTGCCGCCCACAGCCGAGGCAGATCTGGCGCGGCTGATCTCGCGCTTCCGCAACGAGGCCGGGCTGGATGTGCGCCGCGCCAGCGGACCGGCGAATATCAACGTGGTCTTCGTGCCGCGCAAGACCATCCGCGCGACCTTCAGCAATGTTGCCTGTTTCGTGGCACCCCGCGTTGCATCTTGGGAAGAATACAAGGCTGCGCGCGGCACTGGCACGCTGGACTGGACAACGCTGCGTCAACGCGAGCGGCTGGCGATCTTCGCCCCGGCGGATTCCACCCCGCAAGAGGTGCGGGATTGCCTGCACGAGGAAATCGCACAGGCCATGGGGCCGCTGAACGACCTGTACCAACTGCCGGACAGCGTGTTCAACGACGACAATTTCCACACCGTCCTGACCAGCTTCGACATGCTGATGCTGCGCGTCCACTATGCGCCGGAACTGCGCAGCGGCATGACACGCGAGCAGGTGGCGGCAGTGCTGCCCGGCCTGCTGGCGCGGCTGAACCCCACCGGCGCCACCGGCCGCACCCATCAGGGGGGCCAGACGCCACGGGCCTGGATCCGCGCCATGGAAACCGCGCTTGGACCGCGTGGCAGCGTCTCTGCCCGCAATGCCGCCGCACATGAGGCGCTGGCCATTGCCCATGCGCAGGGCTGGCAGGCGAGCCGTCTGGCTTTCTCCTGGTTCGCTGTCGGGCGTCTCAATGTCAGCAACGATCCGGTGGCTGCGGCCAATGCATTCGCCAATGCAGAACGTATCTACCGCCGCCTGCCGGGCGCGCAGATCCAGGCCGCGCATGTCGACATGCAGCTTGCCGCCCTGGCGCTGAGCCAGGCCAACCCGGCTCAGGCCATCGCCTTTGCCGACCGCGCGATCCCGGTGGCGCGTCAGGCGCAGAACGCCTCGCTTCTGGCGACCGTGATGCTGGTCAAAGCGCAGGCGCTGGAGGCGCAGGGCAACGTGGCGGCGGCGCGGGCGCTGCGGCTCGACAGTCAGGGCTGGGCACGGTATGGCTTCGGCTCGGATGCGGCGACGCGGGCCCGGATGCGTGACATCGCATCGCTGGTGCCCTCGAAACTGCGGCAGTTGTTCAGGGGCTGAGGGGCCGCGCGCCCCCTGCCCGTCCGCGATGGCGCCCCGGCGCCGCGCGGCAGCAGCAGGAGAGGCTGAGGCATGATCGTCATTACCGCCGCGATATTCGGGGCGCTTCTGGGTGCCGGACGCGCCCGCGCCCATGGCGGGCGGCTGGCTGACATGCTGCAATGGGGCGGCAGCTTCGCCATCCTGTTCGCAGTTGTCGGCATGATCGTTACCATCATCATCGAAAGGTCGATCTGAGCCGATGTTCCTGCCGTTCTTTGAAACCCTCCGCCGCACCGGCGTTCCGGTCTCGCTGCGCGAGTATCTTGGGTTTCTGGAAGGCATGGCCGCAGGGCTCGCTACCTATGATGCGGAGGCGTTCTACTACCTCGCCCGCACCGCCATGGTGAAGGACGAGCGCCATCTGGACCGTTTCGACCGCGCCTTCGCCGAAAGCTTCAGGGGTCTGGATGCCATCACCGCCGATCAGGTGCTGGAGGCGATCGACCTGCCGGGCGACTGGCTGGCGAAGCTGGCCGAAAAGCACCTGACGCCCGAGGAAAAAGCCCAGATCGAAGCCCTGGGTGGCTTCGACAAGCTGATGGAAACGCTGAAGAAGCGGCTGGAGGAACAGAAGGGCCGCCATCAGGGCGGCAACAAATGGGTCGGCACCGCCGGCACCTCGCCCTTCGGTGCCTATGGCTACAACCCGGAAGGCGTGCGCATCGGGCAGGATCAAAGCCGCCACCAGCGCGCCGTGAAAGTCTGGGACAAGCGCGAGTTCCGCAATCTGGACGACAAGGTGGAACTGGGCACCCGCAACATCAAGGTCGCGCTGCGCCGTCTGCGCCGCTGGGCGCGCGACGGTGCGGCGGATGAACTGGATCTGGACGGCACCATCCGCGCCACTGCCGATCACGGCTATCTGGACGTCCAGACCCGGCCCGAACGGCGCAATGCGGTGAAGGTGCTGCTGTTTCTGGATGTCGGCGGCAGCATGGACCCATACATCCGCGTGCTGGACGAATTGTTCAGCGCCGCGAAGGCGGAGTTCAAGCATCTGCGGCATTTCTACTTTCACAACTGCCTTTACGAAGGGGTGTGGACCGACAACATCCGCCGCTGGGATCAGCAAACCCCGACATGGGAGGTGCTGCGCACCTATGGCGCAGATTACAAGGCGATCTTCGTGGGCGATGCCTCGATGTCGCCTTACGAGATCCTGCATCCCGGCGGCGCCAATGAACACTGGAACCCCGAGGCGGGTCAGGTCTGGCTGGAACGCGCCTGCGCACAATGGCCGAACCATCTGTGGATCAACCCGGTCCGCGAGGAACACTGGGGCTACACCCAATCCATCCGGCTCATCCAGGGCATCTTCGCCAATCGCATGGTGCCGATGACGCTGGAAGG
This sequence comes from Gemmobacter sp. LW-1, assembly GCF_001303875.1. NCBI lineage: Bacteria > Pseudomonadati > Pseudomonadota > Alphaproteobacteria > Rhodobacterales > Paracoccaceae > Gemmobacter > Gemmobacter sp. LW-1. The sequence continues at coordinate 81,767 of NZ_LJSC01000051.1, read as the reverse complement.
CATCTCGCGCGGGATCAAGGAACTGCGATGATCCCGCTTGCCCGTCGCCATCCGAAGCTGTTCGCGGCCTTCGTGCTGGCGCTGGTGCTGGCGCTGTTCTTTGCCGGGCGGATCGTGGTGCGGGCGGTCTACTGGTCACAGCACCGGGAAGAAGCCGTGGCTCCCTGGATGACCGTGGGCTATGTCGGGCGCAGCTGGCGGCTCGACCCGCGCGCCATAGATGCAGAGGCGGGCCTGCCGCCGCCGGAAGGGCGGCCGCTGACGCTGGAACAGATTGCCGCCGGTCGTGGTGTGCCGGTGGCGCAGGTGATTGTCGAGGTCGAGGCCGCCATCGCCACCCTGCGCGCCGCATCGCCAAAGCCATGACCGACTGGCTGCTGGCGCTTGTGCCCACCTGGGGGCTGTGGCTGATCGGGCTTTGCACCTATGCCTCCTGCCTTGCCCTGCCCATCCCGGCCTCGGTGGTCATGCTGGCGGCGGGCGGCTTTGTCGCCTCGGGCGATCTGGTGCTGTGGCAGGTGATCGGCGCGGCACTGCTGGGGGCGACACTGGGCGACCAGACCGGCTATCTGGCGGGCCGCACCGGCGGGGTTGCGCTGGTGGAAAGGCTGGGCCACGAGGGCAGCCGCGCCGCGATCCTGACCCGCGCCCGCGACCTGATGCAGCGGCGTGGCGGTATCGCGGTCTTTCTGTCGCGCTGGCTGTTTTCGCCGCTGGGGCCTTATGTCAACCTGATCGCAGGCGCCATGCGACAGGGCTGGGCCGCCTTCACCCTTTGGGGCGTGGCGGGTGAAGCGGTCTGGTGCGGGCTTTATATCCTCATGGGCCGCGCCTTCGCGGGCAATCTTGCGGTCGCTTCCGATCTGCTTGGGTCCGTGCTGGGCCTTGTCGCCAGCGGTGCGGCGGTGCTGGGTCTGGGCTGGTGGCTGCTGACGCTGGCCCGGCGCGAGCGGGATTTGCCCCACAGGCCGGACTGACCCATATTCCCTCCATGCTGAAATTCGCCCCCATCCTTCTGGCCATCGCCTATGCCCTGCTGATGTATCGCTTCTCGGTCTGGCGCAGCGCGAAAGAGCTTGATGCGCGCTCGCATCCGCTCCGCGATGCGGGGCTGGAGCCGGTGATGCACCGCATGGCAAGGGCGCTGGAGATTCCGCGCATCGCCGTACATGTCTATGACGTGGCGCCGGTCAATGGCCTCGCGGCTCCGGACGGGCGCATCTTCCTGACCTCGGGGTTCATGCAGAAATACCGCGCGGGCGAAGTGTCGGCGGATGAGCTTGCCAGCGTCATCGCGCATGAACTTGGCCATGTCGCCCTGGGCCATACCCGCCGCCGGATGATCGACTTCACCGGGGCCAATGCGGTTTTCGTGATGCTGACCGCGCTGCTCGCGCGGTTCGTCCCGGTTCTGGGCATCTGGATCGCCAACCTGATTTCCACCGCCCTGATGGCCCGGCTGTCGCGGCGCGATGAGTTCGAGGCCGATGCCTATGCCTCGGCCCTGCTGGTGAAGGCCGGGATCGGCACCGCGCCGCAGAAATCGCTGTTTCGCAAACTGGCCGGGCTGACCGGGAGCCGTGGTACCGCCCTGCCCGCCTGGCTTCTGAGCCACCCTGCCGCCGAGGAGCGCATTCGCGCCATCGAAACCAACGAGGCGCGCTGGAAAGTGAACGGCTAGACGCCCCCGGCGCCAAATGCCTTGGCGAAGCGGTTCAGCTTCACCCGTTTCAGCAGGGCTTTCAGCGACACGGGCTGCCCCGCGCGGCGTTCCGCCTCGGCATGAACCCTGGCGATGACCGCGGCAACCTCGGCAGGGTTACGCGACCAGAGTTCCCAGACGAACCCGTCGGGGTCACGACGCTCGATCCCCTCGGCCGCCAGAACATGCCGGGGGAAATCGCTGGCGTTGAAGGTGAGGATGGCATCGGCGCCCGACGAAATCGCCACCGCCAGAACATGCAGGTCGTTTTCATCCGGCAGCACCAGCCGCGCCTCGATATTCGGCTGGGCACGCTGCATGGCGCGGGGGAAAGCCGTCCGCATCAGCAGCCCCTCGGCCCGCGCCTCGGCCTGCGCATCAGCGCCAAGACGGATCACCGCCCGCGCCCATTCCTCCAGAATGCGTTCCGACCAGACGGGTTCGTAAAGCCCGCGGGCTGCCATCCCCAGCAGGATGTCGCGCAACACGCTGGGGAACAGCACGCAGGCGTCCAGAACGACGCGCATCAATCCAGCCGGAAGAACACGGCCTTCAGATAGCCGCTTTCGGCAAGCTGCGGCAGCAGCGGATGATCCGGCCCGGCAAAGCCCGTATGGATCACCTGCGCCCGCCGCCCGCCGCGCCCGATGCCGCGTGCGCTGGCGTTGCGGAAAGCGGTCAGATCGGCGGCATGGGAACAGGAACACAGCACCAGATAGCCGCCCGGCGCCACCAGAGGCGCGGCAAGGCGGGCGATGCGTTCATAGGCGCGCAGGCCCGCCTCCAGCGCGGGCTTGGCGGGTGCAAAGGCGGGCGGGTCGCAGATCACCAGATCGAATTGCGCGCGCTCCCTGCCAAGCGTTTCCAGAACGTCAAAGGCATCGCCCTGCCGGGTGCTGAAGCGGTCCGCGACGCCCGTCGCCTTTGCACCCTCTGCGGCCAGCGCCAGCGCGGGCGCACTGGCATCCACCGCCAGCGCGCTTTCCGCACCACCCGCCAGCGCCGCCAGCGCAAACCCCCCGACATGGGTGAACATATCGAGCACCCGCGCGCCTTTCGCCAGACGTGCGGCAAAGGCGTGGTTCGGCCGCTGGTCGAAGAACAGGCCGGTTTTCTGCCCGCCCAGCACATCGGCCATATAGGTCGCGCCATTCATCTGGACCGGCACCGGCGCGTCGATCCCGCCCGACAGCACAGCCGTCTCCTCGGTCAGCCCCTCCAGCCCGCGGGCGCGGCCCGTGCCGTTCTTGATGATCGTGCCGACCCCGGTCACGGCGCGCAGCGCGGCGGCAAGCGCCTCCAGATGCGCCTCCGCCCAGGCGGCATTGGGCTGGATCACCGCCACATCGCCGAAACGGTCAATCACCACGCCGGGCAGGCCATCGGCCTCGGCATGGACCAGCCGGTAAAACGGCGCGTCGAACAGCCGCGCGCGCATGTCCAGCGCCCTGTGCAGACGGGCGGCGAACCAGGCCTCGTCGATGACCGCCTCGGGGTCGCAATCCAGCATACGGGCGATGATCTTCGATTTCACATTGACGGTGACAAGGCCCAGCGGCCGCCGTTCGCCATCTTCCAGCACGGCCAGCGAACCGGGCTCCAACGCCTGGGTGCGCCGGTCGGTCACCAGCTCGTCGGCATAGACCCAGGGAAAGCCATGGCGGATCGCCCGCGCCTCGGCCTTGGGTTTCAGTCTTACGGTGCGGCGGGTCTCGGTCATCGGCTCACATGCGAAAAAGGGGGGCAATGCCCCCCTCTAGCCTGTCACGGCCGGTAACGAAAGCCCGGCGTCAGTAAAGTGCGGCGACAGTCCCGGTCGCGAGCGTGCTGTTGCGCGACATCGGCGCGGTGCTTTCCGGCATCGGGATCGACAGTTCCTGGCGGATCACCTCGGCCAGACGTTCCTCGATGACCACCCGCATGGTGCGCCCCGCCGCCTCTTCCGCAATGGCGCGCGTGCCACCCGCGCCCTTGGCATCGGCCCAGACCTTGCGCGGCTTCTCGATCACCGCGCCGGTCGCCGCATCGCGCACCGTCAGGATGAAATGCACCGAATGCACACCGCCAACCGTATAGCGTGTCTTTTCCGTCAGCGAATGGAAGCGCGTGAGCTCCACATCCAGCATGACCTTCGGCCCCTGATGCATCGCGGCCGTGCCCTTGGCAAAGCCCTCTTCCAGAATGGCCTGCACCTGGGTGTAACGATCCCCCAGCACATCCCCCCGCCAGACGATGTCGGCAATCGGGTAGAACATGTTGGCTTCCGAGACCCGCAGGTCGCGCGGCACCGACACCCGGATGCCCTGCACGTCATATTTAGATGCCATCACCACGGGGTTCTTCGTCGCCACGGTGATGCCGCCCGGCGTGGTGCCACTGCGCGACGCCACACCGCCGCCGCAGGCCGACAGACCGAAAGCAAGCCCCAGGGCAATCATAATCCGAATCGCAGATTTCATTTCCAACCTCCGGCTTCTCCGGTTGCGCTTTCATCTGTTTTCCTGCTGGATCGGGGCGGAATTGCGTTGGACTCGGCGCATTGTTGCGGAAAGCCCGGGGAATTACTGTGCCCTTTGAAAGCGTCGGACGATTGACGCGGGGGCGTGGACAGTCCAGACTCGCCTTCTCGCCGGATCCTGCCGATTGCGGGTCCGGCGGGGAACATGGGTTGTTAGCGCTAACAAAATCTGCTACATCACCGGCACCGCAAGAACGGAGCCCGCCATGACGCTGAACGCCACCATCGCCCGCGTGACCGACCGGATCCGCGCAAGGTCCGAGGGGCCGCGCGGCGACTACCTTGACCGGATGCGCGCCGCCGCCAGCGCAGGCCCGGCCCGCGCCCATCTGACCTGCGGCAATCAGGCCCATGCCTATGCGGCGATGGAAACCGACAAGGCCACACTGGCCGCCGGTCGCCAGCCCAATCTGGGCATCGTCACCGCCTATAATGACATGCTGTCGGCCCATCAGCCCTACGAGGATTTCCCGAAGCTGATCCGCGAGGAAGCCCGCCGGAACGGCGCCACCGCGCAGGTCGCAGGCGGCGTGCCGGCCATGTGCGACGGCGTGACCCAGGGCCAGCCGGGGATGGAGCTGTCGCTGTTCTCGCGCGACGTGATCGCGCTGGCCTCGGGTGTGGCGCTCAGCCACAACACCTTTGACGCGGCGTTGTTTCTGGGGGTCTGCGACAAGATCGTGCCCGGCCTCATCATCGGCGCCGCCACCTTCTCGCATATCCCCGCCGTCTTTGTGCCCGCAGGCCCGATGACCAGCGGCCTGCCGAATGACGAAAAGGCCAGGGTGCGCCAGCAATTCGCCACCGGCGAAGTGGGGCGCGACAAGCTGATGGAGGCAGAGATGGCCTCCTATCACGGTCCCGGCACCTGCACCTTCTACGGCACCGCCAATACCAACCAGATGCTGATGGAGTTCATGGGCCTGCACCTGCCGGGCAGTTCCTTTGTCAACCCCGGCACGCCCCTGCGCGCGGCCCTCACCCGCGCCGCTGTGGCGCGTGCGGCGCAGATCACCGCGCAGGGCAACGATTACCGCCCGGTCGGCGAGATCCTGGACGAGCGCGCCTTTGTCAACGGGCTGGTGGGCCTGATGGCGACCGGCGGCTCTACCAACCTTGTGCTGCACCTGCCCGCTATGGCCCGCGCCGCCGGTATCCACCTTGATCTGGAGGATTTCGACGACATCTCGAACGTGGTGCCGCTGATGGCCAAGGTCTATCCCAACGGACTTGCCGACGTGAACCATTTCCACGCCGCTGGCGGACTTGGCTACATGATCGGGCAATTGCTCGACGCGGGGCTGCTGCACCCGGATGCCCGCACCATCATGGGCGACGGGATGCAGCCCTATCGGATGGAGCCGCGCCTTGCGGGCGAAACCCTTGAATGGGTGCCAGCCGCCTCTGAGACGCTGAACGACCGCATCCTGCGTCCGGCCAGTGCGCCCTTCGCCGCCACCGGCGGGCTGAAGCAACTCAGCGGCAATCTCGGTCGCGGGGTCATCAAGGTCTCAGCCGTCGCACCCGAACGCCATGTGATCGAGGCCCCGGCCCGCATCTTCCACGATCAGGAGGCTGTGAAAACCGCCTTCAAGGCGGGCGAGTTCACTGCGGATACCGTTGTCGTCGTCCGCTTCCAGGGCCCGCGTGCCAACGGGATGCCGGAACTGCATTCGCTGACCCCCACGCTTTCAGTCTTGCAGGAACGCGGGCTGAAGGTGGCGCTGGTCACCGATGGCCGCATGTCGGGCGCCTCGGGCAAGGTGCCCGCCGCCATCCATGTCAGCCCCGAAGCCGCCACCGGCGGCCCGCTGGCAAAGCTGCGTGACGGCGACATCGTGCGGCTCGACGCCATCGCCGGCACGCTGACCGTTCTGGCCGAGGATTTCGACAGCCGCACGCCGGTCACCGCCGACCTTTCCGCCAACAGCCACGGCATCGGCCGCGACCTGTTCGAGGCCTTCCGCCGCAATGTCGGCAATGCCACCGAAGGCGCCGCCGTCGTCGTCTGATTCCGCCCCATCCACCTGCCCCAACGCCCGGAACATCGCCATGACCCCCGCCGAAGCCTCTGCCCGCGCCGCCGAAATCTGCCGCCTTGCCCCCGTGATCCCGGTTCTGGTGATCGAGGAGGTCGGCCACGCCGCCCCGCTGGCGCGCGCGCTGGTCAAGGGCGGCCTGCCGGTGCTGGAAGTCACGCTGCGCACCCCGGCGGCGCTGGAAGTCATTCGCGCCATGGCCGATGTCGAGGGCGGCGTCGTGGGGGCGGGCACCCTGCTCACCCCCGCCGATGTGAAAGCGGCCAAGGCGGCTGGTGCCACTTTCGGCGTCTCGCCCGGTGCGACGGAACGGCTGCTCGACGCCTGCGAAGAGCACGACCTGCCGTTGCTGGCCGGGGCCGCCACCTGTTCCGAGGTCATGATGCTGATGGAGCGTGGCTATACGGTGCAGAAATTCTTCCCGGCAGAGGCGAATGGCGGCGCTGCCGCGCTTGCCGCCATCGGTGCCCCGCTGCCGCAGGTAAGCTTCTGCCCGACCGGCGGCATCACACTGGCCAAGGCCGCCGATTACTTGAAGCTGAAGACCGTGCTTTGCGTCGGCGGCAGTTGGGTTGCGCCCAAGGCAATGATGCAGGCGGGCGACTGGGCCGGGATCGAGGCGCTGGCCGCCGAAGCCGCCGCCCTGCCGCGCTGAGCCTTACTTCAGCGCCATCCGCACCAGCTTCGCGCCCATCAGGATGAAGGGCGCGGCATGCAGCAGCAGGTCGAAGATGTCGATCGGCTTCGCCAGTGTGCCCGAGGCCAGCATCTTCAGCTTTTCCCAGATATGTGGCTCGGGCACGAAAGGCGCGAGCCCCAGCGTCAGCGCGGCGAGGATCAGCAGGTTCAACGGCATCTGGTCGAGAAGGTTCAGCATCTTCGGCCCCAATTCATATTCACACCCATGAATACGAAAACCGGCAGCGATGCAAGCCACAACGAAAAACCCGCCGGGCAGATGCCTCAGGCGGGTTATTTTCGTGTGAAGTGGCGCGGTTGACGGGGCTCGAACCCGCGACCCCCGGCGTGACAGGCCGGTACTCTAACCGACTGAGCTACAACCGCGCGATCACACATCCGGGGCGCTGGCGGGCGGTGGCGCGGTTGACGGGGCTCGAACCCGCGACCCCCGGCGTGACAGGCCGGTACTCTAACCGACTGAGCTACAACCGCATTGCCGCCCGGGCCAGCGCCCGGATGTGGGGGTGTATTACGGGGCCACGCCGCCGCCGTCAAGCGCCCCCGATGCGATTTTTTCACATTCTCGCATCTTCCTGAAATCCGGTCACTTTTCCGGTGCCGGGATGAACTCGGCATCGTCGCCCGGCGGCAGGCGGAAGCGGCCATGCGCCCAGTCCCCGGCGCGCCATGCCTCTTTCGCAGCCTCGATCCGTTCCTTGCTGGAGGCCACGAAATTCCACCAGATATGGCGTGATCCTTCCATGGTGGCGCCTCCCAGAACGATCAGCCGCGCACCGGAATCCCCTGCCTTCACGGCGATCCGGTCACCGGGACGGAAGACCAGCATGCGCCCGGCCTCGAAGCTTTGCCCGGCCACTGTCACCTCGCCCGTCAGCACATAGACGCCACGATCCTCGTGATCGTCCGGCAGCGGCAATATCGCACCCGGCGCCAGCGTCGCATCGGCATAAAGCGTCTCGGATGCCAGCGGCACCGGCGCCCGTTCACCCCAGCCATGGCCGAGGATCAGCCGCAGATGCTTGCCCTCGCCCTCCAGCTCCGGCAGATCGCCCCTGGGCGTGTGATGGAAGGCGGCGGGGTCGTCCTCACGCTCCACCGGCAACGCCATCCAGCTTTGCAGCCCCAGCATGGCATGCGGCTTCTCGCGCAGTTCGCCATCAGTGCGTTCGGAATGGGTGATCCCGATACCGGCGGTCATCAGGTTCACCGCGCCCGGCTCGATCCAGCGGTCGGTGCCAAGGCTGTCACGGTGATGCAGCTTGCCCTTCAGCAGATAGGTCACGGTCGCCAGCCCGATATGCGGATGCGGGCGGACGTCGATGCCCTGCCCGGTCAGAAACTCAGCCGGACCCATCTGGTCGAAGAAGATGAAGGGGCCGACCATCTGGCGCTGCACGGCCGGAAGGGCGCGGCGCACCTCGAAACCGCCAAGGTCACGGGCGCGGGCAACGACAACGGTTTCAATGGCGTCCACGGCATCGCCAACGGGGATATCGGGGTCCAGTGCGGGGTTCCAGCTCATCTCGTCCTCCTGTGTGTTGCAGGAAAGATAGGCCGGATTGCGACGCCGCGCATCTGCCGCGATCGCCGAAGTCCTGTGCATGGCTGCGCCGCAGTCTTGACCCCGCCACAGGATTGGACGAGATCACCGCCATGAAGGCAGAACTTTCCGAAGACGGGCAAAGCTTCACGCTGACGCGCGGCGCATGGTCGAACAGCTATCCGCTGGCCGATCTGCCGAAATGGCTGGCCTTCTATCGCAAGCAGCCGCTCGATTTTCCGAAATCGGGTGATTCCTATGCCGCGTCGATTGCGGCGCTGGAGGCATTGGCCGCCCGTCTGGGTCAGGGCTGATCCGCGACGGAAACCCGGCTGCGCGGCGTATCAGGAGAACTGAACCTGATGCACCGGAATCCTCCTCATGAAATCGCTGTTTCTTCGTTATGCGACCCCGTTCACCACCGGGCTGTTCCTCGTATCGCTCGTGTCCGGGGTGGCGCTGTTTCTTCACATCGGCCCCGCGGCCGTTCATGGCATGCATGAATGGCTCAGCATGGTGCTGATCCTGCCCTTCGTGCTGCATCTCTGGCGGAACTGGCGGCCGATGACGGCCTATTTCCGCCATACCCCAATGATCGTGGCGCTGGCGGCCTCAGTTCTGGCCGGGGCCGTATTCTTCCTGCCGTCCGGCAGCGCGCAGGGCGGGCGTCCGCCCCAATTCGCCGTGGCGAACCGGCTGCTGGCGGCCACGCCCGCCGAAGTTGCGCCCGCGCTGGGTCTCAGCGAAACCGGGTTGCGTGACCGCCTGACGGCCGCCGGGTTTGTCGTGCCCACCGGGGCCGAGACCCTGCACGATCTGGCCATCGCCGCCGGGCAGGAAGACAGCGCGATTCTGACGGTTCTGGCCAGTGCCGGGAACTGATTGCAGGGCCAGAGCACCTGGATCGGCCATATTAGGAAAAACCTAACCCAAGCTGACAAACAGTTTGCTTTCGCCTGACATGCCGGTGCGGCACTCTGGGGGCGATCCCAAAGGACTCCCGCAACCATGATCCGCACTGGCACAGAATACCGCGAGTCGATCCGAGACGGACGCGAGGTTTTCGTGAACGGGGACCGGGTTGCGGATGTCACGAGTCATCCCGCCTTCCGGTCGATGGTCGAGATTCGTACCCGGATGCAGGACATGGCCCACGCGCCGGACACGCGCGACCTGATGACCGTCACCCGCAACGGCGAGGCGCAGGTGCTGCTGAACGCCCTGCCCTTCGCGCAGGCCGACTGGTGGGCCAAGCGCCGCGCCACCGATGCGGTGCTGGATATGGCGGGCGGCATTGTCACACGGATCGGTGACGAAACCGTGGGCGAGATGTGGTCGCTGCACGATTGCGCCGCTGCGCTGAACGACATCGACCCGCGCTTCGGCCCCAATATCATCGCCCATGTCGACCGGGCGGTCTCCGCCGATCTGTTCCACGTCTCGGGCAATGCCGGGCCTGCCACCGATGGCACGGAAATGGCACTGCATGTGGTGCGCGAAACCGATGCGGGCGTGGTGGTGCGTGGCGCCAAATACGAAACCGCAGCCGCCTATGCCAATCAGGCCTTCATCAAGCCGACGCTGACGAATTGGGGCGATGCCGAACAATCCAGCCGCGCCATCGGCTTTGTTTGCGACATGGCCACGCCGGGGCTGAAATTCCTTTGCCGCGAGAGCTTTGCCACCCGCGCCCCGGCAGAGGATTACCCGCTGGCCAGCCGTCTGGACGAGGCGGATACGCTGCTGGTTTTCGATGATGTGCTGGTGCCGTGGGAAAACGTGCTGTTTTATCGCCATACCCGCGCGGCCATGCAAGTCCGGGCAACACTTCACCGTTATTCGGCCTTCGCCTTCGTGCAACGCAACCTGCGTCTGGCCGACATGCTGATCGGGGTGGCGCTTCTTGCCACCCGTCGCAGCGGGCTGAACCGGCAACAGCCGGTGCAGGAGAAGCTGTCGCAGCTTGCGCTGTATCGTGAGACCATCAACGCCCATCTGACGGCGGCGATCACGCTGGCCGAACGCTCGCCCGCCGGGCTGATGATGCCGAACCAGAGCCTGCTTTATGCGGGCAGGATGCAGGCGGTCAGCCAGTTGCCCGCCATGATCCACCTGACCCGCGAATTGTGCGGCGCCCAGCTTGCGCTGATGCCGGACGCCGCCGCCTTCCGCGCGCCCGACACCGCCCGCTGGCTCGACCGCTGCTATGCCGGTGACGACTGGACCGCCGAGGACCGCCGCCGCCTGATGGCCTTCGCGCGCGACCTTCTGAACTCCGATTACGCCGGTCACCGGCTGACGTTCCAGCTTTTCGCACAAGGCCCGCCTTTCGCGCAGCTTGCCGCCGTCTACCGCAATTTCGACTGGGAAGGACCGCTGGCGCTGGTGAAAGACTGCGCCGGGCTTTCTGAAAGCATATCCGAACGGGACAGCCTGAGCGCAGGCGACTCGACCGTGTCGAAATGGTTCGCAACCGTGGCCCCGCAGGGCGTGGCCGCTCATTAGGAAAGGACAAGCGCAGATGAACCGCCATGCCCCGCTGAGCCCCGCCGCCGAACTGCATGCCAATGTCTCGGTCCCGTTCGAGCGCGCATTCGCCATGCCGAAAGCGGTCTATACCTCGCCCGAGTTTCTGGCGCTGGAACAGAAACACGTCTTCGCACAGGACTGGCTGTGCGCCGGTCGCGCCGAAAGCCTGCCTGATGCGGGCGATTATCTGACCATGGAAATCGCGGGCGAGCCGGTTGTGGTATTGCGCGACCGTGACGGCGCCATCCGCGCGATGTCAAACGTCTGCCGTCATCGCATGTCCACCCTGTTGCAAGGTCGCGGCAAGGTGCGGGCCATCACCTGCCCCTACCATGCCTGGACCTACAACCTCGACGGCAGCCTGCGTGGGGCGCCCGCGATGACGCTGAACGAAGGCTTCTGCAAAGAGGCGCTTGGCCTGCCCGCCATCCGCTGCGAGGTCTGGCAGGGCTGGATCATGGTCACGCTCAACCCCGAGGCACCCGCCCCGGCAGAGGCGCTGTCCGAAGTGACCGATCTTATCGCCCCTTTCGACATGACCGGCTATCGCGAGACCTTCCGCGAAAATTTCCGCTGGGCGACCAACTGGAAGGTGCTGGCCGAGAATTTCATGGAAAGCTACCACCTGCCGATGTGCCACGCGGGCACCATCGGCGGCGCGTCAAAGCTGGAGGAAATGGTCTGCCCGACCGGCGGCGCGGGGTTCAACTACCACTGGATTCTGAAGAATGATTCCGTGCCGCTGGCACTGGCGCATCCGTCGAACACCACGCTGGAAGGCGATGACCGGCGCAAAACCTGGCTGCTGGCGATCTACCCCTCGCTGCTGATCACGCTGACGCCGGGCTATTTCTGGTATCTCTCGCTCACCCCCGACGGACCGGGCCATGTGCAGGTGCTGTTCGGCGGCGGCATGTCGGAAGACTGGCTGGCAGATCCGGCGGCGGAGGCGCATCTGGCCTCGGTACGCGCGCTGCTCGACGATGTGAATGTCGAGGACAAGGGTTGCACCGAGAAGGTCTATCGCGGGCTTTGCTCGGACCTCGCGCAGCCCGGCCCCCTCAGCCATCTGGAGCGGCCCAATTTCGAATTCGCCCAATACCTTGCCCGCCGCATCCCGGCCTGAGGCACGACCGATCTCAAGGATGGAACCCATGTCAGTCGAAAGAACCGAGGCGCTGGTGGTCGGCGCCGGGCAGGCGGGAATCGCCGCCAGCGAACACCTGACCCGTGCGGGCGTGCCGCATCTGGTGCTGGAAAAGGACCGCATCGCCGAACGCTGGCGCAGCTGCCGCTGGGATTCGCTGGTGGCAAACGGCCCGGCCTGGCACGACCGCTTTCCGGGGCTGGAATTTGACACCGACCCCGATGCCTTCGTCGGCAAGGAGGGGGTGGCCGACTACCTTGCGGCTTACGCCCGCAAATATGACGCCCCCATCCGCTGTGGGGTCGAGGTGAAGGGCGCGACCCGCCTGCCCGACCGCGCGGGCTTCCGCGTCGAAACCTCGCAAGGCGTGATCGAGGCCACCTATCTGATCTCGGCAACCGGCGCGTTCCAGACCCCGGTCATCCCGCCACTGGTGCCGGAAAACGCCGGGATCACCCAGATCCATTCCAACAGCTACCGCAACCCCGGCCAATTGCCCGAAGGTGGCGTGCTGGTGGTGGGTGCAGGATCGTCCGGCGTGCAGATCGCGGACGAACTGCTCGCTTCCGGGCGCAAGGTCTGGCTCTCGGTCGGGCCGCATGACCGCCCGCCGCGCGCCTATCGCGGCCGTGACTTCGTCTGGTGGCTGGGCGTGCTGAACAAATGGGACGCCGACGCGCCGGAAGGCGCCGAACATACCACCATCGCGGTCAGCGGTGCCCATGGCGGCGCGACGGTCGATTTCCGCAAGCTCGCCGCGCGCGGCATGGTGCTGCTGGGCCGGACCGAAAGCTTCGAAGGTGGCAGGCTGCGCTTCGCCGATGACCTTGGCACCAATATCCGCCGGGGCGATGCCAATTATCTGTCGCTGCTGGCCGAGGCCGATGCCTGGATCACCCGCAACGGCCTGTCCCTGCCCGAGGAACCGCAGGCCCGCGAGATCGGACCCGACCCCGCCTGCATGACCGACCCGATCCATGAACTTGACCTGAAGGCTGCTGGCATCACCACGATCCTCTGGGCCACCGGCTTCAGCAATGATTTTGGCTGGCTTCAGGTCGATGCGCTGGATGACAAGGGCCGCCCCCGGCACCAGCGCGGCGTGTCGTCGGAACCCGGCGTCTATTTCCTCGGCCTGCCCTATCAGTCGCGGCGCGGATCCTCCTTCATCTGGGGCGTCTGGCACGATGCGAAATTCGTGGCCGACCATATCGCCAAGCAACGCAGCTACCTTGCCTATCGCGCGCCCGGCGAAACCGCCGCCGCCGCAGAATGACCCGGAGAGACCCAATGGCCCACACCCGTTACCGCAAGTTCAACACCCGCGACACCTACCCCGAGCAGCGCCTCGACAACGACCTCTGTCAGGCGGTCGCAACCCGCGGCGGCACGACGCTCTGGATGCGTGGCCAATGCCCGCAGGATCTGGACACCGCGCAGAATATCGCCTCGCACGACCCGGTGGAACAGACCCACAAGGTCATGCAGAACATCCGCCAACTGGTCGAGGAAGCCGGCGGAAAGATGGAACATGTGGTGAAACTGGTGGTCTACCTGACCGATGTGCGCCACCGCGAGGCGGTCTACCGGACCATGGGCGAATATATCAAGGGCGTGCACCCGGTCTGCACCGGCCTGACCGTGGTGGCGCTCGCCCGCCCCGACTGGCTGGTGGAAATCGACGCCACCGCCGTCATCCCTGATTGATCCCACAGGACCGGGGGTTTCACACCCCCGGACCCCCGTGGGATATTTCTGGACAAAAAATGAGCCTGTAAGGCGCCCTCGCCATTTTCTGTCCGAAAATATCCTCGGGGGTCCGGGGGCAGACAGCCCCCGGCGTTTTCCGAAAGAGACCCGGCATGACCTTTTCCCTTGTCGCTCGCTGCGCGAAGACCGGCCAGTTCGGCATGGTGATCTCCTCCTCCTCCCCCGCCGTGGCGGCGCGCTGTGCGCATGTGCGGGCGGGCGTGGGCGTGGTGGCGAGCCAGAATGTCACCGATCCCGCGCTGGGGCCGCTGGTGCTGGAGGCGCTGGCCTCCGGCCTTGGCGCGCAGGCGGCGCTTGAGGCGGTGACGGCTGGCCGCGCGCATATTGATTACCGGCAATTGCTGGTCGTCGATGGCAGCGGCGCGACCGCGATCCATTCCGGACGGCAGGTACTGGGCATCTGGGCCGAGGCGCAGGGGCAGGATTGTGCAGCGGGCGGCAATCTTCTGGCAAATGATGGCGTGCCTGCTGCCATGGTGGCGGGGTTCGAGACGGCCACCGGCCATCTGGGTGACCGCATGATCGCCGCCCTGCGGGCCGGGCTGGTGGCGGGTGGCGAGGCCGGGCCGGTGCATTCCGCGGGGCTGAAGATTGCCGACCGGCTGGACTGGCCGCTGGCCGATCTGCGCTGCGACTGGACCGAAGCCTGCCCCATCGAGGCGGTGGCGACGGCCTGGGAGGTCTACAAGCCGCAGATGGCCGCCTATGTGCAACGCGCCGAAGATCCGACGCAGGCGCCTTCCTACGGAGTTCCCGGCGATGAATGACGTGACGCAATTCACCCGTGCCGACTGGCAGGCGCGCGCTGCTGCGCTGCGCTTCCGCAATCAGATCTGGATCGACGGGCGCGCCGTGCCCGCCGCCTCGGGGGCGCGGTTCGAAAGCGTCAACCCGGCCACCGGCGCCGTGCTGACCGATGTGGCGCGGGGGGGAGCGGAGGACATCGACCGCGCCGTCGCCTCGGCCCGCCGCGCTTTCGAGGATGGCCGCTGGAGCCGCAAGACCCCGGCTGAGCGCAAGGAGGTGCTGTTGCGTCTTGCTGCGCTGATCCGCGAGAACGTGCCGGAGCTGGCGCTGCTGGACAGCCTGGACATGGGCAAGCTGGTGAAGGATGCCTCCACCATCGACGCCCCCGGTTCGGCGCATTTCTTCCAGTGGCATGCCGAGGCGATCGACAAGATTTACGACGAGATCGCCCCGACCGGCGGCCGCGATCTGGCCATGGTACGGCGGGTGCCGCTGGGGGTGGTCGGTGCCGTGGTGCCGTGGAACTTCCCGCTGGATATGGCAACATGGAAGCTGGCGCCGGCGCTGGCCACCGGCAATTCGGTCGTGCTGAAACCGGCCGAGCAATCGCCGCTGTCGGCGCTGCGTCTGGCGGAACTGGCCGCCGAGGCCGGTCTGCCCGATGGCGTTCTGAACGTGGTGCCGGGCTTTGGCGAGGATGCCGGGCAGGCACTGGGCCGTCACGCGGATGTGGATTGCCTCGTTTTCACCGGCTCGACCGCCGTGGGCAAGATGTTCCAGCGTTATGCCGGCGAGTCGAACATGAAGCAGGTCTGGCTGGAAACCGGCGGCAAGAGCCCGAACCTGATCTTCCCCGATGCCGATCTGGACGCCGCCGCCGACATGGCCGCCTTCGGCATCTTCTTCAATCAGGGTGAGGTCTGTTCGGCCAACAGCCGGATGCTGGTCCATGCCTCGATTGCCGAGGAAATGATCGAACGCATGGCCGCCCGCGCCGCGCAGGCGCAGCCGGGCGACCCGCTGGACCCGGCCTCGGCCATGGGGCCGCTGGTGGACCGCAAACATGCCGATACGGTGATGGGATTCATCGCCAGCGGCAAACAGGCCGGGCGGCTGGTCTGCGGTGGCGAGCGGATCGCGCGCGACGCCTCCGATGCCTATGTGCAGCCCACCATCTTCACCGATCTGCGCCCCGACGCTCGCGTGGTTCGGGAGGAGATCTTTGGCCCGGTGCTGACCATCCAGACCTTCAAGACCGAGGACGAGGCGCTGGCCATGGCCAATGACTCGCCCTATGCGCTTGCCGCCTCGGTCTGGACCCGCGATCTGGGCCGGGCGCTGTCGGTCTCGGACCGGCTGAATGCGGGGACGGTTTCTGTCAACACGGTCGATGCGCTGAGCGCGATGACCCCGTTCGGCGGCATGAAACAATCGGGCTTCGGGCGTGATCTGTCGATCCACAGTTTCGACAAATATTCCGCGCTGAAGACGACTTGGATCAAATACTGATCCGGGTTAGGCTATCCCTAACCTGATCACGGCCGAGGTAAGCCATGCCCTTGCGATTCACCCTGCGGCAGTTGGAATACCTCGTGGCCGTGGGCGAATGCGGCTCGATTGCGCTGGCATCGGAACGGGTGAATGTCTCCTCGCCGTCGATTTCCGCCGCGATTTCGCAGTTAGAGCAGGAATTCGGCCTGCCGCTGTTCGTGCGCCGCCATGCACAGGGGCTGTCGCTGACGCAGGGCGGCAAGCAGTTCGTGGAACAGGCAAAGGTGGTGCTGTCACAGGCGGCACGACTGAACGATCTGGCCAACAGCATCACCGGCAAGGTGCGCGGCCCGCTGAACGTGGGCTGTCTGCTGACCTTCGCGCAGGTGGTTCTGCCGCAGCTTCGGCGCAGCTTCGTCGATGCCTGGCCGGAGGTCGATTTCCACCAGTTCGAGCGCAACCAGTCGGAAATCTTTGACGGATTGCGCAATGCGACGCTGGATCTGGCGCTGAGCTATGATCTGAACATCCCCGCAGATCTGGAATTCGTGGCGCTGGCGACGCTGCCCCCTTACGCTGTCTTGCCCGATACGCATGAGCTTGCGCACCTGGCCGCAGTCTCGCCCGCCGAACTGGCGGACTATCCGATGGTGCTGCTCGACCTACCGCTGAGCGCCGAATATTTCCTGTCCTTCTTCACCGAAATCGGTGTGCGGCCGCAGATTGCTGAACGCACCCGCGACATGGCGGTGATGCAAAGCCTTGTGGGTCAGGGCTTCGGCTATTCCATCGCCAATATCCGGCCTTGGTCAGACAACAGCCCCGACGGGCGGCGGCTGCGCTATGTGCCGCTGACCGGGCCGGTCAGGCCCATGCGGCTGGGGCTGGTGCTTTCGGAAGGAGCCAGTGCCTCGCAGACAGTGCGTGCCTTCGTCGACCATTGCCGCGCCAATGTCAGCGCGGAGCGTGCCGCCGGGCTGCGGCTGCGGCTGGACGGGCCGCAGCGCGATTTCTAGGCTTCCCCGGTTGCAGAAGACCACGCCACTTCGCCCAAAGCGAAGGCATGACCACCTTGCGTTAGTCGTAGCCTAATTCCAGCTTCCGAAGGCGATTATTTACCCGAAGCCCCCTGACGGGTTCTGCTGCGGCAACCCCGCGTCCCATCGACGCCCCTTCCCGCCCCTCTCAAGACGGAGCCCGGAGCCTTGCGCGATCCCCGCTACGACATCCTGTTTCAGCCCATGGCCATTGGCCCGCTGACCGCGAAGAACCGTTTCTATCAGGTGCCGCATTGCAATGGCGGCGGCTACCGCGATCCATCCGCCGCTGCGGCGATGCGTGGCATCAAGGCCGAAGGCGGCTGGGGCGTGATCTTCACCGAACAGACCGAGATGCACCAGACCTCGGAAATCACGCCCTTCATCGAGCTGCGGCTGTGGGAGGACAAGGATATTCCCGGCCTGCGCAAGATGTCGGAGGCGATGAAGACGCATGGCGCGCTGGCGGGTATTCAGCTTGCTTACAGCGGTATCAACGGGCCGAATTTCTACACCAAGGAGGTGCCGCTGGCGCCGACCGCCCTGCCGATCCGCACCTTCACCAATGATCCGGTGCAGGCCCGCGCGATGGATAAAAGCGACATCCGCAATCTGCGCCGCTGGTTCGTGAACGCGGCGAAACGCTCGAAACTGGCGGGGTTCGATCTGATCTGCCTTTACGGCGCGCATGGATTCGGGATCTTCCAGCATTTCCTCAGCCGCGCCACCAACCAGCGGTCCGACGAATATGGCGGCAGTCTGGAAAACCGCTCGCGCTTTGCGCGCGAGGTGGTGGCGGATATGCGCGACGCCGTGGGCGATACGATGGCACTGACGATGCGGGTTAGCCTTGACGAAAACATCGGCGATCTGGGCTTTTCCAATGCCGAGGTGCGAGAGTTCATCGAGATGAACGCCGATCTGCCCGACCTGTGGGATCTGGCGCAGGGGACGTGGGAAGATTGCTCCGGCCCATCGCGCTTCAAGGAGGAAGCGGCGCAAGAGGTGCTGGTGAAGGGCATCCGCGAACTTTCCTCGAAACCCGTGGTCGGCGTGGGCCGCTTCACATCGCCCGATGTGATGGCGCGGATGGTGCGGCAGGGCACGCTGGATTTCATCGGCTGCGCGCGCCCCTCCATCGCCGATCCCTTCCTGCCGAAAAAGGTGGAGGAAGGCCGGATCGAGGATATCCGCGAATGTATCGGCTGCAATATCTGCATCACCGGCGACATGACCATGTCGATCAGCCGCTGCACCCAGAACCCCACCTTCATGGAGGAATGGCGCAAGGGCTGGCACCCCGAAAAGATCGCCGCTCGGGGCGAAAGCGAGAATGTGCTGGTGATCGGTTCCGGCCCCGCCGGGCTGGAGGCGGCACGGGCGCTCAGCTTGCGCGGCTATGACGTGGCGCTGGCCGAGGCGGGCGATGCGTTCGGCGGTCGTGTGGCGCGCGAACGCTTGCTGCCCGGCCTGTCGGCCTGGGGACGGGTGATGGATTACCGGCTCTATCAGATCGGCCAGCGGCCGAATGTGCAAATGTATCCGGGATCGGAACTCGGGGTGGAGGAGGTGCTGGACTTCGGCTTCCAGAACATCTGCGTCGCTACCGGCAGCCAGTGGCGCGCGGATGGTGTGGCGCGGCAGCATGTGGTGCCAATGCCGGGCTTGGGCAGCCTGCCCGCCTTCACGCCCGATGACCTGATGACGGGGCGGATGCCTGCGGGCCGCGTCGTGGTCTATGATGACGATCATTATTACATGGGCGGCGTGCTGGCCGAGCTTTGTGCCAAAGCCGGTTGCGAGGTCACGCTCGTCACCCCCGCCGCCTTCGTCTCGGACTGGACGCGCAACACGCTGGAACAGGGCGCCATTCACCGCCGTCTGGCGGAGGCAGGCGTGAAGATCGTGCTGAATACGGGCGTGACCGCCCTGCGCGCCGACGGGGCGGAGGCCAACTGCGCCTATACCGATGCCCGCCGGGTGATCGAGGCCGATGCGGTGGTGTTGGTCGCCTCGCGCGCCTCGAAAGATGCGCTTTACCACGGGCTGAAGGCGCGGCAGGCCGATTGGGCCGATGCCGGCATCCGCAGTGTGCAGATCATCGGCGACGCCGCCGCCCCCGGCCCAATCGCCTGGGCGACCTATGCCGGGCACCGCTATGCGCGCGAACTCGATACCGGGGTCTGGGGCGAGAACTGGGGCGATACCCTGTCCTTCCGGCGCGAAATCACCGAACTGGCGGTGGATTGAGCCATGGAACGCAAGAAAGCCATCGAGGTTCAGAACGTCGCCAAATCCTTCGGCACCTTTCAGGCGCTGAAAGGGGTCAGCTTCGACATCTATGACAACGAATTTTTCACCATGCTTGGCCCCTCGGGCTGCGGCAAGACCACGCTTTTGCGGATGATCGCGGGCTTTGAGGCGCCGAGTTCGGGTAGCATCCGCCTGCATGGCCGCGACATCCTTGACCAGCCGCCGCACAAGCGCCGGGTCAACACGGTGTTCCAGAGCTACGCCCTGTTCCCGCACATGACGCTGGAGGCAAATATCGCCTTCGCGCTGGAAAATCTGGGCTGGGAAAAGACGCGCATCCGCGACCGCGTGGCGCAGATGCTGGACCTCGTGCACATGACGCAATTCGCACGCCGCCGCCCGGCGCAGCTTTCGGGCGGGCAGCGGCAGCGCATCGCACTGGCCCGGGCGCTCGCCTCGGAACCCGAAGTGCTGCTGCTGGATGAGCCGCTTTCGGCGCTGGACCTGAAACTCCGACAGGCGATGCGGGATGAATTGCGTGCGTTGCAGCGCGCGACCGGCATCACCTTCATCTTCGTGACCCATGATCAGGAAGAGGCGCTGGACATGTCGGACCGCATCTGCGTGCTGGGCGCGGGCGAGGTGCAGCAGATCGGTGCCCCGAACGAGATCTACGAAGACCCCGAAAACCGCTTTGTCGCGGATTTCATCGGCGAGACGAATTTCCTGCCCGCCGAGGTGGTCTCGGTCGAGGGCGACCGGGCCACGGTGAAAACCCCGCTGGGGCCGGTCACCACCTGGCACAAGGGCGCGGTGGCGGGGGCACCGGCGATGCTGTCCCTGCGCCCCGAAAAGATCGGGATGGAGGATCAGGCCCCGGGCGAGGCGCTGCATGGCACGATCACCGGGCGCAATTACATGGGCGGCTATACCCATTACACGGTCACGGTGAACGGCACAGAATTGCGGGTGTCGAAGCGCAACGCGGTGTCGCATGGTGCGAGCCTTGCCGTCGGCGCCCCGGTGCGACTGGCATTCCGCCCCGACAGCGCCCGGGTGCTCGCACGATGAGCTGGCGTGATTTCCGCATCTGGGGCCTTGCCCCCGCCTGGGTCATCATGGCGCTGACGCTGGTCTTGCCCATCGCCATCGTGGTGCTGGTGAGCCTTTCCACCCGCGGCGCCTATGGCGGGTTTGACTGGGGCCTGTCCTTCGACAGCTACGCGAAGATCCTGTTCGAGGAGGATTGGGACGGCAACCTTGCCTTTACCCCGCAATACCTGGCCATCATCGGGCGCACGCTGTGGCTTGCCGGGCTGACGACGCTGATCTGCGCGGTGCTTGCCCTGCCCGCCGCCTATGTCATCGCGCAGGCCCCGGCGCGCTGGAAGGCGGTGCTGGTCTATCTGGTCACCCTGCCCTTCTGGGTGTCGATGATCGTGCGGGTCTATGCCTGGATCATCATCCTGGGCAATGACGGGGTGATCGAGAAAACGCTGCGCGGACTTGGCCTTGTCACCGATATGGACAGCCTTCTGTTCACCAATGGCGCCATGCTCACGGGGTTGGTCTACAGCTATATCCCGCTGATGATCCTGCCGGTTTTCGCCAGTATCGAAAAGCTGGACCCCGCACTGATCGAGGCAAGCCACGATCTTTACGGCTCGCGCTGGGTCACCGCGCGGCGGGTGATCCTGCCCCTGACCCTGCCGGGGCTGATGGCTGGCGCGGTGCTGGTCTTCGTGCCCTGCCTTGGCGCGGTGCTGGAGCCGATCCTTCTGGGCGGCGGCAAGACCATGATGATGGGCAATCTGATCCAGACCCAGTTCGGCGGCGGGCGCAACTGGCCCTTCGGCGCGGCGATTGCCGTCACACTCATGGTGCTGGTGATGGTGTTCCTGATGCTGAACGCGCTGCGTGCGCAGCGGGAGGTGGGCCATGCGTGACGTGCGGCGCTATCCCGGCGCGCGGATCTTCACCGCGCTGTTCTTCGTCTGGCTTTATCTGCCGATCCTTGTGGTCATCGCCTACAGCTTCAACGAAAACCGCCTCGCCTCGGTCTGGACCGGGTTTTCCTGGCGGTGGTATGAAAGTGCGCTGCAAAACCGGGCGCTGCTGGATGCGGTGAAAATCTCGCTGACCGTGGCCGGCATCGCCACCGCCATCGCCACTACGGTCGCCCTGATGGCGGCGCTGGTGCTGGTGCGGGGGCGCGACGTGAAACTGCGGCGACTGTCGGAGACCGTGGTGAACCTGCCGCTTCTCCTGCCGGAAATCGTGCTGGCGGTGGCGGTGCTGATCCTGTTCTCGCAGATCGGGTTGCAGAACGGCCTTCTGAAACTGGTGATCGCGCATTCCGCCTTCTGCATCCCCTTCGCCTTCCTCCCGATCCGCGCCCGCCTGCAAGGAATGGAGGCCGACTTCGAGGAAGCCGCACAAGATCTTTACGCCTCGCCCTGGGTCACCTTCCGCCGTGTCACCCTGCCGCTGATCGCACCGGGGGTCTTTGCCGGGGCGATGCTGGCCTTCGTGATCTCGATGGATGATTTCATCACCTCGAACCTGCTCAATTCCGGCGGTTCGACCACGCTGCCGGTTTATATCTTCGGCCTGATCAAACAGGGCACCACGCCCGAGCTGAACGCGATTTCCACGCTGATCGTGCTGGGTTCGCTGATCCTTGCCACCACAGCCCTCGTGCTGACCTTCCGCAACCCCGACCGGGCATGAAGACCCGACCATCCTGACAGGAGAGACAGATGACCAGAACCACCCGCCTTCTTGGCCTGACCGCCGCCCTTGCCACCCTGCCGCTGGCCGCCATGGCCGAGGGAGAGCTGCATATCTACGCATGGTCCGACAGCATCGCCCCCGATCTGGTGGCAAAGTTCGAGGCCGAGACCGGCATCAAGGTCACCATGGACGGCTTCAACGCCAATGAGGACCTGCTGACCAAGTTGCAGGCCGGGGCCTCGGGCTATGATCTGGTCACGCCCTCGCAGCATTTCGTGCGGATCATGATTGATCAGGGGTTGCTGGAAGATATCGACGCCCATGACCTCGCCGCCTATCAGGCCGTCGATGAAAAATGGCGCGGCCAGTGGTGGGATGAAACCAACGAATATTCCATTCCGCTGGCCTATGGCACCGCTGGCTTCACAGTGAACCGCGACCAGTACAAGGGGCCGGTGGATAGCTGGTCTGTGTTCTTTGAGCCGACGGAAGACCTGAAGGGCAAGATCGCACAGCTTTCCTATCCCGACGAAATCGTGGGCGCGGCGCAGCTTTACCTTGGCATTCCCTTCTGCACCGAGGACTCGGCCGAAATGAAGCGCGTCTACGACCTGCTGGCCGCGCAGAAGCCCTTCGTCGCCGCCTATACCAGCGACAATATCGAAAACCGGATCGGCGGCGGTGAAGTGGCGATGCATTTCTGGTGGGACGGCAATTCGATGAAGACCCGCGCCAATGATGGCGCGCCCATCGAATATGCCATGCCGAAAGAGGGGCTGGTGGGCTGGCTGGACAGCTTCGTGGTGCCGAAGGGCGCGTCGAATGTCGAAAACGCCAAGAAGTTCATCGACTTCATGTCGACGCCTGAAAATGCGACGGCGCAGTACAATTACTACGGCCATTCCGCTCCGGTGAAGATCGACACCGCCACCGCGAAATACACGCCGGAGAACGCGCCCGAGCTGTTCCCGACGGTGAAGGTGGAATTCTCGCGCGCCTGCTCGCCCGCCGCGCAGGATCTCGTGACCAAAGTCTGGACCCAGCTTCTGCAATGATCCCCTCGCCCGGCGGCGCCTGTCGCCGGGCCTTTTTTCACCGGAGACAGCCATGGACCTCGTGATCCGCAATGCCCGCAGCTTCCCCGAAGGTGCCGCCGTGGCGCTGGCGGTACAGGACGGTCTGATCGCATGGGTCGGGCCAGACGCAGAGGCTCCGGCCGCCGCGCGTGTCATCGACGCGGGCGGTGACACGCTGCTGCCCGCCTTCACCGAAAGCCATGTGCATCTGTTTCTGGGCGGCACCGCGCTTGGCCAGCTGAACCTCGCAGCGGTCAGTGACACGGCAAGCTTCCATTCGGCGTTGCGCCGTTTCGCAGAAACACTGGCCCCCGGAGAATTCCTGTGCGGCTACGCCGCGAATTACGAGATGCTCGGCCCCGGCACCCGGCCCGACCGGCATGCGCTGGATACGGCAGTGGCGGATCGGCCCGTGTTCATCACCTCGACAGATTACCACGCGGCCTGGGCCAATACGGCGGCGCTGCAACTGGCCGGCATCCTGTCGGGCGCTGAAACACCGCCGGGCTCTGAAGTGGTGATGGGGCCGGACGGCCTCGCCACTGGCGAACTGCGCGAAGGCGCAGCGATGGAACTGGTCCGCCGTCTGACGCCGACCGGCGGGCGTGACAGCACGGCCATGATCGGGCAGGAACCGCCCGGCACACCCGATGCCGCGATGCGCGCCCGCGACAAGGCCACCATCCTGCGTGCCTGCTATGAACTCGCCCGCCACGGCATCACCAGCGCGGTGAACATGGATGGCAACCTTTATCAGGCCGGGCTGTTCACAGAACTGGCCGAGGAATTGCCGATCCGGGTCAAGCTGCCGATGAACCTGACCGAGGATCAGGACAAGGCCCGTGTCGCCGCCCTGATCGCACAGGCGCAGGCCGCGCCGGTCGGGCGGCTGGAATTCGGCATGATCAAGATGTTCATGGACGGGGTTTATGACACCTGGACCGCGCATGTGGTCGGCGGCTACCCGGACGATCCGGCCCATGATGGCCCGCGCCTGATTTCCGCCCCCGCCTTCGCGCGGCTTTGCACCATGGCCGATGCGGCGGGGTTGCAGATCGCGGTTCATGCCGTGGGCGATGGCG
Organism: Gemmobacter sp. LW-1; assembly: GCF_001303875.1. Classification (NCBI taxonomy): domain Bacteria; kingdom Pseudomonadati; phylum Pseudomonadota; class Alphaproteobacteria; order Rhodobacterales; family Paracoccaceae; genus Gemmobacter; species Gemmobacter sp. LW-1. The sequence goes on along the minus strand of NZ_LJSC01000051.1, from coordinate 57,401 downwards.
CGGTGCGCGCGGTGCTGGACGGCTATGAAGCCGCCCGCACCGCCAACGGCCCGCGCGACAGCCGCCACCGGATCGAACATATTGACACGATCACCGAAGCCGACCTGCCACGCCTGCGCGATCTTGGCGTTATGGCCTCGATGCAGCCGGTGCATCCACCGGGCAGCGCGGGCCTGCCGCTGGAGCCGACCATCAGCATCATGGGACGCGCCCGTTGGCCCACCGCCTTCCCCTGGGCGCGGATCGCGGCACAAGGCACCCCCCTGGCCTTCGGCACGGATTGGCCGGTCTCGCCGCTTGATCCGCTGCACTGCCTGCATTGCGCGATGGCCCGCCGCCCCTGGGCGCCCGGCATGCCCGACCAGCGGCTGCACCTTGCCGATGCCCTTGCCGCCTATTCCGCAGGCGGCGCCTACCTAGGCTTTGCAGAAAACCGTCGTGGCCAGTTGCGCGTCGGGATGCAGGCCGATGTGATTCTCGTCACCGGCAGCCTGACTGCGCTGGCGGAACGGGCCGATGCCGCCCGCGTCACCCTGACCCTGCGCGAGGGCGAGGTGATCTGGCAAGCCTGACCCGCGCCCTGGCCTCCGGGGCGCGCGGCATCGTCAGGGCTGCGGGCTGACCCCGATCACCGGCTCATGCAGGTGCCACAAAACCGCCCAGACCACGATGGCCATCCCGATCCGCCACCATTCAGGCCGCCAGCCGCGCCAATCCCCTGCGAAAGGCAGGTTGGAGGTTCCGCGTGACAGTTCCGCCCAGGCCTCTGCCCCCCAAAGCCGACGGTTGCGGGCATCAATGGCCAGCATGCCGAGGGCCGAAAAGCCAGCGAACAGCCCAAAGAGAATCACATGGGCCAGATCACCGTTCACCACCAGATGCACGCCTGACCAGATCAACAGCGCCCAAAGCAGCGGATGCCGGACCAGCCCGGCCACACCGGGTCGCGCCGGATCGAAGCCCGAGGCCCTGCCCCCAAAGCTCAGCGGATTGGCTGCTCCCAGCGCGAGCGCGACCAGCAGCAACGCCACCGGCATCGCAAGGTTGGCAAGCCAGCGTATCCAGATCGCCTGATCCCAAAGCGGCACAAAGGGCGCCCGCCCGGCCGCCGCGATGACCCAGATCAGCAAAACCAGTGACAGCAGACCATAGGCCGCACCATAGCCCGCCCGACCCAGCCGCGCCACCAGCGCCCGGCGCAAACCGGGACGCGACGGCACCATATGGCTCCCCAGAAATGCCGCCATCGCCAGGATGAATTCTGTCCAGCCCATGACTTACCTCCCCGTCAAGCCTTACGCCCTTCGCCAGCGCTGGACAATCGCCGCGCCGCCCCTATCTTCGGCGCCATGCCCGACGCCCTTCTCATCGCCCATGGCTCACCCGCCGATCCCGAACCGCAGGAACGCGCGCTTCAGGCGCTGGCAGCGCGTGTGCGTCTCTGGTGCCCCGGCTGGCGCGTCCGTGGCACCACGCTGGCGCTGCCCGGCGCGCTGGAACGCGCGGTTGCGGCCCTGCCCGATGCGGTGATCTTCCCCTTTTTCATGGCCGAGGGCTGGTTCACGCGCAAACAATTGCCCAAACGGCTGGCCGAGGCCGGAATGACCGCACCGCGTCAGCTTGCGGCCTTCGGCCATAGTGCCGGACTGACCGCCCTCGCCCGCGAGATCGCCCTGCAAGCCGCCCGCCAGCATGGCCTGCCCGAGACCGCGACCCTGCTTCTGGCCGCTCATGGCAGCCAGGTCTCCCGCGCCTCCGCCAACCGGACCGAGGAAATCGCCGCGACCCTGCGCACAACCACCACCTTCCGCGTCGTGACCGGCTATGTCGAGGAAACCCCGCTGCTGCACGATGCCGCCCGGATTGACGGCCCTGCCCTGTGCCTGCCACTTTTTGCCACGCGCGCAGGCCATGTCGCGCAGGATGTGCCCGAGGCGCTCGCCGCCGCCGGTTTTTCCGGCCCGTTGCTCCCCGCCATCGGCGAATCCCCGGAAGCCGCCCGGCTCATCGCCGACGCGCTTCAGAGTTTTCTGTCCGAAAATATCCCTGCCGGAGGCACACGAGCCGATCCGGCACAGCCGGTCGGCGAGACATAGGCTTGCACGGCCCGCAAGGGACGTGCTCCGCCTGAAAGGCGCCGGTCACTTCGCGGGGCGGAACGCCTTGCAGACCTCGGGATCGGTCTCGATCCAGCCCGCCTCCATCAGGTCAAGGCAATAGGGCACCGCCGGAAATACCGCGTTCAGACAGGTGTCAATGGCCGAGGGCTTGCCCGGCAGCGTGATGATCAGCGTCTTGCCCCGTGTGCCCGCTCCCTGACGCGACAGAATGGCGGTCGGCACCTCGCGCAGCGACACTGCGCGCATCAGCTCGCCAAAGCCCGGAAACACCCGTTCTACCACATCTTCCATCGCCTCGGGCGTCAGGTCGCGCGGGCTGGGACCAGTGCCGCCTGTGGCAAGGATCAGGTCTGCGCCGCCTTCATCAGCCCAGCGACGGAACGCGCCAGCGACAACCTCGCGCCCGTCGGGCACGATCTCGCGGATGATCTCCACCTCCGAGGTCACCGCCCGGCGCAGCCAGGCCTCGATGGCCGGGCCGCCCCGATCCTCATACTCACCGCGCGAGGCGCGGTCGGAAACCGTCAGAACCGCAATCCGGGCCGCTGTCATTGTCCGCCCTCCACCAGCACCTGCGACAGCCAGCGCGCCACCGCCTCTGGCGGCACCGGCTCTGCCAGATCGCCCGCAAAGGCGCGGAAGGCACCCAGATTGGTCGCATTGACCCCGATCAGCACCGGCAGGCCGTCTGCCACGGCATCGGCGACCATCTGGCGAAAGCCCCGCCCCTCGGATTCATGCTTGCCGAACTTGTTGATGATCAGCAAACGCGCGCCCTGCATCCGGCCCGCGACCTCGGCCACAGCCGTCTCCAGCGCCCCCGCGTCCAGACGGCAGCCGCTGGACCCGGCGCCAAGCTTCTGACTGATGCGGATGACCGGCCCGTCGGGCAGCACCTGCACATCCATTTCGCAGTCCACGCCGCAATCGACATTGTTCTGCACCGCCCCGGCCACGGCAACGCCCTCGGCCAGCAGACCGCGCGCCAGATCGGCCAGCAGCCGGTCGGTCGCCCCGCGTTCTTCCAGCGTCACATATCCGATGCGCATGCCGTTACCCTTCCGTTGCTTCGCAAGGAATGCCTGCGCCGCAGATCAAGCGCAAGCCGCCTTTCGCGACGAAACGCTCAGCCGCCCAGAACGATCAGATCGCGCGACGACAGGCTCAGCTCGACCGCCGCGCCCGGTGCGGGCGGGGGTTGGTCGGCCCGGTTGAACGTGTCCAGCGCCACGGGCATGCCCGCGACATCGGCCCCAATGCGGATGACCGATCCAAGGAAATGCACATCGCGCACCGTGGCAGGCAGGATCACATCGTTGCCCTCGCGGCGGCCCAGATACAGCGCCTCGGGCCGTGCCGCCAGATCGACGCTTCCCCCCGAGACCGGCGTGGGCAGCGTGATAGGCACACCGCCCAGACGGACCCGCCCCGCGGCACCATCCTCCACCGTGGCGGTGAAGGCATTAAGCTGGCCGACAAAGTTCGCCACGAACCGTGTGGTCGGCCGGTTGTAGATCTCGAACGGGGGGCCAACCTGATCAGCGATGCCGCCGTTCATCACCACGATGCGGTCAGAGATCGACAGCGCCTCTTCCTGATCATGGGTCACGAAAATCGTGGTGATCCCCAGCTCGCGCTGAATCTCGCGGATTTCATTGCGCAGCGAAACCCGCACCTTGGCATCCAGCGCCGAGAGCGGTTCATCCAGCAACAGCACCTGCGGTTTGGGCGCCAGCGCGCGGGCCAGCGCCACGCGCTGCTGCTGGCCGCCCGACAACTGGAACGGATAGCGCGCGCCCAGATCGGGCAGGCCGATCAGGCGCAGCATCTCGGTCACGCGCGCAGAAATCTCGTCACGGCCCGCGCCCTTGATCTTCAGCCCGAAGCCCACATTTTCCGCCACGGTCATGTTGGGAAACAGCGCATAGGCCTGAAACACCATGCCGATATTGCGCTGGTTCGGCCGCTTGCCCACCACATCGGTGCCTCCGATGCGGATCGCGCCCGACGACGGGGTTTCAAACCCCGCCACCATGCGCAGCACGGTGGTCTTGCCACAGCCGGAGGGGCCCAGAAGCGAGATGAACTCCCCCTGCCCGACATCGAGGTTGAAATCCTTCACCACACGGTTGGAGCCGAAGGATTTTTCCAGATGCGAAAGTTCGAGGAAGGCCATCAGCGCGCTACCTTGCTGTGCTTTGAAAAACGGGTGACAAGCTGGATCAGGCCCATGCAGGCCCAGGTGATGCCAAAGGCGATCACCGCCAGCGCGAAGGGCTCGTAAGGCTTGTTGGCGCCGATCCGTTGCAGATACGGGCCAAAGGCCGGACGATCCAGCAGCGCCGCGAGGGTGAATTCGCCGATCACGATGGCGAAGGTCAGGAAGGCCCCCGACAGCACAGCCGGAATGACATTGGGCAGGATCACCCGGCCAAGGATGGTGACCCAGCCGGCGCCAAGGCTTTGCGCCGCCTCGGTCAGCGTCGCCACGTCAATCGTACGCAGGCCGGTGTCGACGGCGCGATACATATAGGGCAGCGCCAGGATGGTATAGCCGAAGGCGAGCAGCAGGTTGGTGCCCATGATGCTGCCGGTCAGCGGCAGCCAGCTGGAGGTATTGTACAGCCGGATATAACCGAAGACGATCACGATGGCCGGAATGACCAGTGGCATCAGCGTGATGAATTCCACATAAGGTCGCGCCCAGGGCATCTTCAGCCGCACCCAGAAGGCCGTGGGCACCACGATCAGGATACCCAGCGCGATGGTGACCAGCGCCATCATCACCGAATAGCCGAAGGTCGCCTGAAACTCCGGGTCGGCGATGACCTTGGCATAGGCATCAAGGCTGTATACCCCGCGCCGGGCCTTGAGGCTGAATTCGGTCAGGCCCAGCAGCGGCAGGGCGAAATAGGTCAGGCCGAAGATCAGGACGATCCAGCCGGTGAGGCGGCCCCAGAGGCTCATTTCATCCACCTTTCGGCCCGAATGCGCAGCCAGATGTAAACGATATTGGCGATGGCAGTGACCACGATCATGCCAAAGGCCATGGCATAGCCAAGGTTCGGATTGCCCAGCACATCGCCCCGGATCTGCGCGAAAAGCTGGATCGGCACGATGTTCAGCGCCGAGCCGGTCAGTGCGATGGCGGTCGCCACGGCGCCGAAGGCATTGGCGAACAGAAGCGCGAAAGTGCCCAGCAGCGAGGGGAACAGGATCGGAAAGGCCACCATGCGCCAGTATTGCGCGGTGGTGGCGCCCAGAACCTCGGCCGCCTCTTTCCATTCGCGCCGCAGCCCCTCCAGCGCCGGGGTGATGATGAGGATCATCAGGGGGATCTGGAAGAACAGATATGTGACCGTCAGCCCCCAGAAGCTGAGGATCGAGAAACCGAGATCACGTTGCAGCACGATGCCGAAATTGTTGCGCAAAAACAGCGTGACAAGGCCGACCGGCCCGAAAGTCGCCAGAAAGGCGAAGGCCAGCGGCACGCCCGCAAAGTTCGAGGCGACGCCTGAAAAGGTCATCAGTGGCGCCTTGATCGCCTTTGGCACCGCGCCAAAGACCACCGCCGCCGCCATGCCAAAGCCGATCAGGCATCCCAGAGCCGAGGAGGCGACAGAAATCTTGATGGAAATCCAATAGCTTGACGGGATGGTCCCGGTGTTCAGGTCGCGCAGATTCTGAAGTGTGAACCCACCACTACGGTCCTGAAAGGCACCGATGACGATATACATGGTCGGCAGGATCAGGAACAGCGTGACGAAGATGACAAAGGGCAGAAGCCCCAGCCATGTCAGCGGCAGGCGCCGCCGGGGCGCGGTGGATGCGGTGCTCATGCGGCGCGGGTCTCCGGCTGTGCGGGCGCTGGGTTCCGGGGCGAAGGAACGGGAAACCCGGCCCGCGCAACGCGGGCCGGGCCGGATACATCAGACCTTACTGGACGTTGGCGCCGACGACGGCATCCCAGCCGCCGGTCACGGCCGCCTTGTTGGCGTTCACCTCGTCCAGCGTCGGGAAGTAGGCGGCTTCATAGGCCGCGGCCGGGGGCAGCTTGGCCATGGCATCGGCATCCAGCTTGCCCGCCGCCGACATCGCGTTGAAGCGCGCCGGGTGGCAGTAGCCCTTCAGCCAGAGGTTCTGGCCTTCATCCGAATACAGGTATTCCATCCACAGCTTCGCGGCATTCGGATGCGGCGCATAGGCCGAGATGCCCTGAACGTAGACACCCGCCAGAACGCCCGACTTCGGCACGACCACCTCGACCGGCGGGTTGCCGGCAAGCTCGTCCGACCAGGCAAGGGCGTTGTAGTCCCATGCCACGACGATCGGCGTGGCGCCCTGCGCGATGGTGCCCGCCTTGCCGATGACCGGGACGAAGTTGCCCGCCTTGTTCATCTCTGCAAAATAGTCGAGCCCGGCCTTGCCCGCAGCTTCGCCCGAGGCGGCACCCGTCGAGAGGCCAGCAGCCAGAACGCCGAGAATCGCCTGGTTCGAGGCCCGCGGATCGCCCGCCAGTGCCACCTGACCGGCATATTCCGGCTTCAGCAGATCCGACCAGTCGCCCGGAGCATTGGCCACCAGGTCCTTGTTCACGATGAAGGACATGACGCCGTAATAGTCGCCATACCAGTGGCCTTCCGGATCCTTGATGCTGTCCGGGATGTCATCCCAGGTCGACACCTTGTAGGGCATCAGCAGCCCTTCGTCCTTCATCGAGGGACCATAGGCCAGACCCACGTCGACAACATCCGGGGCCTGCGGGCCCTTGTTGTCCTTGTTGGCCTTCACGGCCTCCACCTCGTCAGCCGAACCCGCATCGGGGTTCAGTTCGTTCACCTGGATTTCCGGGTATTTGGCCTTGAAGCCGGCGATCACGTCGCCATAGCCACACCAGCTGTGCGGCAGGGCGATGGTGGTCAGCATCCCTTCGGCCTTGGCCGCGGCCTCCAGATCGGCCATCGCATCGGCCGAGACCAGACCCGTGGATGCCATCAGCATCCCCACGGTCACGGCGGCGGTGAGTTTCATCTGCATTCCGGTCAACTCCCTTGGGGCCACATCGGCCCATTTCGTCTCAGTCGGGTCTTATTCTTGGCATGTGACAGTTTTGTTTCACCGCCCTGCCAGATGATCTAAGCGCGGAAGAAAGTCTCGCGCAATGAATCTGTTACGTAGCTGTTACTTTTTCTTCACGCGCCGCGCGCATGAATGATCGTTTTCACGCCGAAATGCGCAAAAAAGCGAAACGGGCACCTTTGGGGTGCCCGTCTGCATCTTCGTTTCGCAGCGTTCGGGGCCGAATCGGCCTCAGGCTTCGGTGAACAGCCCCTCGGCCTTGACCTCGGCATAGGCTGCATCCAGCGACCTGGTGGCGCGGTCGATCAGCACGTCGATCTCTTCAGTCGTGATGACCAGCGGCGGCGAGATGATCATGCGGTCATAAACATGGCGCATGATCAGATTGTTGCGGAAGCAATGTTCGCGGGTGCGGAAACCGATGGTGCCGGGCTTGGCCGCGAACTTTGCCCGCGTTGCCTTGTTCGGCGTCAGCTGGATCGAGCCCATGAGGCCAACAAGGCTGGTCTGCCCCACCATCGGGTGTTCACCCAGCTTGTGCCATTTCTCGGCCAGATAGGGGTGCGCCACGTTGCGGACGTGGTCGATGATGCCATCTTCCTCGATGATGCGCAGGTTTTCCAGCGCGACGGCCGAGGCGACGGGATGCCCGGAATAGGTATAGCCGTGGTTGAAATCATCATCGGCATTGCCGATGACATGCGCCACCTCGTCACAGACGATCGAACCGCCGATGGGCTGATAGCCCGAGGACAGGCCCTTGGCGATGGTAATGATATGCGGCCTGATCCCGAAGGTTTCGCAGGCGAACCAGTTGCCGGTGCGGCCAAAGCCGGTGATGACCTCGTCCACGATCAGCAGGATGCCGTATTTATCGCAGATGCGCTGGATTTCCGGCCAGTAGGTCGAGGGGGGTACGATCACGCCGCCGGCACCCTGGATCGGCTCGCCGATGAAGGCGGCCACCTTGTCGGCGCCGACTTCAAGGATCTTCTCCTCCAGTTCGCGGGCGCGCAGCAGGCCGAAATCTTCCGGCGTCATCTCGCCGCCCTCGGCCCACCAATGCGGCTGGCCGATATGTTCGATCCCGTCGATCTTGCCGCCCGCCGCATGGATGTAGGGCATACCCCCAAGGCTGCCGCCACCCATGGTGGAGCCGTGATAGCCGTTCTTGCGCGCGATGATCACCCGACGCTCGGGCTGACCCTTGATATCCCAGTAGCGGCGCACGAGGCGGATATTGGTGTCATTGGCCTCGGACCCCGAAGAGGCGAAGAACACATGGTTCAGGTCACCCGGCGCCAGTTCTGCCAGCTTCGCGGCCAGCGCGATGGCTGGCACATGGGTCGTCATGAAGAAGGTGTTGTAATAGCTCAGCTCACGCATCTGGCGCGCGGCGGCATCGGCCAGTTCACCCCGGCCGTAGCCCACGTTCACGCACCACAGACCGGCCATGCCGTCAATGATGCGGCTGCCCTCGCTGTCGGTCAGCCAGACGCCCTGCCCCGAGGTGATGACGCGCACGCCCTTCTTCGCCAGCGCCCCGTCCGAGGTGAAAGGGTGCATGTGATGCGCCGCGTCCAGCGCCTGAAGCTCTGCCGTCGGCAGGTGGTTGGTGATCTTGTTCATTCTCGGCCTCGTCGTCAGAAGTGCGGAACCCGGATGCGGATTCGACGGATTGCCCCCACCTTACGGGCTTCGTGTGACAGGCGCAAGAATTTGATCAAATTAAACCTGCCGTCAGTGCAGCCGGAATTCGCCGACCATGTTGCGCCACTCCCCCGGCCCGATCAGCTTGCGATGGGTGAAGCGGACGGAATGCAGCGGCCCCTCGATCTGTTCCTGCCAGAATTCGACAAAGCGGAACAGACGCGGGTAATCCGGCGCCAGATCGTAGTCCTGCCAGATGAAGCTGTTCAGCACATGACGGAAATCCGGCATTCGGTAATAGAATTCCGCGGTCGTCAGGCCATAGCCCTTCAGCATCAGTTCCGTCTCTTGGTGGTCCATATCATGCCTCCACGTTTCTTCTTGTGGAATCATCCTGCCAAATCCGGGTTATTTTTCAATGAAAACAGTTTGTTGTCAGACTGCCTCCCCGGCTGCCAGATCGCGGCCAGATGCGCGGTTGCACCCCATATCTGCGATGGTCTATAGTGCCGCCAACTAGATCCGGGGCCTTGAAACCCCAAGTCAGAAGAAGGCGCCCCGCGTGTCCGATCAGCCGGAAGATATTGAAAACATGGAAGAACCGCCGCGTGGCACCTATGATGGCCCGCAGGTTTCCATCGAGAAAGAGATGAAGACGGCCTATCTCGATTACGCGATGAGCGTGATCGTGAGCCGTGCCATCCCCGATCTGCGCGACGGCCTGAAACCTGTGCATCGGCGCATTCTTTACGCGATGCATGAAACCGGCAACACGCATGACAAGCCCTATCGCAAGTCGGCGCGTCCGGTGGGCGACGTGATGGGGAAATACCACCCGCATGGCGATGGCGCGATCTATGACGCGCTGGTGCGGATGGCGCAGCCCTTCAGCATGTCGCTGAAACTGCTGGACGGTCAGGGCAACTTCGGCTCGATGGACGGCGATAACGCCGCCGCCATGCGTTATACCGAAGTGCGGATGGACAAGCCTGCCGCCTTCCTGCTGGCCGATATCGACAAGGATACCGTCGATTTCCAGGACAATTACGACGGTAAGGACAAGGAACCGACCGTCCTTCCCGCCCGCTTCCCCAATATGCTGGTCAATGGCGCGGGCGGCATCGCTGTCGGCATGGCGACCAATATCCCGCCGCACAACCTTGGCGAGGTGATCGACGGATGCCTTGCCATGATCGAGAACCCCGACCTTTCGACCGAGCGGCTGATGGAGCTGATCCCCGGCCCCGATTTCCCGACCGGCGGCCAGATCCTTGGCCGGGGCGGCATCCGCAAGGCTTACCTTGAAGGGCGTGGCTCGGTCATCCTGCGGGCCAAGACGCGCGTGGAGGAGATCCGCAAGGACCGCTGGGCCATCGTCGTCGATGAGATCCCCTATCAGGTGAACAAGGCCACGATGATCGAAAAGATCGCCGAACTTGTGCGCGAGAAACGGGTGGAAGGCATCGCCAATATCGCCGACGAATCCGACCGGATCGGCGTGCGTGTGGTGATCGAGCTGAAACGCGACGCGACGCCGGATGTGGTGCTGAACCAGCTTTTCCGCTTCTCGCCGCTGCAAGGCTCGTTCGGCTGCAACATGCTGGCGCTGAACGGCGGGCGTCCCGAAACGCTGGCGCTGCGGGATTTCATCAGCCATTTCCTGACCTTCCGTGAGGAAGTTGTTGCGCGCCGCACCGCTTACGAACTCCGCAAGGCGCGCGAGCGCAGCCATATCCTCTGCGGTCTGGCGGTCGCTGTGTCGAACGTGGACGAGGTGGTCGCCACCATCCGGTCCTCGGCCGATCCGGCAGAAGCGCGCGAGCGGCTGATGACGCGCCGCTGGCCCGCGCATGATATCGCGGCCTATATCCGGCTGATCGACGATCCGACCCACAAGATGAACGACGATGGCACCTATAACCTGTCGGAAACGCAGGCCCGCGCCATCCTCGACCTGCGCCTGCAACGCCTGACGGCGATGGGCGTCAAGGAAATCACCGACGAGCTGGAAGAGCTGGCCGCCAAGATCAAGGACTACCTTGATATCCTGTCGTCGCGCGACCGCATCATGGGCATCATCTCGGCCGAACTGACCGAGGTGAAAGACCTGTTCGCCATCCCCCGCCGCACCGAGATCATCGACTGGGCCGGCGACATGGATGACGAGGATCTGATCGAGCGCGAGGATATGGTCGTCACCATCACCTCGGGCGGCTATATCAAGCGCACCCCGCTGGCAGAATTCCGCAGCCAGAACCGGGGCGGCAAGGGTCTGGCCTCGATGCAGACCAAGGAAGATGATGTGGTGACCACGCTGTTCGTGGCCAACACCCATACGCATCTTCTGTTCTTCACGACCGACGGCATGGTCTACAAGCTGAAATGCTGGCGCCTGCCGTCGGCCGGGCGCACCGCGCGCGGCAAGGCCATCGTCAACATCCTGCCGATCGAGACCGGCATTTCCATCGCCGCGCTGATGCCGGTGGATGTGCCCGAGGCCGAATGGGACAGCCTGCAAATCGTCTTCGCCACCTCGGATGGGGATGTGCGGCAGAATGACCTCAGCGATTTCACCAATGTAAAGCGCAATGGCAAGATCGCCATGAACCTGCCCGAAGGCGTGTCGCTGGTGAATGCCGCGATTGCCGACGAGAATGACGATGTGATGCTGGTCACTTCGGGCGGGCGGGCGATCCGCTTCTCGACGACCGACATCCGGGTGTTCAAGTCGCGCGGCTCGACCGGCGTGCGCGGCATCCGTCTGGCCGAGGGCGACCGCGTGGTGTCGATGTCGATCATCCGCCATTTCGAGGCCGAACCGGCCGAACGCGCCGCCTATCTGAAACAGCGCCGCCTGATGGCGGGCACGGTGGAGGACGAGGTCGAGGCAGATGATGAAGAGGCCGTGGCCGAAGGGCAGCTTTCGCCCGAACGCTATGCCGAAATGTCGGCGGCAGAGGATCTGATTCTGACCGTGACGGCCAAGGGACTGGGCAAGCTGTCCTCCAGCCACGATTACCCGGTGCGCGGGCGCGGCGGCATGGGTGTGACCGCTTTTGAAAAGACCATGCGTGGCGGGCAACTGGTGGCCTCTTTCCCGGTCGACCCGTCGGATCAGATCATGCTCGCGACCTCCACCGGGCAGTCGATCCGGGTGCCGGTGGACCAGATCAGCTTCCGCTCGCGTTCTGCCGGGGGGGTGAAGGTGTTCAACACCGGCGGCGACGAAGAGGTGGTTTCGGTCGCCCGCGTGGCCGAAACCGGCGAGGAAGAGTGACAAAGGCCGGGGCAACGCCCCGGCCTTAACCGTTTCGCAAGGCGACTCGGGGTCTGATGCGTCGAAAGGGAGACGCGGATGAACCTCTATCACTGCATGATCGAACTGAAGTCGGAGGCGCGGGCGCTGGCCTTCGCCTCGGCGGTGGATGGCTGGATGGCCTATCTGAAATCGGCGGGGCTGGTGCTGGACTGGCGGTTGATGCGTCGGAAACTGGGGCTTGCCTCGGGGCGGCACACCGATTTCCTGCTGGAAATCTCCCTCCCCGACATGGCCGCGCTGGATGCGGCCTTTGCCCTGCTGGCCAATGCCGATGAACAGGCGGCCCGGCGCTATGACCAGATGCATCAGATGATTGCCGGGGTGGAGGTCGGGCTGTACCGCCCCTATCCCGACCCCGCGCAGAGGGAGCGCATTGCCTTGATCTGAGCCGCGCATGGGTCTATCTGCGGGTCCATGCACGAGACAATTCATATCATCGGCGGCGGAATGGCCGGATCGGAAGCGGCGTGGCAGGCGGCTCAGGCCGGTGTGCCGGTGGTGCTGCATGAAATGCGGCCCGAGGTCGGCACCTTCGCTCATCGCACCGGCAGCTTTGCCGAAATGGTCTGTTCGAACTCCTTCCGCTCGGATGATGACGAGCGGAATGCCGTGGGCCTGCTGCATTGGGAAATGGGGGCGGCGAACGGGCTGATCATGGAAACCGCGCGCGCGCATCGCCTGCCTGCGGGTGGCGCGCTGGCGGTGGACCGCGATCCCTTTGCGGAAGCGGTGACTGCGCGGCTGAAGGCGCATCCGCTGATTTCGGTGGAGTATGGCGAGATCACCGAACTTCCACGCGAGGGCCACTGGATCGTGGCGACCGGGCCGCTGACATCCGGCGCGCTGGCGCAAAGCATCCGGGCGGAAACCGGGGCCGAAAGCCTCGCCTTCTTCGACGCCATCGCCCCCATCGTCTATGCCGAAAGCATCGACATGTCGGTGGCCTGGCGGCAAAGCCGCTATGACAAGGGCGAGACCGAGGAAGAGCGCACCGCCTATATCAATTGCCCGATGACCAAGCCGCAATATGAAGCGTTCATCGACGCGCTGCTGGCCGCCGACAAGACCGAGTTCCACGAAGGCGAGACGGCGGGTTACTTCGACGGCTGTCTGCCGATCGAGGTGATGGCGGAACGCGGGCGCGAAACCCTGCGTCACGGGCCGATGAAGCCGGTCGGCCTGACCAATGCGCACAGGCCCGAGGAAAAGGCCTATGCGGTGGTGCAACTGCGCCGCGACAACCAGCTTGGCACGCTCTATAATATCGTGGGCTTCCAGACCAAGATGAAGTACGGCGCGCAAACCGCTGTTTTCAAGATGATTCCGGGGCTGGAGAATGCCAGCTTCGCCCGCTTGGGCGGTATCCACCGCAACACCTTCATCAACTCGCCCCGGTTGCTGGACAATCAGATGCGCCTGCGCTCGCGCCCCAATATCCGCTTCGCCGGTCAGGTGACGGGGGTGGAGGGCTATGTGGAAAGCGCCGCCATGGGCCTGCTGGCGGGGCGCATGGCCGCGGCGGAAATCAGGGGCGAGACACTGCTGCAGCCACCGCCCGAAACCGCGATGGGCGCGCTGATCACCCATATCACCGGCGGAGCGGAGGCAAAGACCTTCCAGCCGATGAACGTGAATTTCGGGCTGTTCCCCCCGATTGACGCCAAGGGCGGGCGCAAGGGACGGAAGGACCGCTACAAGGCCTATACCGACCGCGCCAAGGATGCCTTCGCGCAATGGCTGGCGGCGCAGTAACCCGTTTCGCCCCCTCGCCCACCGGGCCGCTGCATCTCGGCCATGCCTATGCGGCGATCGTCGCGCATGACATGGCGCGCGATCTGGGCGGGCGCTTCCTCCTCCGGATCGAGGACATCGACCGCGCCCGCTGCCGCCCGGAATGGGAGGTGCAGATTTACGATGATCTGCACTGGCTGGGCCTGACCTGGGAACAGCCTGTGTTGCGACAATCCGACCGCCTGCCGGTCTATGCCGCCGCGCTAAACACCCTTGCGGCGCGCGGGTTGACCTATGCCTGCACCTGCACGCGTGGCGATATCCGTGCCGCGCTTTCCGCACCGCAGGAAGGCGCGCCGTTGATCGGGCCGGACGGGCCCATTTATCCCGGCACCTGCCGCCACGCCGGACATGACCGCCGGGAGGCCGCGATCCGGCTGGACATGGCGCGTGCCATGGCTGCGGCCGGACCACTGGCGTTTACCGAAACCGGCCCCGCCCATTCCGGCCATCACCGGATCGACGCGGCGCAGATGATTGCCGGCGTTGGTGACATCGTGCTGGCGCGGCGCGATATGGGCACCTCTTACCATCTGTCGGTGGTGCTGGATGACGCGGCGCAGGGCGTGACGCATGTGACGCGGGGCGAGGATCTGTTCGAGGCGACCGCCATTCATGTTCTGTTGCAACGCCTGCTGGACCTGCCGACGCCGGTCTATCACCACCACCGCCTGATCCGCGATGCAGCGGGCAAGCGGCTGGCCAAGCGCGACGATGCGCGCGCGTTGTCGAAATACCGGGCAGAAGGCGCCACCCCGCAAGATATTCGCGCCCTGATCGGATTGTGACGACGGAAAATGCCGCGCCATGCGTATCATCCGCCGGAACCGCGTGCAGCCGGTTGCCGGAGGATGTGGCCTGACCTAGCTTCTGCGGGCGCCCCACCGCCTGCGACCCAAAAAGAACAGGACCTACAGATGATTGCATCCCGCACAGCCAGCCTGATCGTGCTGGCCGTCACATTGGCCTCGGCGACAGCCTGGGCGCAGACCCCGCCTTCGGAGGCCGCGCGCGGACCTGCCAAGGTGGGCGTGATCGAGATGCGGTTGCAGCCGGTGCGGCGCAGTTCCACAGTGCCCGGACGCGCGGTGGCGTTTGAGCAGGCCAATATCCGCCCCCGCGTCGGTGGCATCGTGACCGAAATCCTTTACACGCCGGGCGCCGAACTGGCCCCCGGCACACCGATGTTCCGGCTGGACCGCACGCAATACGAGGCGGCGATGGAAACCGCACGGGCGGCGCTGGCGCGGGCACAGGCGGCGTTGCCGGTGGCGCTGGCGACGCTGGAACGGGCACGGGCGCTGGAAGGCTCGGGCAGCACACGCGCGACGGTCGAAAGCGCCGAGGCTGCTGCTGCCTCTGCCCGCGCAGATGTGCAAAGCGCCGAAGCCGCGCTGAACGTGGCGGAAACCGAACTGTCCTGGACCGTCGTCACCAGCCCCATCGAAGGGATTGCCGGGGTGCCCGAAGTTTCGGTCGGCGATCTGGTCACGGCGGGGCAAGGCGATGCACTGGCGACGGTAACCCGTCTGGACCCGATTTATGTCGATATGTTCGAGCCTTCGGCGCGTATTCTGTCGATTCAGGATCAGATCGCGCGGGGAGAGCTGAAGCCTGACGAAACGCTGGAGGTGAAGCTGACGCTGGAAAACGGCCAGACCCATGCCAGCGGCGGCACGCTGGTCGCGCCCTCGGTCACGGTCTCGCCCACCACCGGAACGCAGGACATCCGGTTTCGCTTCGACAACCCCGATCACCGTATCCTGCCCGGCATGTTCCTGCGCGGCGAAGTGGTTCTGGGCACCGTGCAGGCCTATCTGGTGCCGCAGCGCGCCACCACGCTGGGCCGTGACGGCACGCTGTCAGCCTGGGTTGCCACCGCCGACGGCAAGGCCGAACAGCGCCGGTTCGAGGCGCGCGGAACACATGAAAATGCCTGGATCGTGACGGCGGGGCTGTCCGAGGGCGACCGGCTGATCATCGACGGGCTGAACGGGCTGCGCGACGGCGCGGCGGTGGAGCCGGTGCCGGTCACCATCGACGCCATGGGCGTGGTGCAGGATGTGAAGGCGAACTGAGATGGCGGGTTTCTTCATCGACCGGCCGGTCTTTGCCTGGGTTCTGGCCATCATCACCATGCTGGCGGGCGCCTGGGGGCTGACGACCCTGCCCGTCTCGCAATACCCCGACATCGCGCCGACCACGATCCGCATTTCCGCAAGCTATCCCGGCGCCTCGGCGGAAACCATTGAGAACTCGGTCACTTCGGTAATGGAGGACGGGCTGACCGGCCTTGACGGCCTGCTTTACATGACCTCGTCCTCTTACGCATCGGGGCGCGCCACGGTCACGCTGACCTTCGGGGATTCGACAGACCCCGACATGGCGCAGATCCAGGTGCAGAACAAGTTGCAGCTGATCCAGAACGGCCTGCCGGAAACCGTGCGCCAGCGCGGCATCAGCGTCACGCGGTCGTCCTCGTCCATCCTGATGGTGGGGGCGCTGGTGTCGCGTGACGGGCGCTTCACCTCGTTGCAACTGGGCGATCTGATGGGCCAGATCGTCGAGGATGCGGTCTTGCGGACCGAAGGTGTTGGCTCGATCAACTCTTTCGGATCAGGCTATGCCATGCGCATCTGGCTCGATCCCCTGAAGATGGCGCAGTATCGGGTGACGACCGCAGATGTGACCTCGGCCGTATCGGAACAGAACAGCACCGTCACCGTGGGCAGCCTTGGCAGCCAGCCGGTCGTGCCGGGGCAGCAGTTGAGCGTGGCACTGAACGCGCAGGCGCAGCTTGCCACGGTGGAGGAGTTTGAACGCATCATCCTGCGCACCACCGCCGACGGCTCGACTGTCTTTCTGGGCGATGTCGCGCGGGTGGAGATCGGGCAGGAAAGCTATGGTGCGAGTTCGCGTTACAACGGCATGCCTGCCGCCGGTTTCGGTATCAACCTGGCCACCGGCGCCAATGCGGTGGACACTGCCGAGCGGGTGCGCGACACCCTGACCCGTGTCAGCGCCGCTCTGCCCGAAGGGGTCGAGGTGGTCTATCCCTATGACACCTCGCCCTTTGTGGAGGCCTCGATCGAGAAGGTCTATCACACGCTGGGCGAGGCGGTGGTGCTGGTGTTCCTCGTCATCCTCGTGTTCCTGCAAAGCTGGCGCGCGACGATCATCCCGACCATCGCTGTGCCGGTCGTGCTGCTGGGCACCTTCGGGATTCTGGCCGCGGCAGGTCTGACGATCAACACGCTGACCATGTTCGCGCTGGTGCTGGCTATTGGCCTCCTGGTCGATGACGCCATCGTGGTGGTGGAAAACGTTGAACGGGTGATGGAGGAAGAAGGGCTGGAGGCGCGCGAGGCCACGCGCAAATCCATGCACCAGATCACCCCCGCGCTGGTCGGCATTGCGCTGGTGCTGTCGGCGGTGTTCCTGCCGATGGCCTTCATGTCCGGCTCTACCGGCGTGATTTACCGGCAGTTCAGCGTCACCATCATCTCGGCCATGATGCTGTCGCTGGCTGTCGCATTGATCCTGACCCCGGCGATGTGTGCGAGCCTCCTGCGCCCGCGCCGCCATGGTGACGGCATTGCCCCGGCGCGCTGGTTCAACCGGGGGCTGGACGCCTCGACCAACGGCTATGTGCGGGTGGTGAAACACACCGTGTTGCGGCCATTCCGCATGGTGATCCTGCTGGGTGCCATCGGCGGTGGCGCGTTCTGGCTGTATCAACACCTGCCCGGCTCGTTCCTGCCGCAAGAGGATCAGGGCGTGTTGATGGCCCAGGTCCGGCTGTCGGAGGGATCGACCACCGCGCAGACGCAGGCGGTGCTGGAAGAGGTGGAAAACTGGCTGCTGACGGAACAGGATGGGGTCGTCGCCTCTGCCTATGGCGCGCTTGGCTTTTCGTTCGGCGGTGGCGGGCAGAACTCTGCCATGCTGTTCGTGCGGCTGAAGGACTATAACGAACGCGCGGGCGGCGTGACGGCGGCGCAGTTTGCCCAGACCGCGAACCAGCGGTTTGGCGGGCATCGCGCCGGACGCATCGTCTTTACCCAGCCGCCCGCCATTCAGGGTCTTGGCAATTCCTCGGGCTTCACGATGTATCTGCTGGATCAGGCCGGGAACGGACAGGCCGCGCTGCAGGATGCTGCCACCGATCTGGTGGACCGCGCGACCGAGGACGGGCGCACCGGCTCGTTCCGGGGCTATGAGCAGACCTTCCGCCCGGCCCTGCGGCTGGACATCGACCAGCAGAAGGCCCGCGCCATGGGGCTGAGCCTCAGCGAGGTGAACAGCATGCTGGCGGTGATCTTCTCGGGGCGCGAGGTCAATGATTTCCCGCTTGGGACCGAGCTGAAGCCGGTGATCGTGCAGGGCGAGCCGGAATGGCGCATGCAGCCAGAGGATATCGACGGCTGGTTCGCCCGCAATTCCAGCGGTGAGATGGTGCCTTTTGCCGCCTTCATGTCACAGCGCTGGGATGAAACCTCACCCTCGCTGGATCGCTACGGCGGCGCGCGCGCCATCGAACTGTCGGGCGCGCCAACCGAGGGCACCAGCTCCGGTCAGGCGATGGAGGTGGTGGAGCAACTGGTCGCCGACCTGCCGGGCGGCTATGGCCTTGCCTGGACGGGGCTGTCCTATCAGGAACGGCTGTCGGGCAATCAGGCCCCCCTGCTGTTCGCCATGTCGGCGCTGGTGGTCTTCCTGTGCCTTGCCGCGCTTTACGAAAGCTGGACGGTGCCTTTCGCCGTCATGCTGTCGGTGCCGGTCGGCATTCTGGGGGCGCTGGGGTTTGCGCTGCTGTTCGGCCAGTCGAATGACGTCTATTTCAAGGTGGGGTTGCTCACCACCATCGGCCTTGCGGCGCGCAACGCGATCCTGATCGTTGAGTTCGCGCAAAGCCTGACCGAACGTGGCTATTCACTGGCCGAGGCCGCCGCCATGGCCGCGAAACAACGGTTGCGACCGATCCTGATGACCACATTCGCCTTCATGCTGGGGGTGTTGCCGCTTGCCATTGCGACCGGCGCCGGGGCCATGGCACAGCGCGCCATCGGCATCGGGGTGCTGGGCGGCATGACCTCTTCTGCGGTCATCGGCATCTTCATGGTGCCCGCCTTCTTTGTGATTGTGCGGCGGATGTTCCCGTCGAAGAAGCCGGTGACGGCTTAAAGAAAAACCGCCGCAGGGCATTCCCCTGCGGCGGTTTTACCCTGACGCGTGGTGCTGTGTCAGCCCGGCAGCGTCACCACTATCGGCCCGCGATCCGTGGCGACGACGGTATGTTCATATTGCACCACCGGGGCCGAGGGTTCGGCATAGAGCGTCCAGCCATCCTCGCCCTCCTCTGCCCAAAGCCCGCCGGTGGACAGGAATGGCTCTACCGTCAGCACAAGCCCTTTGGAAATGCGCCGCCGGTCGCCGCGCGTGGGCCAGGTGGCGATTTCCTCGGGCGCTTCGTGAAGGGCGCGACCGATGCCGTGACTGGCCAGATTGCGGATCAAGGTGTAACCCCGCGCCGAGGCAAAGCGCCCCACCGCCGCCCCGATCCCCGCCAGCGGTTTGCCGCTGCCAACCTGCGCCACACCGATCTCGGTCGCGCGCTTGCCGTCGCGGCAGAGCCGGTCCAGCACGGGCGAGACCTTGCCCAGCCGGAAGGTTGCGCCGGTATCGGCGAAGAAACCATCGCGCGAAGCGGAGACGTCGATATTCACCAGATCCCCCAGCGCCAGTTCGCGCGCGCCGGGAATGCCGTGGGCGATTTCCTCGTTCACACTGATGCAGGTTGCGCCGGGAAAGCCGTAGGTCGACTCAGGCGCCGAAATCGCCCCCTCCCGCTCCAGATGCGCGCGGCCGATTGCATCGAGCTCCAGCGTAGTCATGCCGGGCTGCATGGCACGGGCCATGACCTGAACGGTATCGGCGACAATACGACCGATACGGCGCAGCGCCTCCAGCTCGTCTTCCTGGGTGATCGTCATTCCGCGCCGCCGACCGGCAGCACCGCGATGGCGATGCGGCGGCCTTCGCTCAACAGCACGTTGTAGGTGCGGCAGGCAGCGGGCGAGGACATGACCTCGACGCCAAGCCCCGCGGCCTCAAGTTCCGCGCGCAGGGTCGCCGGGGCATGGGCGATGTCGGCCCCCATGCCGACGAAGATCACATCCACCTGGCCCGCCAGCGCCAGCAGCGCGGCTGTATCCTCCAGCCCGCCCCAGGGGCCGGCGTCCCAGGGCGTGATGATGGCCGCGCCTTGCAGGGCGCGGCCCCCGATGCGGAAGAATCCGGGGCCATAGCCCTCGACCGGCTGCGCCTCGCCATAGCTGATCTCGGTCAGGCGCATCCGGTCCTCCTCAGGCGTCGATATTGGCGAATTCGTGATCGCCTTTCGACCGCTCTTTCTTCTGCTTCTCGCTGCGGTCCACCCCGAGCATCAGAACGATGTTTTTCGCCACATAAAGTGTCGAATAGGTGCCGATGATGACGCCGAAGAACATGGCGAAGACGAAGCCGCGGATCACGTCGCCACCGAAGATGATCAGCGCGGCCAGCGCCAGAAGCGTGGTCGTCGCGGTCATCACGGTGCGCGACAGGGTTTCGTTGGTGGTCAGGTTCATCATGTCGCGCAGCGGCATGGCCTTGTATTTCGCAAGGTTTTCCCGAAGCCGGTCGAAGATCACGACGGTATCGTTCACCGAATATCCAAGGATCGTCAGCAGCGCCGCCACGATGGTCAGGTCGAACTTGAGCTGGAAGATCGCGAAGATGCCGACGGTGACCAGCACGTCATGTACAAGCGCGGCGACGGTTCCAACCGCGAACTGCCATTCGAAGCGCAGCCAGACGTAGAAGGCAATCCCCGCAGAAGCGGCAACCACGGCGATGACAGCCTTCCAGATCAGCTCTTGCGAGACTTTGGGGCCGACGGATTCGACCGAAGGAAAGGTGATCGCCTCGTCAACCTTCTTCAGCGCCTGTTCCACCGCGTCGATGGACTCGGGCGTCACGGCCTCGTCCCCTTCCTGTGGCGCGATGCGCAGCATGGCGACATGCTGATCCTCGCGGAAGGACGGGTCGAACACCTGCGTGATCGACACATCGCCCAGCCCCAGATCGGAAACAGCGGCGCGGTAGACCCCGACATCCACCGCATTGGTGCTTTCGGTACGGATCGTGGTGCCGCCCTTGAAGTCGATGCCGAAGTTCAGCCCCATGATGACGACCGCAAGGATCGACACGATGGAGGCGACGATGGACCCCCCGAAGGTGATCCACTGCCAGCGGAAGAAGTCGATGTTCGTCCTGGTCGGAACAAGTTTCAGACGGAAAGCCATGGCTGCCCCCTCCTCAGACGGTGATCGTCTTGGGGTGGCGCCACCCCAGATACAGATTGATGATCGCCCGCGTCACATAAACGGCGGTGAACATCGAGGTCATGATGCCGATGCCGGTGGTGACGGCGAAGCCGCGCACCGGGCCCGAGCCCACGACAAACATGATAACAGCGGTAATGATGCTGGTCAGGTTCGAGTCGACGATGGCCGACAGCGCCTTTCCAAAACCAATCTCGATGGCCGCGCCGGGCGATTTGCCCTCGCGCAACTCCTCGCGCACGCGTTCATAGATCAGTACGTTGGCATCGACCGCGACCCCCATGGTCAGAACGATCCCCGCAATCCCCGGCAGCGTCAGCGTGGCCCCGATGACCGAAAGCACGGCAAAGATCATGGCGATGTTGAAGGCCAGCGCGATCACGGCGAAGGTGCCGAAGATCCCATAGCTCGCGATCATGTAAAGCGCGACGAGACCCGCCCCGACCAGCGCCGCCTTCTGGCCCGCGTCGATACTGTCCTGCCCAAGTTCCGGGCCGATGGTCCGCTCTTCAAGGAAGGTCATTTCGGCCGGAAGCGCACCTGCGCGCAGCAGCACGGCCAGTTCGGTGCTTTGCTCGACGGTGAACTTGCCGGTGATGATGCCGCGTCCGCCGGGGATGTGGCTCTGGATCACCGGGGCAGAAATCACCTCGTTGTCCAGCACAATGGCGAAGGGCTTGCCGATGTTGTTGGCGGTATAGTCACCGAACTTGCGGGCGCCGCCCGCGTTGAACTGGAACTCCACCGCCGGGCGACCGTTCTGGTCGAAGGCGGGCTGGGCGTTCGTCAGTTCCTCGCCGGTCACAACCGGGGTCTGCTCGACAATATAGTAGACGCCCTTCTCATCCATCGACGGAAGAAGCTCATTGCGCGGCCCCGGATTGGCGCCTGCATCCTGCGTCACACTGACAACCGGATGGAACGTTAGCTTCGCGGTGGTGCCGATCAGCGATTTCAGTTCGGCCGCCGATCCGATGCCAGGCACCTGGATCAGGATGCGGTCTTCGCCCTGACGCTGGATCGTCGGTTCGCGGGTGCCAACCTCGTCGACCCGGCGACGAATGATTTCAAGGCTTTGCTGGATCGTGCGCTGATCGGTGGCCTGCCGTTCGGCCTCTGAAAGCTGCACCACGATATCGGTGCCCTCAGAGGTGACCTCGATGTCGTTCGAGCCGATGCCCGTCAGGCTGACCACCGGGGTCGCCAGCGCGCGCACCTTCTCCAGCGCGACGGCCATGCCATCGGGATTGGATATGGCGACGCGCAGCACCCCGTCGACGGAGGGCTGGCGGCGCACATTGCCGACCTGATCGCGCACACCGCGCAGGGCGTCGCGCACATCTGGCCACATGGCGTCAATGCGGGCGGCATAGACATCCGCCACCTTGACCTCGGCCAGAAGATGCGCCCCGCCCCGCAGGTCAAGCCCCAGCGGCACCACATAAGAGGGCAGCCAGTCGGGCCAGAGGCTGCGATCCGCCTCCTGCTCGGGCGTGGCCGTTCCGCCCGCTGTGGTGATCGCCGCTACGGCGTCGTTATGCTTTTCCACCCTGTCATAGAACAGGTTCGGTACGGAAAACGCGACACCGAGGAGCACAATGCTCCAGATCAGCAGGTTTTTCCACAGCGGGGTATGGGTCATGGCGGCCTTCCGTCCTCAGATGCCGGGCCTCAGGCGGCCGCGGCAGGCTCGGTCTTGTTCATAACCTGGGCGATGGTCTGGCGCGGGGTCTTGACGACGACACCTTGCGCGATCTCGACATCCAGCATGCCGTCGTCATGCACCTTCACCACCTTGGCGACGATCCCGCCCTGGGTCAGCACCTGATCACCGCGGCGCAGCTGTTCCACCATGGCCTTGTGGTCTTTCATCTTCTTCTGCTGCGGGCGGATCAGCAGGAAATACATGATGCCGAAAATCAGGATCAGCGGCACGAAGCTGGTAAAGGCCGAGGCGGCGCCTGCTCCGGCGGCCTGCGCATAGGCGGGGGTTACGAACATGGGCGGTCGTCCTCTCGTTAGGCATGGGCCGGCGGGCCGGCTCTTTCGGTGGCGCAACCTATCCGCGCCCCGGGTTCAAGGCAAGGCACGCAGGTGCCTGCCCGCGCTGCACATAGGTGTGAGCGAGCGGGCAGCCAAGGGGCGCACTGCCTTTCCGCTTCACCACGGCGCGCCGATGTTGCATATGAAGGGCATTCGTGACTTGGAGATCAGAGAAATGCACGACATCCGCGCCATCCGCGAAAATCCCGCCGCTTTCGATGCCGCCCTGGCACGCCGGGGTCTTTCGCCGCTGTCGTCGGAGGTGCTGGCGCTGGACGAGGCACGGCGCGCGCTGATCCATGCGGCCGAAACCGCACAGGCGGCGCAGAACGCGGCCTCCAAACAGGTGGGCGCGGCCAAGGCTAAGGGCGACGACGCGGAATTCGAGCGTCTGCGCGCGCTGGTGGCCCAGAAGAAGGCCGAGATCGCGGCGATGACCGCCGAGGCCGATCAGAAGGATGCCGCGCTGCGTGACATGCTGATGCGCATACCGAACAGCCCCCTGCCCGAAGTGCCCGAAGGCGCCGATGAGGCGGGGAATGTGGAACTGCGCCGCTGGGGCACACCCCGCACCTTTGATTTCGCGCCGAAAGAGCATTTCGACATCGCCGGCGTGAAACCGGGGATGGATTTCGCAACTGCCGCGAAGCTGTCGGGCTCGCGCTTCGTGGTGCTGCGCGGCGCGGTGATCCGCGTGCATCGCGCGCTGGCGCAGCTGATGCTGGACACCCATGTCGGAGACCACGGGCTGACCGAGACCTGGACCCCGGTTCTGGTCAAGGAAGAGGCGATGTATGGCACCAACCAGCTGCCGAAATTCGCCGAAGACAGCTATCAGACCACGAATGGCTGGTGGCTCGTGCCCACATCGGAAGTGACGCTGACCAACACGGTCGCGGGCGACATTCTGGACGAGGCCGCGCTGCCGATCCGCATGACCGCTCATACCCAGTGCTTCCGGTCCGAGGCCGGATCGGCGGGCAAGGACACGACCGGGATGCTGCGCCAGCACCAGTTCGAGAAGGTCGAGATGGTGTCGATCACCACGCCCGAGGCCAGCCTTGCCGAACATGAGCGCATGACCCGCTGTGCCGAGGCGATCCTTGAGAAGCTGGGCCTGCCCTACCGGACCATCGTGCTTTGCACCGGCGACATGGGCTTTGGCGCGACCAAGACCCATGACCTTGAGGTCTGGCTGCCGGGGCAGAACACTTATCGCGAGATCAGCTCGGTCTCGGTCTGCGGCGATTTCCAGGCGCGGCGGATGAATGCGCGCTATCGCCCTGCGGGCGGGAAGCCCGAGTTTGTACATACGCTGAACGGATCGGGTCTGGCGGTCGGACGCTGCCTGATTGCCGTGCTGGAAAATGGCCAGCAGGCCGACGGCTCTGTCGATCTGCCCGAAGCGCTGTGGCCCTATCTGGGCGGCAAGCGGCGCATCGCAGCGAACGGCGATCTGGCCTGACAGAACGAAGGGAGGGGGCTTTCTGCCCCCTCTTGCCTGCGGCAATTCACCCCGAGGATATTTGTGCCAGGATAAAGGCGCAGGGTGCGGGACGGCGGCCGATCAGCTGCCGAGGATCACCTTCACATAGTTCTTGGTTTCGGCATAGGGCGGGATGCCCCCATGCTTTTCCACGGCCAGCGGACCGGCGTTATAGGCCGCGAGCGCATGACGCCAGTTGCCGAATTTGCCATACATCATCGCCAGATAGCGCGCGCCGCCTTCCAGGTTCTGATGCGGGTCATTGATGTCGACGCGCAGCAGTCTTGCGGTATCGGGCATCAGTTGTGCAAGGCCGGTTGCCCCCTTGGGTGAGACGGCATTCGGGTTCCAGCCGCTTTCCTGCTGCACCAGCCGCAGGAACATGTCTTCCGGCACGCCATGCTTGCGCGCCATGGCCTTGGCGACCTCAAGATACTGGCCCTTGTAGCGCCCCGAATAGCGCGGCACCGCCGCGGCGGCCGCGTTCTCGATCTTCGGCTTGTTGGGCTTCAGACGGTCGGAACCTTCATATTGCTTGGCCAGACGGCCATCCAGCAGCGCCGTCTGCGACTTGAACAGCAAACCCCGGTTCTTGGTGGAGCCCGAAAGTTTCAGCCCGTCCGCATGAACCGGCCCGCAGAGCGAGACCCCCGCGACCAGGGCGAGCGAAACCACTTTCCGACGCATGAGCAAACCTTCGGCACCTAATTCCGTTGGGCAGGACTATACGAATTTTCGTCTCGTCTGCCAGAGGATTCGCCGCCCGCCGCCCCGGCCCGGTCAGCCCTGCGCCGGAGCGTTCGGCAGGTTCCCGCCGCCACTGACCAGCGGCGCGCGCAGAAGATCCTCGATCAGGAGCGAGGTCAATTGCCCGCGCCCCGTCACTCCGGCCTTGCGGTAGATGGCGTTCAGATGGGTCTTCACCGTCGCTTCGGCAGAGCCGCGGAAGCCCGCGATCTCGGCGATGGAATAGCCCTTGATGGTGAAGGCCGCGATGTCCTGCTCCGAGGGGGTCAGCTTCCAGTCGCGGAAATAGTTCTCCATGACCTCGTGCAGCGCCCCGGCCGCCACGCTCATCTGCCGTTCCAGCTGCGCCTGGCGGCGCAGAAGCCGCAGAAGGTAGCGCAATTCGAAAGCGACCCCCAGCACAAGGCCGATGGTCGCCCCCAGTTCCGGCATGGTGTGCAGGTCGCGGACGCTTGCCCAGCCCTCGGCCCCGATATCCTCGATCACATCGGCGATGAAAAACAACACGCAGACACTTTGAAACAGGATCAGCGCGGCGAGGCCGATCGGGCGCGCGGGAGTGAAAGGCATGGTCGGGCAGTTCCGTCTGTCGGTCAGTCGCGGGGAAGTCTCTTGTAACCCGTAACCATCGACACGGGAAGGTTGATCCGCAGGCGGCGGCTTTCCAGCGCAACGGCAGCGATATGGGCGACCACCGAAATCTCGGCCCAGGTCACCGCGACCTCGTGCAGTTCCTCAACCCATTCCCGCCCGAAGAACATGAGCGTGGTCTGCATATATCCACTGATACCGACAATAATCAGCGTGATCAGCAGGTTATAGATCATCAGCGCACCCAGCGGCGAATGGCCGTGATGCGGGCGGCGGCGCCATGCAGCCATTTCGGCGGCCTGATCGAAGGCGGCGGAAAGGCTGGGCGGGAAATCGCTGAACCGGGCGTGGCGGCTGCCAATCACCCCCCAGACGATCCGCGCGGCGACAAGGGCCAGCACGAAATACCCGATCCAGTGGTGCAGATCGTGTTCGGGATTGGTGAACAGGGCATTGGCCGCAAAGGCCAGCGCCAGTGACCAGTGAAAGAGACGCACGAAGCCGTCCCATATGTAGGTTTTTTCAGTCATGCTTCGCATCCTGCTTCATCACTGCACACCGTCGACAGCCGGTCCGCCCTCCCGGACGAACCGGCCGGGTGCGGCGGATTATTCGTCGTTCGACTTGACGATGTTCATGGCGTCATCAAGGTACAGTTCGAAAGTCTTGCCGTCTTTCACGGCGTAAACTTCGATCATGCCGTCTTCCATATCGACCTTGCGGACCTCGTAGCCCTGCGCGGTCATGGCGGCGGTGACCTTCTCGCGGGTCGCATCGTCGATCTTGTCGCCCGAAGCGAAGACCGGAGCGGCAACGGCGAGGAAAGCGGCGGCGAGGAGGGGAAGGGTTTTCATCTTGCGTCCTTTCGGGAGCGTTTCGGGTTGCGCCGTGCCGTGGTGGCAGGGCTGGGGCCGATTTGCCCGGTGATCTGCCGGGCCGCCATCCGCAGCGGGTCGCAGGAACCGGCCCTGCAACCCCGGTTGCAGGGGGTTTTCGCAGGCGTTGAAGCCCGCCCCCCGGCCCGTTATAGGAGAGACAACGGAATGTTTACCAAAGCGGGCCAGCCTTGGCCTCGCGGACGAGAATCGAGGGAGTGCGCATGGCGGGTTCGGTCAACAAGGTCATCATCGTGGGGAACCTCGGCCGCGACCCGGAGGTGCGCAGCTTCCAGAACGGCGGCAAGGTCGTGAACCTGCGCATCGCCACCTCTGAAACCTGGCGCGACCGCAACTCGGGCGAGCGCAAGGAGCGCACCGAATGGCATTCGGTCGCCATCTTCAGCGAGCCGCTGGCCAAAATCGCCGAACAATATCTGCGCAAGGGCAGCAAGGTCTATATCGAAGGCCAGCTGGAAACCCGCAAATGGCAGGATCAGAGCGGCCAGGATCGCTACACGACCGAAATCGTGCTGCGTCCCTATCGGGGCGAGCTGACACTGCTGGATGGGCGCGGCGAAGGCGGCGGCTCGGGCGGTGGCGGCTATGACGATCAGGGTGGCGGCTACGGCGGCGGCAATGATTACGAGGGTGGCCGGGGCGGTGGAAGCTATGGCGGCAGTTCGGGTGGTGGTTACGGCGGTGGCCGTTCAGGTGGCGGCGGTGGCCAGCAGGGTGGCTTCGGCGGCGGCGGTGGCCGCAACGATATGGATGACGAAATCCCGTTCTGAGCCCCGGACAAGCTGACCGACCGCCATGCAACGCCGCCGCACGCTTGACCTGTTGAAGCTGGCGCTGGCCGTCATGGTGGTCGGCATCCACGTCAATCCCTTTGGGATCGACAGCCGCGCCGTGGTGCTGATCACCGGTGACGGGCTGTTTCGGGTCGCCGTGCCCGCCTTCTTTGTGATCAATGGCTATTTCTTCCAGCCGCGCGTGGCTGCCGGCACCGTCGGCCTCTATCTGCGGCGGCTGGTCTGGCTGTATCTGGTTTGGATGGCGCTGTACCTGCCGGTCTGGCAAAGTGCCTTCTTCGCCTCGGACTGGCTGACCATCGGACGGGTCTGGGCGGTGGGCTGGTGGCATCTTTGGTATCTGATCGCCGCCGCGCTGGCTGCCGCGCTTGCGACTCTGGTCGCGCACTGGTCAACCCAACGCCTGCTGGCACTGGCCGGTCTGGCCTTTCTGGCCGGAGCGGCGGTGATGTGGGGCTTTGCCTGGCAGATCTGGCCTCCGACGCCCTATTGGGTGGGCAGCCCGGTCTGGCTGCACCGGAACGGGCTGTTCCTCGGTCTGCCCTTCTTCCTGCTCGGCCTGCTGATCCGCCGTCACGACCTGCCTGACCGGCTGGACCGGAACCATGTCGGCATTGTCGCCCTGCTGGCCTGCGCCGCGCTGCCGCTGGAATCGCTGGCGCTGGAGGCCATCGCCCCGCAGGGCGTCAGCCATGACAACCTGCTGGGGCTGGCCGTCGCCGCACCTGCGCTTGTGCTCTGGGCGCTGATGGGCCGCAGCAAGACCACCCGCGATTACGGCACCATGGCCAATGCGATCTACTTTTTACATGTGTTCTTCGTGGCCTGGACGATCCGCCTGACCGACCTGCCCTACCCTCTGGTTTTCCTCTGGGCGCTCGCCGGCTCTGCCCTGCTGGGCTGGGGGATGATCCGCAGCGGGCTGGCGCGCCGGTTGCTGTAACGCCCGCTCTGGACCTTCGCCCGGCAATCCCTATATATTCGGTCAACTAAATCGCGAGAGACCCATGACCGAGGCTCAGGACCAGATCGAGGGCGCCCCCCTCATCAAACCCTCCACCACCGACCATCCGCTTTACGACAATGTGGTGGAGGCCTGCCGCACTGTGTTCGACCCGGAGATTCCGGTGAACATCTTCGACCTTGGCCTTGTCTACACGGTCGAGATCGGCAGCGCGAACGAGGTGGAGATCGTGATGACCCTCACCGCTCCCGGCTGCCCGGTCGCGGGTGAGATGCCGGGTTGGGTGCAGGACGCTGTGGAGGCCGTGCCGGGCGTGCAATCGGTGCGCGTGCTGATGACCTTCGATCCGCCCTGGGGCATGGAAATGATGTCCGATGAGGCGCGGCTGGAACTGGGGTTCATGTAACCCCCGTGCCACCCCTTGAGGTGGCAGGCGCAAAAACCTATGTTTGTGCCATAGCATAAGGACCAACCCGATGTTCGGCATCCCCGGCAAGCAAGCCGTCACACTGACCCCCGCTGCGACCAGGCAGATCCTCCGTCTGATGGAAAAACAGGCGGCGCAGGGTCTGCGCATCGGCGTCAAGAAGGGTGGCTGCGCCGGGATGGAATACACCATGGATTACGTCTCCGAGGTGAATCCGCTGGACGAGGTGATCGAACAGGACGGCGCGCGGGTGCTGATTGCCCCCATGGCGCAGATGTTCCTCTTCGGAACCGAGATTGATTATCAGGTTTCGGCGCTGGAAGCAGGCTTCCGCTTCAACAATCCGAATGTGGTGGAGGCCTGCGGTTGCGGCGAATCCATCAAGTTCCGCGACGCCCCCGCAAGCTGAACCCTTCCCACCGGCGGACAGGTTTGGCATAACCCCTTCCGAACTTTTGGAAAGGGATGGATATGCGCAGACTGGCCGCCGGAAACTGGAAGATGAACGGCACCGCCGCCGATCTGGCCGAAGTGGTGGCGCTGACCGCCGCGCATCCGGCCCCCGGTTGTGACATGCTGCTCTGCCCGCCCGCCACGCTGATCGACCGCATGGCCCGCGCCGCCCATGGCACTGCGCTGCGCATTGGCGGGCAGGATTGCCACGCCAGGGCCACTGGCGCCCATACCGGCGATGTTTCCGCACCGATGCTGGCCGAGGCAGGGGCGTCTTACGTCATCCTTGGCCATTCCGAACGTCGCGCCGATCATGGCGAAACCGATGCGCAGGTCCGCGCGAAGGCCGAAGCCGCCTGGACAAGCGGTCTGGTCGCCGTGATCTGCGTCGGCGAGACCGAGACGGAACGCGATGCCGGTCAGGCGCTGGCCGTGGTCGGGCGGCAGGTCGAAGGCTCGGTGCCCGATGGCGCCACGCCGGAAAATATCGTGATCGCCTATGAGCCGGTCTGGGCCATCGGCACGGGCCGCACCCCCACTCTGCATGAAATCGCCGAGGTCCACCGCTTCCTGCGCGCCGAACTGGTCAGCCGCTTCGGTGCGGCGGCCAAGGGTATCCGCCTGCTCTACGGTGGCTCGGTGAAACCCTCGAATGCGGCCGAAATCTTTGCCACGGCCGAGGTCAATGGCGCGCTGGTGGGCGGGGCGAGCCTCAAAGCCGCCGATTTCGGCGCCATCGTCGCGGCGCTGTCGGCAGCTTGATCCTCAGCGACATGGCCGGTCGCATTTGGCCGCGCGGCTGCGCGCGGCCCGCGCCAGTCTGGCGTCATGCGCATCCCGATGACTCCGCTTCTGGCAAACCTTCTCTGCCTCGGCTCCATGCTGGTCTGGGCCATGGGCCTGCCCGCCGCCGAATATCTGATCGGGCCGATCCCTGCCCTTCCCCTGACTGCGATGCGCATGTCGATCGCGGCGGCGGTGCTGTTGCCGGTCTGGCTGCTGATCGAAGGCCCCGCCCGACTCCGTGCCGCACCATGGCGCCGGGGCCTTGTGCTGGGCGGGCTGAGCTTCGGGCTCAGCGGCGTGCTGCTGGTCATGGCACAGGCGGCAACCGATCCGGTGACAGTGGCGGTGATTTCTTCCGCCATGCCGGTCATCGGCATCGCCATCGAATGCACGGCTGACGGGCGGCGGCTGACCCTGCCGCTGACCCTTGGCCTTGCCCTCTCGGTCGCGGGCGGTATCGTCAGTCTTGGTGGCACCCTCGGCGCGGTGGATCTGGGCTTCGGCGCGTTTTGCGCCGCCGCCTCGATCCTCGCCTATACGCTCGGCTCGCGGTTCAGCGTCACCGCCCTGCCAGGGCTGAGCGCATGGGGCCGAACCACCGTCACCCTGGCGGGCGCGGGGCTTGCCACCGGCATTGGCGCCGGGATTTCCGCCCTGACAGGCGGGCCAGCGGTGCAATGGGCCGCCATCGGCCCGACCGAAGTCGCGGCACTCGCGGTATTTTCGATCTGCGGCATGGCATTGTGCCAGATCCTGTGGATCGCCTCGGTCTCGCATCTTGGCATCGGCTTCGCGGCACTGCATATGAACGCGGCGCCCTTCTATGTGATGCTGTTTCTCAGCCTGCTGGGACAGCCATGGAACTGGGTTCAGGCTCTGGGCGCGGCCATCGTGGGCACAGGCGTGCTGATCGCACAGCACCGGCCCGCACTGGCCCGATCCCCCTCCTGACGGAACCAGAATGCAAAGCTTCAGCCAGTCGCCTACCGATCCCGATTTTGTGCAGAACCCCTACCCGTTCTATGAACGCGCCCGCGCCGCGGGGCCGTTCTTCCTGTGGCAGGATTACGGGCTGATCTCGACAGGCAATTACGCCGCCGCCAATGCGATCTACCGCGACCGTCGCTTCGGCCGTGAAATCCCGCCCGGGGCGCGACAGCCAATCCCCGACCGGCTCGCCCCGTTCTACGCGGTCGAGGCGCATTCCATGCTGGAACTGGAGCCGCCGCGCCACACCCGCCTGCGCAGTCTCGTGCTGCGCGCCTTCACCTCGCGCCGTATCGCCGCGCTGGCGCCGGAAATCACCGCGCTCTGCCACGATCTGATCGACGGGCTTCCGCAAGGTGAATTCGATCTGCTGGCGGAGTTCGGCCAGCGCCTGCCGGTCATCGTCATCGCCCGCCTGCTGGGCGTGCCCGAAGAAATGGCACCGGACCTGCTGCGCTGGTCCAATGCCATGGTCGGCATGTATCAGGCCGGACGCGACCGCGCGCGCGAGGATGCGGCGGTGGCCGCGACCCAGGATTTCGTCGCGTTCATGCGCCGCTATGCCGAAGACCGCCGCAAGACCCCGCGCGACGACCTGATCACCGCGCTGATCGCAGCCGAGGAAGCGGGCGAGAAACTGTCGACCGACGAGCTGATCACCACCTGCATCCTGCTGCTGAACGCCGGGCACGAGGCAACGGTGCACAGTATCGGCAATGGGGTGAAGCTGCTTCTTGAACACGAAACCCCGCGCAGCACCCTCTCCACAGAGGCCATCACGGGCACGGTGGAGGAAATCCTGCGCCTTGATCCGCCGCTGCACGCCTTCACCCGCTGGGCCTATGAAGAGGTTGAGGTCATGGGCACCCGCATCCCGAAAGGCGCCGAGGTGCAGATCCTGCTCGCTGCCGCCAACCGCGATCCGGCCGCCTTCGATACGCCCGCCCGTTTCGATCCTGCCCGCCCGGTGAAACCAAACCTCAGCTTTGGTGCGGGCATCCATTTCTGCGTCGGCGCCCCTCTGGCCCGGCTGGAATTGCAGATTGCGCTGCCGATCCTGTTCGAGCGCCTGCCCGGCCTGCGCCTCGCCGCACCGCCACGTTACGGCGATGTCTACCATTTCCACGGGCTCGAAGCCCTCCGCGTCACCGCGACCTGAGCCTCTTGCTTCTTGCAAAAATACTCAAAATCCCCGGCGCGGCACCCGCGCCGGGCCAGGGTTAATGCGCCGCCGGCTTGCGCCCGGTCAGCGCCGCCACCACCGGCCCGATAACCCGCGTCACCACCGGGACCAGCAGCAATCCATAAAGCAGCCCCAGCACCCCGTCACAGAAAGCCGTTACCGCCCAGGCCACCAGCCCGGTCGCCACCGGCACGGCCCCGGCGGCGAGTTCGGCAAGATGATGGATGCTGGCATAGGGTTCGTGGAGGCCAAGCTCATGCAGCCCGTGAATTACGATATTGCCACCGACCCACAGCATCGCCAGCGTCCCGACCGAGGACAGCACCGCCAGAAGCTTCGGCATCCCCCGCACAAGCCCGCGCCCGAGGCCCCGGACCGCAGATCCGCGCGCGGTGCGGGCCAGGTGCAGGCCTACATCATCCATTTTCACGATCAGCGCGACAGCACCATAAACCGCCGCCGTGATCATCACCCCCACCACGGCGAGGGTGATGGCCTCCATCCACGGGCCGCTGTCGGGAATGGCGGCCAGCGAGATGGTCATGATCTCGGCCGACAGGATGAAATCGGTCTTGATGGCACCCGCGACCTTTTCTTCCTCCAGATGCGCCGGATCACGGGTATCGAAATCCTGCTCCACCGCCGCATCGGCATGGGGCGCGAACAGGTGCAGCACCTTTTCCGCCCCTTCGAAACACAAATAGCTGCCGCCCAGCATCAAAAGCGGGGTGATGAAGCCCGGTGCGAAATAATTCAGCGCCAGCAGCGCGGGTAACAGGATCAGCAGCTTGTTGCGCACCGAACCCAGCGCGATGCGTCCGATGATCGGCAATTCCCGATCCGCAGAGAAACCATGCACATAGGCAGGCGTCACCGCGGTATCGTCGATCACGACGCCAGCCGCCTTGGCCCCCGCCTTGGCCGCCGCGGCCGCCACATCATCGACCGAAGCCGCCGCGACCTTGGCAATGGCCGCCACATCATCCAGCAGTGCCAGCAAACCGCTCATTACATTCTCCACATCGCACGCCCCGTCAGACTAGCGAAGCTGCGGCGCGGCGAAAAGGTGCCAAAGGGCAATATTTGTTAGCGAAAACACCGGAAGTTTGCGCTAACATTTTGAAAATGTGTCGTTTTCCAGCTTCCCTGACTCCCCCGCATCAGTTTATAGCCTGCCGCAGTTGCGGGGCTGGAACCACGGAGACGCGAGACATGACCATCACCATCGGCATCAATGGCTTTGGCCGCATCGGGCGCTGCACCCTGGCGCATATCGCGGAATCTGCCCGCAACGATGTGCAGGTCGTGGCGATCAACGCCACCGGCCCCATTGAAACCAATGCCCATCTGCTGAAATATGACAGCGTGCATGGCCGCTTCCCCGGCAAGGTCTCGGTCGAGGGCGATACGCTGGATCTGGGCCGCGGCCCGATCCGGGTGATGTCGACCTACAACCCTGACGAGCTGGACTGGGAAGGCATCGACGTCGTGCTGGAATGCACCGGCAAGTTCAATGACCGCGACAAGGCCGCCGTCCACCTTGGTCGTGGCGCCAAGCGCGTGCTGGTGTCGGCCCCCGCCAAGAATGCCGACAAGACCATCGTTTACGGCGTGAACCACCGTTCGCTGCTGTCGGAACATCTGGTCGTCTCCAACGGTTCCTGCACCACCAACTGCCTCGCGCCGCTGGCCAAGGTACTGAACGATGCCATCGGGATCGAAAGCGGCATCATGACCACGATCCATTCCTACACCGGCGACCAGCCGACGCTGGACCGCCGCCACAAGGATCTGTATCGCGCCCGCGCCGCCGCCATGGCGATGATCCCTACCTCCACCGGCGCCGCCAAGGCCATCGGCGAGGTGCTGCCGGAACTGAAGGGCAAGCTGGACGGTTCCGCCATCCGTGTGCCGACGCCGAACGTCTCGGCGGTCGACCTGACCTTCGTAGCAGGCAAGGATGTGACCGTCGCCGATGTGAACGAGATCGTGCGCGAAGCCGCTGCCGGCCATATGGGTGCGGTTCTGGCCTATGACCCGGAGCCCAAGGTCTCGATCGACTTCAATCACACCAGCCATTCGTCTATCTTCGCCCCTGACCAGACCAAGGTCGTCGGCGGCCGGACCGTCCGCGTTCTGGCATGGTATGACAATGAATGGGGCTTCTCCTGCCGGATGGCCGATGTGGCCGGTGCGATGGGGCGGCTCCTCCAGTAACGGAGGGGTCGTGACCGACCGCATCGCTCTTGTTCTTGGCCTGCTGATTGTGGGTCTTGTCGGCCTCGACGTTTTCCTGAACGACGGGGCCAGTCTTATTTTTCTGGCCCGCAAGTTGCTGAGCCTGATGGATTACCTGCGCTTCTGGAAGTGACGCAGCCCCTGGGTCGCGGAGTTTTCGGTTGATCTTTGATCTGTTTTCGCCATGTTAGCGCTACCAGAGCTGGCCGATTCGTCGGCCGGGCCGTGCATGGACAAGGAGGCAGCCATGACCGTCAAAGTTGCTATCAACGGATTCGGACGTATCGGGCGCAACGTTCTGCGCGCCATCATCGAATCGGGCCGCACCGATATCGAGGTCGTGGCGATCAACGATCTGGGTCCGGTGGAAACCAACGCACACCTTCTGCGCTTCGATTCCGTCCATGGCCGCTTCCCGGTCAAGGTCACCACCGGAGACGACTGGATTGACGTCGGTCGTGGCCCGATGCGGGTGACAGCCCTGCGGAACCCGGCGGACCTGCCGTGGTCGGATGTCGATGTGGTGATGGAATGCACCGGCATCTTCACCAGCAAGGAAAAATGCCTCGCGCATCTGGAAAATGGCTCGAAACGCGTGCTGATCTCGGCCCCCGGCGAGGGTGCCGACAAAACCATCGTCTACGGGGTGAACCACGACACTTTGACGGCGGATGACCTGATCGTCTCCAACGCCTCCTGCACCACCAACTGCCTCAGCCCCGTCGCCAAGGTGCTGAATGATGCCATCGGCATCGAAAAAGGCATGATGACCACGATCCACAGCTATACCGGCGACCAGCCGACGCTGGATACGATGCACAAGGATCTGTATCGCGCCCGCGCCGCCGCCCTGTCGATGATCCCCACCTCCACTGGCGCGGCCAAGGCGGTGGGTCTGGTGCTGCCCGATCTGAAGGGAAAGCTCGACGGATTCGCAATCCGGGTGCCGACGCCCAATGTCTCGGTCGTGGATCTGAAGTTCCTCGCGAAGCGCGACACTACGGTGGAAGAGGTGAATGCCGCGATCAAGGCGGCTGCCGATGGCCCGCTGAAGGGCATTCTGGGCTACACGCTGTTCAAGAATGTCTCGTCCGACTTCAACCATGACCCGCATTCCAGCATCTTCCACATGGACCAGACCAAGGTGATGGACGGCCGCTTCGTGTCGATCCTCAGCTGGTATGACAATGAATGGGGTTTCTCGAACCGCATGGCGGACACCGCCGTGGCCATGGGCAAGCTGATCTGAGCCCCGCCAGGGATTTTTCTGAAAATCCTTGCAAATTTCCTGCAAGAGATCTGGGGCGCTTTCGGGCGCCCTTTGTCTTTTCCTCCAGCCATGCGGATGCTGCATTGCGGCATTGCCCGGGCTCACCTTGTTAGCGCTACCTTTCGAGCGCATCTAGGCAGTGTGACAGGCATCCGGCCTGACACATTGACGCCACGAGATGTGGAAGGAAAAGATATGACGAACCTCATCGCCCGCCTGAAATCCGCCGCGGAAAAACGCGCGCGCTATATCGAAACCCGCAACGAGATCGCGCGGCTGCCGCAGGATGTGGCACTGGATCTGGGGCTGTTCCCCGGCGACGCGCATCGCATCGCGCATCAGGCGGTTTATGGCCGGGGCTGAAAAGCCCCTGCCCCTCAGCCGTATTTGCGGCGCAAGGCCGCCTGAACATCGGGCGTGACAAATTTAGACACGTCCCCGCCAAGCCGGGCGATTTCCTTCACCAGCTTTGAGGCAATGGCCTGACGCCGGGCATCGGCCATCAGGAAAACCGTCTCGATGCTGTTATCCAGCGCCCGGTTCATCCCGACCATCTGAAACTCGTATTCGAAATCGGCAACGGCACGCAGGCCGCGCACGATGACCTGCGCGCCGACATCGCGGGCGCAGTCGATCAGCAGATTCTCGAACGGATGCACCACGATCTCGCCGCCACAGGCTTTGGCGATTCCGGCGCATTCCGCCTCGACCATGGCGACCCGTTCCTCAAGCGAGAACAGCGGCCCCTTGTCACGGTTGATGGCCACGCCGATGACCAGCCGGTCCACCAGTTGCATGGCGCGCTGGATGATATCGACATGGCCGAGCGTGATCGGGTCGAACGTGCCGGGATACAGGCCGATGCGCATGGGCTCCCCCCTCATTTGCTGGCGCCACGCAACAATATTGCGCGGCGCTTTGCAAGTGCGAATTTGCCGCGATGCGGCAAGAGGCTCAGAAGCCCTTGATCATCCCTTCCAGCGCGTCCTTCTCGGCGGCCAGTTCCATCAGCCGCGATTGCACCACGTCACCGATGGAGATGAGGCCGATCATCTCGTCCCCTTCCATCACCGGCATGTGGCGGAAGCGGCCCGCACTCATCTTCTGCAACACGTCATGAGTCGTTTCATCCCGCGAACAGGTGACGAGCTTCGTGGTCATCAGCCCATCCACCGCCTCGGCCAGACAGGTCGGCCCGCGCCTGCCCAGTTCGCGCACGATATCGCGTTCCGAAACGATGCCAGCCGGGTGCTTGCCGTCGGAAGACACGATCACCGCCCCGATGCGACGCATCGAAAGAACATGCGCAACCTCGGCGACGCTGGTGCCGGGGGCGACGGTGACAACCCCATCATCCGACTTGGTCTTGAGAATCTGCGCGACATGCATGGCAACCTCCTTGGCTCATGTACAAAGCCTTGCGCCTGCGCAATTTTATGTCAAGAGACAGCTTCCAGGCGTAATACTTCTTTACGAATGCCGTCTCCAAGGAGATCGGCAAAGCGGTTGAGTCGCTCTACACGCTGATCGTCGGCGTGACGGATCAGCCAGAACGCTCGGGTCAAACGCATATCCGGCAGGATGC
This sequence comes from Gemmobacter sp. LW-1, assembly GCF_001303875.1. Lineage (NCBI taxonomy): Bacteria > Pseudomonadati > Pseudomonadota > Alphaproteobacteria > Rhodobacterales > Paracoccaceae > Gemmobacter > Gemmobacter sp. LW-1. The sequence goes on along the minus strand of NZ_LJSC01000051.1, from coordinate 19,607 downwards.
GTTCCAGTTCCGGCGCCGCGGGGCGGGCAAAGTCATGCACCACACCGATTCCGGCGCCGTGCCGCAGCCAGTTGAGTTGCACCGAAACCGAATTGGACGCCAGCGGCACCGCATCGAGACCAAGCTGGCTGAGGTAATCCAGTTCCTTGTCGAAGATCATGTCGGGGATATAGCCGACGATCCTGTGGCCGTGCAGCGAATCGGGGCCGGTGATCGGTGGATGCTTCGCAAGGTAATCGCGCGAGGCGGCAAGGCTCAGGCGATAATCGGTCAGCTTCTGCACCGTCAGTCGCCCGGTTTCAGGCCGCGACACCGCGATAGCCATGTCTGCCTCACGTTTCGACAGGTTGAAGACGCGCGGCAGGGCGACGATCTGCACCTCCAGCCCTGGATTGGCGTCGCAGATCGCGGCCAGAACCTGCGGCAGCAGATAATTGGCGCAGCCATCCGGCGCGCCGATCCGGATCTGTCCGGTCAGACCTTGCGTCCCGCGCAATTCCTCGGTCACGCCGGTCACCGCCTGCTCGGCGCGTTCGGCATGGGCGAGGATGCGCGCGCCTTCGTCCGTCAGCGCATATCCCTGCGGGCTTTTCACAAAGAGCCGCGCGCCAAGCGCCTCTTCCAGCCGCGCCACACGGCGGCCGACTGTCGCCGGATCAAGCCGCAGCGCCCGCCCTGCCCCCGACAGGCTTTCACTGCGCGCCACCGCCAGAAACAGTTTCAGATCGTCCCAGTCCATCGCCCACCTTTGCAGAATTGCAAAACTGATTTGGAAACTTGCCGCTTTTGCCGTGAAATTTGCAAGCCTATTGTAGCGCCAGCAGATCGGGAGGATTCCAATGCAAGAGATCGGACACTGGATCAACGGCAAGATGGTGGCGGGCAAGTCGGGCCGCTTTGCCGATGTCTTCAACCCCGCCACCGGCGAATTGCAGGCGCGCGTCGCGCTGGCCAGCGCCGATGAGCTGGCCCATGCCATCGCCGAGGCAGAAAAGGCGCAGCCCGCATGGGCCGCCACCAACCCGCAGCGCCGCGCGCGGGTGATGATGAAATTCGGCGACCTCATCAATCAGCACATGGATGAACTGGCTGAACTGGTCGCCCGCGAACATGGCAAGACCATCCCCGACGCCAAGGGCGATGTGCAGCGCGGGCTTGAAGTGATCGAGGTCTGCATGGGCACCCCCGCCCTGCTGAAAGGCGAATATACCGACAGCGCCGGTCCGGGCATCGACCTTTATTCGATGCGGCAGCCGCTGGGCGTGGTGGCCGCCATCACCCCCTTCAACTTCCCCGCCATGATCCCGCTGTGGAAGATGGGCCCCGCCCTGTCCTGCGGCAATGCGGTGATCCTGAAGCCGTCGGAGCGCGTGCCCTCCACCTCGCTGCGCCTGGCAGAACTGGCGAAAGAGGCTGGTATCCCTGACGGCGTGCTTCAGGTGGTGAACGGTGACAAGGAAGCCGTGGACGGGCTGATCGACAACCCGACGGTGCAGGCCATCGGCTTTGTCGGATCGACCCCGATCGCGCAATATATCTATGGTCGCGCCACCACCAACGGCAAGCGCGCCCAGTGCTTCGGCGGCGCCAAGAACCATATGCTCATCATGCCCGACGCCGATCTGGACAAGGCGGCGGATGCGCTGGTCGGCGCGGGCTTCGGCGCGGCGGGCGAACGCTGCATGGCGATCTCGGTCGCAGTGCCGGTGGGTGATGAAACCGCCGACCGGCTGATCGAAAAGCTGGTGCCGCGCATCGAAAAGCTGAAAGTCGGCCCCTATACCGCCGGCAATGACGTGGATTTCGGGCCGGTCATCACGAAACAGGCGCAAGAGCGCATCCTTGGCCTGATCGGTTCAGGCGTGGATCAGGGCGCGAAGATCGTGGTCGATGGTCGTGGCCTGAAAATCCAGGGCTACGAGAACGGCTTCTACGTCGGACCGACCCTGTTCGATAACGTGACCCGCGACATGGACATCTACAAGCAGGAGATCTTCGGCCCGGTCCTGTCCACCGTGCGCGCCAAGACCTATGAGGATGCTCTGCAACTGGTGATCGACAACGATTACGGCAATGGCACCGCGATCTTTACCGCCGATGGCGACACCGCGCGCGATTTTGCGAGCCGGGTGAATGTCGGCATGGTCGGCATCAACTTCCCGATCCCGGTGCCGCTGTCCTACTACACCTTCGGCGGCTGGAAGAAATCCGCCTTCGGCGACCTGAACCAGTATGGCCCGGATGCCTTCCGCTTCTACACCAAGACCAAGACGGTGACGGCGCGCTGGTTCTCGGGGATCAAGGAAGGCGCGGCGCTGAACTTCAAGGCGCTGGACTGAGTTCGACGTTGCGAGGGGGGCTGTCTGCCCCCCTCTGCGCCTGACGGCGCATTCACCACCCGAGGATATTTTCGGACAGAAAATGGGGGCGGGTCGCGTGAGGCCCGGCAAGATCGACCCTTGCAAAACTCTCGCAACAATCCAGAAATAAACATGTGTTCAATTCCAGCGGAGGAGGCTCGGGATGGATTTTGCATTGTCCGAGGAACAACAGGCCATTTTCGAAATGGCACAGGCGTTCGGGCAGGAACAGATTGCCCCCTTCGCGCGGGAATGGGAGGCGGCGGGCACCATCCCGCGTGACTTGTGGACCAGGGTGGCCGAACTGGGTCTGGGCGGGCTTTACGTCAGCGAGGAGTTTGGCGGCACCGGCCTGGGCCGTCTGGATGCGACGCTGGTGTTCGAGGCGCTGGCCATGGCCTGCCCGGCGGTTTCGGCCTTCCTGTCGATCCACAACATGTGCGGCGGCATGATCGACAAATTCGGCGGTGCCGAGATGAAGGCCCGCTACCTGCCCGGCCTGTGCAGCATGGAAAAGGTGTTTTCCTACTGTCTGACCGAGCCCGGCTCAGGGTCCGATGCCGCTGCACTGCGCACAAAGGCGGTGCGTGACGATCAGGGCTGGCGGCTGACCGGCACAAAGGCCTTCATCTCGGGCGGCGGCTATTCCGATGCCTATATCGTGATGGCGCGCAGTGGCGCCGAGGGGCCAAAGGGGATTTCGGCGCTGGTGATCGAAGATGGCGCGGCGGGGCTGAGCTTTGGCGGGCTGGAAGACAAGATGGGCTGGCGCGCGCAACCAACCCGTCAGGTGCAGATGGATGATTGCGCGGTGCCTGCCGCGAACCTGCTGGGCGAGGAAGGCAAAGGCTTTGCCTATGCCATGGCCGGGCTGGATGGCGGGCGGCTGAACATCGCTGCTTCCGCCTTGGGTGGCGCGCAGGCGGCCTTTGACGCGACGCTGGCCTATATGGCAGAGCGGCGGGCCTTCGGAAAGACGCTCGATCAGTTCCAGGCGCTGCAATTCCGTCTGGCCGAGTTGGAAGTGAAGCTGCAATCGGCGCGCATCTTCCTTCGACAGGCGGCATGGAAGCTGGATACCGGCGCGCCGGATGCCACAAAGTTCTGCGCCATGGCCAAGCTTTATGTCACCGATGCGGCTTTCGATGTGGCGAACCAGTGCCTGCAACTGCATGGCGGCTATGGCTACCTCGCCGATTACGGGGTGGAAAAGATCGTGCGCGACCTGCGGGTGCATCAGATTCTGGAAGGCACCAACGAGATCATGCGTCTGATCATCTCGCGCGCGCTGGTTTCGGCATGAGCGATATTTTCCTCCGCAAGGTCGGGCGTGCGGGCCGCGTGACCCTGACACGCCAGAAGGCGCTGAACGCGCTGAGCTACGAGATGTGCAAGGCGCTGGATGCGGCGCTGGTGGCCTGGGCCGATGACCCGGAAGTCGCTTTGGTCGTGATCGACGCCGAAGGCGACCGTGCCTTCTGTGCCGGGGGGGATATTGCCGAGCTTTATGCCGAAGGCACGGCGGGTAATGTCGCATATGGGCAAGAGTTCTGGCGTGACGAATACCGGATGAACGCCCGGATCGGCGCCTATCCCAAGCCAGTGGTCACGCTGGTGCAGGGCTTCTGCATGGGCGGCGGTGTGGGTGTAGCCTGCCACGCCAGCCACCGCATCGCCGGCGAAAGCGCACAGATCGCCATGCCGGAATGCGCCATCGGGTTGGTGCCGGATGTCGGTGGCTCGGCGCTGTTGCGGCACGGGCCGGGGCGGCTCGGTTGCTATCTGGGGGCCACCGGGACACGCATGGGACCGGCGGATGCGATCTATGCCGGTTTTGCCGATCATTTCGTGCCCGAAGCGGACTGGCCCGCGCTCATCGCGGCGCTGGAACGCTCCGGCGAGATTGCCGTGCTGCCACCCTTCCTGAAAGCGCCCGAGCCGGGCACCCTGCCCGGCCAGCAAGCCGACATCGACCGGCATTTTGCCAGCGCCGATCTGGCGGTGATCGAGGCGAGCCTTGCTGCCAAGGATTGCGCCTTTGCCCGCGACACGCTGAAGGCGCTGCACCGGGGGGCGCCGCTCGCCGTGGCGACGACGCTTGCGATGCAACATCGCCTGCCCGCCGATGTGGCCCTGCCTGTGGCGCTGGAGATGGAATATCGTGTCACCCATCGCGCGCAGGAAATGACCGACTTTCTGGAAGGCATTCGCGCCATGGTGATCGACAAGGATCGCAAGCCGCGCTGGCGCCATGGCTCGGGCGCCGAGGTGACGGCGGCCGAGGTCGATGCCCTGCTGGCGCCGCTGGGCGCCGAAACCCTGACCTTTACGGAGTAACAGCATGAAGATCGGATTCATCGGCCTTGGCAACATGGGTGGCCCGATGGCGGCCAATCTGGTGAAGGCGGGCCATGCGGTCACGGGCTTCGACCTGACCGCCCCGATGCCGGACGGCGTGACCAGGGCCACAACGGCGGCCGAGGCGGCGACAGACGCCGAAGTCGTCATCACCATGCTGCCGAATGGCGCCATCCTGCGCAGCGTGGCGGCGGAGGTGATCCCTGCGATGACGGCGGGCGCGGTGTTGTGCGATTGCTCCACCGTGGATGTCAACAGCGCGCGCTCCGTGGCGGATCAGGCGCAGGCGGCAGGGGTGGGCGCTCTGGATGCGCCGGTATCGGGCGGGGTTGGCGGCGCCACCAATGGCACGCTGACCTTCATGGCGGGCGGCGCGGATGCGGCTTTTGCCACGGTGAAGCCGCTCTTTGACATCATGGGGCAGAAGGCGGTGCATTGTGGCGCCTCAGGCGCCGGACAGGCCGCGAAGATCTGCAACAACATGATCCTCGGCGTGACCATGATCGCCACTTGCGAGGCCTTTGCACTGGCTGACAAACTGGGCCTCGACCGGCAGAAGATGTTCGACGTGGTTTCCACCTCGTCAGGCTATAGCTGGACCATGAACGCCTATTGCCCGGCGCCGGGTGTTGGTCCCGCCTCGCCCGCCGACAATGGCTACAAGCCAGGTTTTGCGGCGGAACTGATGCTGAAAGACCTGAACCTCAGCCAGCAGGCAGCGGTTTCGGCCGATGCCGATACCCCTATGGGTCAGCTTGCAGCCGAGCTTTACCGCCGCTTTGTCGAAGACGAGGCCGGGCGAGGGATGGATTTCTCGGCCATGCTGCCGCGTTTTGAAAAGCGGGGCCGCGCCTGAGGCGATTGCGCGGCGCCCGCGTCAAGGCGCCGCGTGACTTTTGCCCCGTTTCATTCCATATTATGAATATGGAAATGTTCCCGCTGCGGAACGAAACGGAGGTTCCCATGCCCACCAATGTCGGCGGTATCGACCGCATCCTGCGCATCGTCATCGGGGCGGCTCTGCTGGTCTGGTTCTTCGTGGATCAGGGCGGCGGTTTCTGGCACTGGGCCAAGCTTATCGGCATCGTGCCGCTGCTGACCGGGCTTCTGTCGACCTGCCCGCTGTATTCGGTCCTTGGGGTAAATACCTGCCCGCTGAAACGCGGCTGAACCGGCAAAGAGCCGCCAAGCGGAAAAATGCTTGTGGAACCCTGAATGCAGGTCGGGGATTTCCTCCCCGACAGCGAGAGGAGGTTCCGATGCTGATGAAACAGATTTCCGTCGCGCTGGTCGCCGCAATTGCGATGGCTGGCCCTGCCCTTGCCGATGGCAAGGCCCATGGCAAGAAACACCACAAAGAGCGGCATGGTGTGATCTACACACAGTCGCATTGCCCGCCAGGCCTCGCGAAAAAATCGCCCGCCTGCGTGCCGCCCGGTCTGGCGAAGGACCGGGTGCATCGTGAGGTGGTGCGCGACGACCGGGTGGTTATCTATCGTCAGGGTGATGTGATCCGCCGCGACTACATCCTGATCGAAGATCCGCTGCGGTATGGGCTTATGGACGGCACCTATTATCGGGCCGGTGATTATGTCTACCGCGTCGACCGCAACACCCATGAAATTCTGGCGCTGATGGGCGCGGTCAATGCAATCCTGAACTGACCGATGGGCGGCGGATCACTCCGCCGCCACCTTTTTCGGCATCAACATCGGGCCGAGGTAACGGCCTGTATGGCTTTCGGCAACCTGCGCCACCTGCTCCGGGGTTCCGGTCGCCACTATCCGCCCACCGCCATCACCGCCTTCCGGGCCGATGTCGATGAGCCAGTCGGCGGTCTTGATGACGTCGAGGTTATGTTCGATCACCACCACTGTATTGCCCTGCTCCACCAGTTCGTGCAGCACCTCCAGCAGCTTGCGCACATCCTCGAAATGAAGACCCGTCGTGGGTTCGTCGAGGATGTAGAGCGTGCGGCCCGTCGCCCGGCGGCTCAGTTCTTTTGACAGCTTCACCCGCTGGGCCTCGCCGCCGGACAGCGTCGTGGCCTGCTGCCCGACCTTGATATAGCCAAGGCCCACCTGACACAGCGCCTCCATCTTGTCCCGGATGGCCGGAACGGCGCTGAAGAACTCGCGCGCATCCTCACATGTCATATTAAGAACATCGGCGATGCTCTTGCCTTTAAAGCGAATCTCCAAAGTCTCGCGGTTATATCGGTGGCCCTTGCAGGTCTCGCAGGTGACATAGACATCGGGGAGGAAGTGCATCTCGATCTTGATGACGCCATCGCCCTGACAGGCCTCGCAGCGCCCGCCCTTCACGTTGAAGCTGAACCGTCCCGGCTGATAGCCGCGCGCCTTGGATTCCGGCAGACCGGCGAACCAGTCGCGGATCGGCGTGAAGGCGCCGGTATAGGTGGCGGGGTTCGACCGCGGTGTCCGGCCGATGGGCCGCTGGTCAATGTCGATCACCTTATCCAGATGTTCGAACCCCTTGATCGTCTCGCAGGGCGCGGGCGTCTCATGCGCACCGTTGAGCCGCGTTGCGGCGGTCTTGAACAAAGTTTCGATGGTCAGGGTCGATTTACCGCCGCCCGACACGCCGGTCACGCAGACGAATTTCCCCAGCGGGAAATCCACCGTCACATCTTTCAGGTTATTGCCCGAAGCCTTTACAACAGTAAGCTTTTTGCCGTTCCCTTCGCGCCGGACCTTTGGCACCGCGATCTCACGCTGGCCTGCCAGATACTGCCCGGTCAGGCTGGCGGGATCGGCAGCGATGGCCTCGGGTGTGCCATGCGCAACCACGCGACCGCCATGCACCCCGGCACCGGGGCCAATGTCGAACACATAATCCGCCTCGCGGATCGCATCCTCGTCATGCTCGACCACCAGCACGGTATTGCCCTGATCGCGCAGCCCCTTCAGCGTGCCCAGAAGCCGGTCGTTATCGCGCTGGTGCAGCCCGATGGAGGGTTCGTCCAGCACATAAAGCACGCCGGTCAAACCCGAGCCGATCTGGCTCGCCAGCCGGATACGCTGGCTTTCACCGCCCGACAACGTGCCCGCATTGCGCGAAAGCGTCAGGTAATCCAAACCGACATTCACAAGGAAACCAAGGCGTTCCCGGATTTCCTTCAGAATGGCACGGGCGATTTCGTTATTCTGGTTGGTCAGGTGCTCCGGCACCGTGCCGATCCAGGCATGCGCCTCGCGGATCGACATCTGCACCACCTCGCCGACATGCAGGCCGGCGATCTTCACCGCCAGTGCCTCGGGCTTCAGACGATAGCCGTGACAGGTGCCGCAGGGGCGGTTGTTCTGGTAGCGCTCCATCTCCTCGCGCGACCAGGAACTGTCGGTCTCGCGGTAGCGGCGTTCCATATTGGGGATGACGCCCTCGAAGGTGCGCGTCACCTGATAGATGCGGCCACCCTCGTCATAGCGGAACTCGATCTCCTCGCCGCCCGAGCCGTAAAGGAACACCTGACGCACCTTCTCGGGCAGGTCTTTCCACTTCTTCTTGCGGTCGAAGTTGTAATGCTTGGCAAGCGATTCAATGGTTTGCAGGAAATACGGGCTTTTGGATTTCGACCAGGGCGCAATCGCCCCCTGCGCCAGCGTCAGGTTCTGGTCGGGCACGACCAGCCGTTCGTCGAAGAACAGCTCCACCCCCAGCCCGTCGCAGGCCGGGCAGGCCCCGAAGGGCGCGTTGAAGGAAAACAGCCGCGGCTCGATTTCCGGGATGGTGAAGCCCGAAACCGGACAGGCGAAGTTTTCCGAGAACGTCTTGCGTTCCGGCGTGTCTGTCGCGGTTTCCAGCACGGCGATGCCATCCGCCAGATCCAGTGCGGTGCGGAAACTGTCAGCCAGCCGCGTCGCCAGATCGGGGCGCACCACGATGCGATCCACCACCACGTCGATGTCATGGCGGAACTTCTTGTCCAGCGTCGGCGGCTCATCCAGCTCGTAGAACTGCCCGTCCACCTTCACCCGCTGAAAGCCCTGCTTGCGCAGCTCCAGAAATTCCTTGCGGTATTCGCCCTTGCGGTCGCGCACGATGGGCGCCAGCAGATAGGCGCGCGTGCCCTCCTCCATCGCCAGCACGGCGTCGACCATATCCTGCACCTGCATCGCCTCGATCGGCAGGCCGGTGGCGGGGCTGTAGGGGGTGCCGACGCGGGCGAACAGCAGCCGCAGGTAATCGTAGATCTCGGTCACCGTGCCGACGGTCGAGCGCGGGTTCTTCGAGGTGGTCTTCTGTTCGATGGAAATGGCCGGCGACAGACCCGAGATATGGTCCACGTCCGGCTTGCCCATCATATCAAGGAACTGCCGCGCATAGGCCGACAGGCTTTCGACATAGCGGCGCTGGCCTTCGGCATAGATCGTGTCGAAGGCGAGGCTGGATTTGCCAGACCCCGACAGGCCGGTGATGACGACAAGCTGGTCGCGCGGGATGTCCAGATCCACGCCCTTCAGATTGTGCTCGCGCGCGCCGCGCACCTCGATGAACTTCTGTTCCGCCATGACCGACCTCACTGAGACGGCCAAGATTTAAGGCATCACCGGGGAATCGCCAACCGGAAAACGTGAACAATTGGTGAACTTTTGTGATTTTCCGCAAAAGTCACGATTTTGTGGGCAGAGGATGATTTGATCCTCTTGCAAAGCAATCACATTCATTTATTTGAATACAAATTCCTCAAGCCGGAGTCGGAGCCGCGCATGTTTTCCTTCCTCAAACCTTCTGCCCATCGTTGCAAACCCATCGCCCCCGCCGATGCCGTGGCGCGCGCTGCCAGGGGCGATCTCGTGCTGATCGACGTGCGCGACATTTCCGAGCTGAAATCCAGCGGCAAGGCCAGGGGCGCAGTGCATGTGCCGCTGATGGCGCTGCAAAGCCGTATGGCGCCGGGCGCGGCTGATCTGCCCAAGGGCGTGGCGCTGGACACCCCGATCTGCCTTTACTGCGCCTCGGGCGGCCGGTCGGGCATGGCCGCCGATACGCTTTTGGGCATGGGTTACACCGAAGTCTATAACCTCGGGGGCCTCGGTCACTGGCAGGCGGGTGGCGGCGCGATTGAACGGGTCTGACGCCCGCGCCGCCAGCCCTGCACAAGATGCAGGGCAATCCCGGTCGCAGAACACAGCGCCACGAAGGCGGGCACTGCCATGACTCCATGCGCAAGGATCAGCGCCGACAGAAGCGGCGTGCCCAGCGTGGTGCCGACATTCCCCAGTTGCGCAATGGCCCCCGCCGCCAGCGTACGGTCACCTGCACTGGCATTGAGCGCGGGCACGGCGGCAAAGCTCGCCCCCTGCACCAGCCCCAGCGCAGCCCCGATCCAGAGGCTCGCGCCCAGCCCCAGCGCCTCGGACGGCCAGCCGAGCCAGAGCGCTGTGGCACCGATCACGGCCAGTGCAAAGCCCAGCATGACCACCCGCACAGCGCCAAGGCGCCCCATCAGCCAGACCCCCAGCGTCAATGACCCCGCGATGGAAACCAGAGGCAAAAGGCTTGCCATCACCGCATGCAGCCCCTCACCCGCGAACGGCGGCAGCAGGGTCAGAAGTGCAACGTAAGTAGCTGTATAGCAGACAAAACCCGTGGCAGGCGCGGCGATGAACGGCGAGGCATAGATCGCCAGATGCGCCCGCAGCACCCCGCCGGGAAAGAGCGGTGTGCGGGGGCGTGGCGGATCGGCGGGCAGCATCCGCCAGAGCAGCGCCGCGAAAGCCGCCATCCAGCCCGCATGGGCCAGCAACAGGGCGCCCGGCCCCGCCGCATCGGCGAGCGGCCGCCCCAGCAGTGCCAGCGCGGTGAAGGTGAAGGCAAAGAAGGTGGACCACAGCGCCATGGCCAGACCCAGCCGGGCGGGCGGCGCGGTCTGCGCGATCATCACCGGTGCGGCGATGACGATGGCCAGATGGCTCAGCCCCTCCAGCACGCGCAGGGCAAGCATGACGGCCAGTGGCGGG
>NZ_LJSC01000051.1:0-8817 GCF_001303875.1 Gemmobacter sp. LW-1 | reverse complement strand
CCCGCCGTGGTGCCGAAGATCAGGCCCGGCACCCCGACGACCGAGACGAAGAGCCCCAGCGCCAGCGGCCCGGCACCGGGATAAAGCCCGGGCGCCAGATCGAAGATCACCCCGATCTTGCCGAATTGCGCGGCGGCCCCCAGCCCCGCGCCCCAAAGCGCCAGAACCAGCCAGAAAGCGGAATGGGTTTTCATGCCTCAGGCTTAGCCCGCACCTGCGTCCGAAGCCAGAGGCGACCGACAGGAAAAAGGGGGCTTTGCGCCCCCTCTTGCCTTCGGCAATTCACCCCTGAGGATATTTGTGAACAGATGAGCCGGCGCCGGATCAGATATGCAGGGCACGACCGTAAGCGTCCAGCACGGCCTCGTGCATCATCTCGCTGAGCGTGGGATGCGGGAAGACGGTGTTCATCAGGTCTTCCTCAGTGGTTTCGAGGCTGCGGCCGACAACATAGCCCTGAATCAGTTCGGTCACTTCAGCGCCGACCATATGGGCGCCCAGCAACTCGCCGGTTTTCGCGTCGAAGACGGTCTTGATCATGCCCTCGGCCTCGCCCAGGGCGATGGCCTTGCCGTTACCGATGAAGGGGAAGCGTCCGACCTTCACGGTGTAGCCCGCGTCCTTCGCCTTCTGTTCGGTCAGGCCGACGCTGGCGACCTGCGGGTGGCAATAGGTGCAGCCGGCGATGGAATTGGGTTTGATCGCATGCGGATGCAGGCCCGCGATCAGTTCGGCCACCATGACACCTTCGTGGCTGGCCTTGTGGGCAAGCCAGGGCGCGCCCGCGATGTCGCCGATGGCATAGAGGCCCTCGACCCCGGTGCGGCAATATTCATCCGTCACCACATGGGTGCGGTCGATCCTGACGCCCAGAGCCTCAAGCCCGAGGTTTTCGACATTGCCGACGATGCCCACGGCGGAAATCACCGTATCGAACTCGGCGGTGGTGGTGCCTTTCGCATCTTCCAGATGCGCAGTGACGCCCACGCCCGGTTTGCGGTCGAGCTTCTTCACCGTGGTCTTTTCGAGGATCTTCATGCCCTGTTTCACGAAGGCTTTCTTCGCGAAGGCACTGATTTCCGCGTCTTCAACGGGAAGCACACGGTCCATCACCTCACACACGGTCACTTCGGCGCCCAGCGTATTGAAGAAACTGGCAAATTCGATGCCGATGGCGCCCGAACCGATCACCAGCAGCTTTTTCGGCATGCGCTTGGGTTGCAGGGCGTGCTTGTAGGTCCAGACCAGATCGCCGTCCGCCTCCAGCCCCGGCAGTTCGCGGGCGCGCGCGCCGGTGGCGAGGATGATCGCGGGGGCCGTCAGCTCTTCGGTGCCCTTGTCGGTCTTGACCGAGACCTTGCCCCTGGCGGGCAGTGTGGCCGCGCCCATGAAGACGGTGATCTTGTTCTTCTTCATCAGGTGGCCGATACCACCCGAGAGTTGTTTCGCCACCCCGCGCGAGCGGGCGACAACGGCATCCAGATCGTAGCCGATACCATCTGCCTTCAGACCGAATTCCTTGGCACGGTGCATCAGGTGAAATACTTCGGCGCTGCGCAGCAGGGCCTTGGTGGGAATACAGCCCCAGTTGAGGCAGATGCCACCCAGATGTTCGCGTTCGACAATCGCGACATTCTTGCCCAGTTGCGCGGCCCGGATAGCGGCCACATACCCCCCCGGCCCGGCACCAACCACGATGACATCAAAATTTCTGGCAGCCATATTTCCCCTCCTCTGGAAAAGTAGTTTGCCATTAAACCATCACGCATCACCCAGCAATGCAGCGCAGCGCATGGGCCATTGCGCTTAGCGCATGGCTTGGCTCCGAAGATCGTTTACCATTGAAGCATATCCGCCACCTTCCATGAAGGCGGTTTCCTCGGGGCTGGATTCCCGCCCCAGCGCCGCGTTGCGGAAGGGGAAGCGGCCGAAGCGGGCGATGATCGCCTGATGGGCGCGGGCATGCAGCAGGGTTTCATCTGCCTCGGGCATCCGGTCCGCGATCAATTCGACCGCCATCGTCTGATCAGCGGGATCTTCGCTGTGTTCGAAGGGCAGATAGAAGAACTGCCGCTCCGGCGCCGGAACCTCCAGATCCCAGCCCGCCGCCACCGCCTTGCGGGCAACCGCGCGGGCCAGCGGATCGGTAGAGAAGGCCTTGCCCTCACCCCGGAACATGTTGCGGGAAAACTGGTCGGTCAGCACCAGAAGCGCCAGCGCCCCGGCAGGCCCTTCGGCCCAGTGATCCAGCCCGCCGTCATGGGCGGCCTGCCACAGATCCAGCCAGCGGTCCCGGATATCGGCGTCCAGCGCCTCGCCCCCGGCATACCAGCCTTCGGGGCCAACCTCGCCCAGCCAGTAATCCAGAACCTGAACCGGATCGGACATTGCCGCCTCCCTTGCCTGCCTCGCGTCAAGGCAGGGTGACAGGCTTTCCGGCGGGCCGCAAGTCAGGGTTGCGGCAGCGACGGCTCGCCCGTGTCAGCCTCTTCCATCACCGCACCGACTGCAAGGGCCGAGGCCGTGGGCGCCACCGCCGCATAGGCGCCGGTCACACCGGGCGCCGCGCGGCGCGTCATCCGCCAGGCAGCGTAAAGCGCAAGGCCCAGGAAGTTCAGCCCGATGAACAGGAAGAAGCCGCGCGGACCGATTCCCTCCATCAGCCAGCCGGTCAGCAGCGGGCCGAAGATCGCGCCCAGCCCGTTCAGGAACAGCATCCCCGAAGAAGCCGCTGCCATGTCATCCTTGGTCAGAAAGTCGTTGGTGTAAGCGATCAACAGCGAATACAGCGGGTTGGCGATGCCACCCAGCAACATGGCCACCACGATCAGCCCGATGAAATGCACGGGAAACACCGTCGCCAGCGCCATGACGACCGAGGCCGCAGCCGCCAGCCAGAGGATCAGCCCGCGCCGGTCGCGCCGGTCCGACAGCCAGCCGATCGGATATTGCAGGATCAGCCCGCCGACATACATGGCGCCCACGAAAATCGAGATTTGCTGGACGCTGAGGCCGCTTTTCGCCCCCCAGACCGAGGCCATGCCGAACATGGCCGAGAAGATGCCTCCGGTCAGAAGCATGCCGATGCAGCCAAGGGGGGAGATGCGCCAGAGCTTCGGGAAGCTGAGCCGCTTGTTGGTCTCGAAGGTCGGGGTCTGCGTCACCGTCAGCAGGATCGGCATGAAGGCAAGGCTCACCAGCACCGAGGGGATCACGAACAGCGTAAAGCTCTCGGGGCTCGCGACATTCATCAGGATCTGGGCCGAGATGATGCCGATCATCTGCACGATCATATAGGCCGACAGCGCCTGCCCCCGCGTCTCGTTGGTGGCGGTATTGTTCAGCCAGCTTTCGGCAGTGATGTAGACGCCGCAGAAGCTGAACCCGATCAGGACGCGCAGGGCAGCCCAGACGGTCCAGTCGGGCGCGACGGGATAGACCACAAGAACGGCCGAAATCGCAGAGCCGAGCGCGGCAAAGACCCGCACATGGCCAACCCGGCGGATCATGTCCGGCACCGTCAGCGACCCGAGCAGGAAGCCCGCGAAATAGGCCGACATGACAATCGACAGCTCGAACGTGCTGAAGCCCTCGATCGTGCCGCGAATCCCCAGCAGGGTGCCCTGCATGCCATTGCCGACCATCAGCAGCATGACGCCCATCAGCAGGGGCCAGGATGAAGAGATGACATTGGGCATGGCGGACTCCGGTTCGGCAGGTTCGGCAGGCAGATCTAGCAGCGGTTCAGAAACAGCAGTGTAACACGGGCGACACGCGGGCGGATGTCCCCGTCACCCCGGCAGCAGCAGCGATGCGTCGCCGTAAGAGAAGAAGCGATATCCTTCGGAAATCGCATGATCATAGACCCGCAGGATACGGTCACGCCCCATCAGCGCCGCGACCAGCATCATCAGCGTCGACCTGGGCAGGTGAAAATTGGTCATCAACCCGTCGGCCACGCGGAAGGTGAACCCCGGATAGATGAAGATGTCGGTCTCGCCCCGCCAGGGCGCAAGCGCGCCACCCTGCGCTGCGCTTTCGATCAGCCGCAGTGCGGTGGTGCCGACCGGAATGACCCGCCCGCCCGCGGCCTTGGTGGCGGCGATCTCGGCCACGGCGGCCTCGGTCACCTCGCCCCATTCGGCATGCATCCGGTGGGTGGTCACATCTTCCACCTTCACCGGCAGGAAGGTGCCCGCGCCGACATGCAGCGTCACTTCGGTGAACTCGACCCCGCGCGCCCTGAGCGCGGCCAGCAGACCCGCGTCGAAATGCAGGCTGGCGGTGGGCGCCGCCACCGCGCCGGAATGGCGGGCAAAGACCGTCTGGTAATCCTGATGATCCTGCGCATCGGGCGCGCGCTTGGCGGCAATATAAGGCGGCAGCGGCATCTGCCCGGCAGCAGCAAGCGCTGCATCGAAATCCGGCCCGGTCAGGTTGAATTCCAGCACCAGATCGGTCTCGCCCTTCCGGCTGACCTGCGCCGAAAGCTGATCTGAAAACACGATCACTTCGCCCTGAGCAAGCTTGCGCAGGGGCTTGGCCAGCGCCCGCCAGCCACCCGAGGCCACAGGTTCCAGCAGGGTGATTTCCACCTTCGCCGAAACCCGGCCCTGCCCCGTATCGCGCCAGCGCGTGCCGTTCAGGCGGGCGGGAATGACCTTGGTATTGTTCAGCACCAGCCGGTCACCGGGGCGCAGCAACGTCACCAGATCGCGGACATGGAGATCGCGGATCGCTTCCCCCTCGGCCAGCAGGAGCCGCGCGGCGGGGCGCGGTTTCACCGGACGGGTGGCAATCAGATGCTCGGGCAGATCGAAATCGAAATCCGCAAGTTTCATTGCGCGGGCCTCAGCTTCGGCACCGGCTGCCGGAAAATCTCGCGGAACAGGCCAGGTGTCAGGATGGACAGCGGATTGACCGAAATCTCCGGCCGGTCCGATGTGCCGCGGATCTTGTAGTTGAAACCGAACAAGCCTTCGCCCTTGCGTGTCAGAACCGAACCGATACCGTTGAGCAGATAGATGGGCGAGATCACGCCTTGCAGGTTCAGCCGCTTGTTGCGGCTGTCGAACGTGCCAGCGGCAGAGACGCCCATGGATGCACCCACAGCGGCGCCCCTGCTGACCTCGACCCCCGCCGGTGTCAAGCGGAACTGCGCGTCCGCCTCGGCAAAGACCAGCCCGGTCCCGTTCAATTGTTCGAGAATGCCAACGACCGATATGGCCGACAGCAGTTCGGCCAGAACCGGGGCATTGGTCACGCGGAAATTGCGGGCGGTCGCGATGCCGTTGTAGGTGTTGGCGCCGACGGGCACCAGTTGCAGATCCAGCGCGCCGCCCCGCGCATTGCCAAAGATCCCGGCCGAGGCGATCACCCCTCCGGCATCGTCCGAGGTGATGCGGATACCGCTGCCGCCCTTCATCGGTGCGACCGTGCCGCGCACCGCCGCCCCCCCGTTCACCCGGCCCGTGAAGGTGCCGCCAAAGCCGCCGCGCGTGGTGAACTCGCCCCGCAGGCCGGTCAGGGCTATGCCGTCGGTGACCTGTACGCTGTCCAGCGCAGCCCGCATCGGCGCACCGTCAGAGGCCCCCCCGCTGCCGCCGCGCTCCGGCAGGCGGCGCAGGTCGATGCGCCCTCCTGTGACCTCAACCCCGACCGCCCGGCCCTTGCCGCGCCCGGTCAGCGTGACCGGCGCGTCGAGCCAGTTTCCGGCCTGCACGCGGGCAAAACGGGCACGGTCCAGCCCGCCCCCCGCGCGCAACGAAATATCGCCCCTCGCGGTCAGGCCCGGCGCCTGCAATGACAGCGCCTGCACCTGTGGCGGCTGCCCCAGCGTCGCCGCCACCTCAAGCCGGCCGGCCGTGGCCGGTGCCTTACGCCAGCCGATTTCGGGCAAAGCCAGACCCAGCCCGCGCAGGTCCGATGTCAGCGTCAGCCGCCCCGCGCCCCCTTTGGGCAGCTCCAGCGTGAACTTCCCGCTGCCCTGCCCCGAAACCATCCGGTCCGGCAGACCCAGCGAGAATTCGGCCACCGCGCGCGGCGACAGTTCGACCGTGCCGGTGATCGTGGATTTGCCGCCCGCCGCCGGACCAAAGGGCAGTTTGTAGGTCGCATCGAACGGCACCGCACCGACCCGCCCCTTGCCGGTGATCGCCAGCCCCGATGGCCCGGCCGTCAGGTTCAGCGCGGGCGCCGTCAGTTCCTTGCCCGGCACCAGCACGGCAGAGCGCACATCGCTCAGCCTGCCCTCGACCTGATAGGAAACGTCGTCCAGCTTGATATGCGGTACCAGCGGCAGGCGCAGCACCGCAGAAACCTCGGCCCGGCCCTCGCCCAGTTCCACGGGGCGACCCGCTTTAGTCAGAAAGCGGAACGGCTCCTGGTCCAGCAGCGACAGCGCGGCGGTCAGGCTGGATTTCGTGCGCAGCTGAATCTCGGATTGCGCGGGCTTTTGCAGGATGTCCAGAACCGAAAAGATCGAGCCATCCATCGTGATCCGCCCACCCACCGGCGGCGTCACCTGCCCGCGATCCAGCACCATCGTATAGCTGTTGCCCTCGATCGTGGCATAGCCGCTGCCCTGCCGGATCGGCGGCAGGGTCTTGAGGAAACGCACATCGCCATCGGCGAAATCATATCCCAGCGAAAAGCGCGGCTCGGCCCCCGGCTCCATCCGCAGGGCGACCTTCACATTGCGCAACAGTCCTTCCTGCACATTCTCGACCAGCCATTCGCGGGTCTTGTGAACCGCCGACACCGGCCAGAGAGCCAGCAGCCGGTCATGCCGGATCGCATCCAGCGCCAGATCCAGCGCCAGATGCCAGCCGGAAGCATCGGCGCGAGCCGTGCCTTTCGCCTCCAGCCGCCGCCCGTCCTCCAGCAGGGTCAGCTGCCCCACATCCAGCCGGAACGGATCAAGCCGCAACCTCAGATCCAGCGCACCCTGGCTGAAGGTGACAGGCTCGACGAACAGCCCTTCGGGATCGACCTTCACCTCGGAAAAGGCAATCTGCGCCAGAAACGCCGCCGGTCGGCCGCGCGTTACCCCTGGTGCATAGACGTGGCCGCTGGCACCCAGACGCAGCGACCGGCTTTGCACCGCAATCTCGGTCAGGTCGATACGCTCCTGCGCGGGATCATAGGCCAGGGCCAGACGCGCGGAATCAAATCCCACGGGCTTGCTTTCGGGGCTGGGTTGCAGCGCGCCAGGGCCGAGCGCCAGCTCCGCCTCCAGCCCGGCCACCTGCCCCTCGGCATCGACAGAGCCGTTCAGCCGCCCGGAAATCGGGGCGTCGAGCGCGGACAGGAAGCCCAGTACCGGCGCCTGCAAAGCCAGATCGCGCGCGGCCACCCCTTCGACCGTGGCGCGCAGGCGGGCGCCTGCCGTGCCCCGTTCGGTCCTGACCTGAAGCTGCGCCTGCGCCACCTGCGCGCCACCGGCAAGGGTAAAGCTCAGTTCGGCGCCCAGACCTTCGGGATCATTGGCCAGAACCGCCCGCCCGTCGCCCAGTTGCCAGACCCGCCCGGCGCGGGCATCATCCAGCCGCAGCGACAGCGCCTCGACCGTCACCTCCTGCAGGGCCGCGAGCTGAGGACGCGCGAACAAGGCGTCCAGCGCCGCCATCACCTCCGCGAAACTGCCAAGTTGCGGGCCTGCCCCCGCCTCACCCAGATCTAGGTCGAACCGCCCCGTCGCATCGCGGCGCAGCCGGATCGACGCGCCGGACAGCACGACAGAGGCGGGGCGCAAACGCAGGGCGGCAATGCTCAGCGGATCGAAGGCCACCCGCGCTTCGGGCAGGCGCAGCAAAGGTGCACCACCCGAACGGGTCAGCCGCAGATCTTCCAGCCGCAGGCGCGGCACCCAGTCCCGGCCCACAGCGATCTCGACACCGCCGATGGACAGGTTGTTACCTCCCATGGGCAGCGCATCGTTCAGCCGCGCCTCGGCCTCCGCCACCGCCCAGACCGGCAGGCGGATCGGCTTTCCGGTCAGCGCCAGCAGACCGAACCCCGCCAGACCCACGACCAGCGCGAGGCTCAGCAGCATCCAGAGCCCGAACCGCATGACGCGGCGCGGCGCGCGGCTGCGCGGGCGAAGCTCCGTCTCTGGTTCTGTTTCGTCGGTCATGCCTGCGTCTTTTCCGGCATTCGGGCTTTTTTCGCCGGGGTTGCCTTTAACTTTGCCCGAAGGCAACTAAAATCCCAAGCATCTTCACAGTATTGGCATGGAGCCGCCCATGACACCTACCCCCGGAACCCTCGCCCCCGATTTTACCCTGCCGCGCGATGGTGGTGGTGAGATCGCGCTTTCGGCCCTGAAGGGTCGCAAGGTGATCCTGTATTTCTATCCCAAGGACGACACGCCCGGTTGCACGACAGAGGCGCTCGACTTCACCGCGCGCGCCGCGGATTTCGATGCGGCCGGGGCCATGGTGATCGGCATTTCCAAAGACAGTGTGAAGAAGCACGACAAATTCGTCGCCAAACACGGGCTGGGCATCGCACTGGCCTCTGACGAGCAAGGCACCACCTGCGAGGATTACGGCGTCTGGGTCGAGAAAAGCATGTATGGCAAGACCTACATGGGGATCGAGCGTACCACCCTCCTGATCGACGCAGAGGGCCGCGTGGCGCAGGTCTGGCCGAAGGTGAAGGTCGCGGGCCATGCCGAAGAGGTGCTGGAGGCTGCACGCGCGCTATGACCACACTTGCCGAAATGGCGGTCGAGGTGCTGGCCACCGCCGATGGCCGTGCCAAATGCGCCCTGTCGCAACGCCACGCCGAAAGCTGGTTCGCCGCCCGCGCGGCGGG
>NZ_LJSC01000050.1:0-7624 GCF_001303875.1 Gemmobacter sp. LW-1 | reverse complement strand
GAAATGACCCCGGTTTTCCCTGCGGTTCGGACATGGTAGGCGCGGCGCGGGGTCATGCGGGGCCCGGCCGGGCAGGGTAAGGATATGTCCATGACGAAACATTGTCTCATGGTGGGTGCGGGTCTTTCGGGGGCCGTGATCGGGCGTCTGCTGGCCGAGGCGGGGCATCGTGTCACGGTGCTGGATGCGCGCGGCCATATCGGGGGTAACTGCCATACCGAGCGCGACGCCGGGACCGGGGTCATGGTGCATGTCTACGGGCCGCATATCTTCCACACCGACGATGCCGAGGTCTGGGACTATGTGAACGGGTTCGAAACTTTTCTGCCCTACAAGAACCGGGTGAAGACCACCTCGCAGGGGGCGGTCTATTCGCTGCCGGTCAACCTGCACACGATCAACCAGTTCTTCGGCCAGACGCTCCGCCCCGACGAGGCGAAGGTCTTTCTGGAAAGCAAGGCCGATACCTCGATCACCGACCCGCAGACCTTCGAGGAACAGGCGCTGCGCTTCGTCGGGCCTGATCTCTACGAGGCCTTCTTCAAGGGCTATACGATCAAGCAATGGGGCTGCGCGCCCTCGGATCTGCCGGCCTCGATCCTGAAGCGGCTGCCGGTGCGGTTCAACTACGACGACAATTATTTCTTCCACAAATTCCAGGGCATGCCGGAGAACGGCTATACCGCGATGATCGGGCGCATCCTCGATCACGCCAATATCACCGTGACGCTGAACACCCCGGTCAGCCGCGATCAGGCGGCTGAGTATGACCATGTGTTCTATTCCGGCCCGATCGACGGCTGGTTCGGCTTCGAGCTGGGCCGGCTGGGCTATCGCACGCTGGATTTCGAACGCTTCGACTATCAGGGCGATTATCAGGGCTGCGCGGTGATGAATTACGGCGATGTCGGTGTGCCCTATACCCGCATCACCGAGCACAAGCATTTCGCTCCCTGGGAAAGCCATGAGGGGTCAGTGCTTTACAAGGAATTCTCGCGCGCCTGCGGGCCCGAGGACATTCCCTATTACCCGATCCGCCAGGTGGCCGAGAAAACCCTGCTGGCCGAATATGTCGCCAAGGCCGAGGCGGAGCCCAATGTCACCTTCGTCGGCCGTCTGGGCACCTACCGCTATCTCGACATGGATGTGACCATCCGCGAGGCACTGGATTGCGGCCGCCGCTACCTCGACACTCTGAAAACCGGAACCCCCATGCCCGCATTCAACGTAAACCCCCTCTGAACTCAGAACGGTTAACGGCGGCAATGAAAAGGCCCTGCACCGGATCGGTGCAGGGCCTTTCGGTTCTCCGGGGGCCTGGTCGGGTCAGCGGGCGAGGATGGCCTCGATCACGCGGTCCGCGGCTTCCTCGGCCGAAAGCTCGACCGTGTTCACGGTGAGTTCGGCCAGTTCCGGGGCCTCATAGGGGCTGTCGATGCCGGTGAAGTTCTTCAGCTGACCCGAACGGGCCTTCTTGTAGAGCCCCTTCACGTCGCGCGCCTCGGCCACTTCCAGCGGGGTGTTCACGAAGACCTCCATGAACTCGCCCCCGGCCATCAGTTCGCGCACCATCCGGCGTTCCGACCGGAAGGGCGAGATGAAGGCCGTGAGCACGATCAGACCCGCATCGGTCATCAGCTTCGCCACCTCGCCGACGCGGCGGATGTTTTCCACCCGGTCGGCATCGGTGAAGCCCAGATCGCGGTTGAGGCCATGGCGCACGTTGTCGCCATCCAGCAGGAAAGTGTGCTTGCCCATGGCATGCAGCTTCTTTTCCACCAGATTGGCGATGGTCGACTTGCCCGAGCCGGAAAGGCCGGTGAACCAGACCACGGCAGGTTTCTGGTTCTTCAGCGCGGCATGGGCCTCGCGGTTCACATCGACTGCCTGCCAGTGGATGTTCTGGCTGCGGCGCAGGGCGAAATGGATCATGCCCGAAGCCACGGTCGCATTGGTCATGCGGTCGATCAGGATGAAGCCGCCCAGATCGGGGTTCACCGCATAGGCCTCGAACGGGATCGCCCGGTCGAGCGAGATGTTCACCACGCCGATCGCATTCAGCCCCAGCGTCTTCGAGGCCAGATGTTCCAGCGTGTTGACGTTGACCTCGTATTTGGGCTCCGTCACCGTCGCCGTCACCGTCTGGGTGCCGAGCTTCAGCAGATAGGGACGGCCGGGCAGCATCTCGTGCTCGTCCATCCAGACCAGCGTCGCCTCGAACTGGTCGGCGACCTCGCAGGGCTCATCGGCCTGCACGATGACATCGCCGCGCGAGCAGTCGATCTCGTCGGCGAAGGTCAGCGTGATGGACTGGCCCGCCACCGCCCGGTCCAGATTGCCGTCGAAGGTGACGATCTGCTTCACCGTGGTGGTCTTGCCCGAGGGCAGCACCCGGATCGCATCACCCGGCCGCACCACGCCGGTGCCGATCTGGCCCGTGAAGCCGCGGAAATCGAGATTGGGGCGGTTCACCCACTGCACCGGCATGCGGAAGGCATAATCCTGCATGCGGGCATCGTTGACCGGCGCCTCTTCCAGATGCTGCAACAGCGTCGGCCCCTGATACCAGGGCATCGCCGCGCTCCTGGTGGCGATATTCTCGCCCTTCAGCCCGGAAATCGGGATCGGCAGGAAACTTTCCATCCCGATCTGCTGGGCGAAATGCGAGTAATCCTTGACGATCTCGTAGAAGCGTTCCTGGCTGTAGCCGACGAGGTCCATCTTGTTGATGGCCAGCACCACGTTGCGGATGCCCAGAAGCTGCACCAGATAGCTGTGCCGCCGGGTCTGGGTCAGCACGCCCTGGCGCGCGTCGATCAGGATCACGGCCAGATCGGCGGTCGAGGCGCCGGTGACCATGTTGCGGGTATATTGCTCGTGTCCGGGGGTATCGGCCACGATGAACTTGCGCTTCTCGGTGGCGAAGAAGCGATAGGCCACGTCGATGGTGATGCCCTGTTCACGCTCGGCCGCGAGACCATCGACCAAAAGCGCGAAGTCGATGTCGCCACCCTGCGTGCCCACGGCCTTGCTGTCATGTTCAAGGCTTGCAAGCTGATCCTCGAAGATCATCTTGGTGTCGTAAAGCAGCCGGCCGATCAGCGTCGACTTGCCGTCATCGACCGAGCCGCAGGTGATGAAGCGCAGCATGGTCTTGTGCTGGTGCTTCAGCAGATAGGCGTCGATATCCTCGGCGATCAGCGTGTCGGTGACGTAAACGGGATCCTGGGTCGCGGTCATCTCAGAAATACCCCTCTTGCTTCTTCTTCTCCATCGAGGCCGACTGATCGTGGTCGATGGCACGGCCCTGACGTTCCGAGGTGGTGGTCAGCAGCATTTCCTGAATGACCTCGGGCAGGGTCTTCGCCTCGGATTCCACCGCGCCGGTCAGCGGGTAGCAGCCCAGCGTGCGGAAGCGGATCGAGCGCATGACCGGGGTTTCGCCGGGGGCCAGCGGGAAGCGGTCGTCGTCCACCATCAGCATGAGGCCGTTGCGGATGACCGTCGGACGCGGCGCACTGAAGTAAAGCGGCACGATCTCGATGCCTTCGAGATGGATATATTGCCAGATGTCCAGCTCGGTCCAGTTGGAGATCGGGAAGACCCGGATGCTTTCGCCCTTGGCCTTGCGGGTATTGTAAAGCTTCCACAGTTCCGGGCGCTGGTTCTTCGGGTCCCAGCGATGGTTGGCCGAGCGGAACGAGAACACCCGTTCCTTGGCACGCGACTTTTCTTCATCGCGGCGCGCACCGCCGAAGGCCACGTCGAAATTCCACTTGGTCAGCGCCTGTTTCAGACCCTCGGTCTTCCACATGTCGGTATGCAGGCTGCCGTGGTCGAAGGGGTTGATGCCCTTTTCCATGGCTTCCGGGTTGTGATGGACCAGCAGTTCCATCCCGGCATCCTTCGCCGCCTTGTCACGCAGGTCATACATCGCCCGGAACTTCCAGGTCGTGTCGACATGCAAGAGCGGGAAAGGCGGCGGCGCCGGGTAGAAGGCCTTCTTGGCCAGATGCAGCATGCAGGCTGAATCCTTGCCCACGGAATACAGCATCACCGGGTTTTCGGCATTGGCCACCACCTCGCGCATGATGTGGATGCTCTCGGCCTCCAGACGTTGCAGGTGGGTCAGCGTGGCCGGAGAAAGCGTATCGGCAGAGGTGCGCGTCGTCATGAATAGCCCCTTTGAAACTGGCTGGACTGCGCTTTGACAAATTTTTGCATCCTCTCCAAGGGGGGAGGGGAGGCGGGCCGGGGGAAATCCGTCTTTTGGCGGGCCGAAGGCGTGTTTTCCTTGACCAAAAAGGGGGCTGTGGCACTCTGGATACACTATTTGTTTATTTCAGGGATTATGACAATGACCTACAAACTTCTGTTTGCGGCCCATAACGGCACGCTTGGCTATGAGCTCTGGACCACCGATACCACCGGCACATCCGCCAGCCTGGTGCGCGACATCCGGGACGGCAATGACGATGGTCTGACCTCCATTCCTTTCGCCCTGCTGGACGGGCAGATGATCTTCGCTGCCAATGACGGCACGGCGGGCTCCGAACTCTGGATCTCGGACGGGACGGAGGCGGGCACCACGCTTTTGAAGGATATCCGCTTCGGGCCTGACAGCTCTTTGCCCTACAACTTCCTGACCGTGGGACAGACCGTCTATTTCACGGCCTATGACGATACCAACGGCTATGAGCTGTGGAAGACCGACGGGACCGGCGACGGCACGGTGCTGGTGAAGGACATCAACCCCGGCAGCGGCGGTTCCGGCACCTGGCCCTTGCTGGATCTGGATGGCAAGCTGCTGTTCCAGGCCTATGACGCGACCAATGGCACCGAGCTGTGGATCAGCGACGGCACCGAATTCGGCACCCGGCTGCTGAAGGACATCAACCCGGGCACCGATGGCAGTGGCCCGTGGAGTTTCCTGGCCCTGGGCGACGGTCGGGCGCTGTTCAGCGCCTATACCGCAGGCGAGGGGTCCGAGCTCTGGGTGACGGACGGCACCACGGAGGGCACCGAACTTCTGAAAGACATCAATGCCGGGGCCGGATCCTCCGCGCCGCAGAATCTGGTGCTGATGGATGGCGTAGCCTATTTCGCTGCCTCGACCACGGGGCAGGGGCTGGAGTTGTGGCGCAGCGACGGCACCACGGGCGGCACCCAGATCGTGAAGGATATCAATCCCGGCAACAGCAGCAGCTCTCCGCAGCCGATGACGCTGGCGGGCGGCAAGCTGTTCTTCGCGGCCCAGGTCGCCGGTCAGGGCAATGAGCTCTGGGTCTCCGACGGCACCTCGACGGGGACGAAACAGGTCCTGAACCTGAACGGCAGCTTCGATGGTATGGGCTATGGCACCGGCCAGATCGCGGCCCTGGGCGCCAGCGGCAAGGTGGTCTTTGCCGGCACCAACGGATCGGGCGGCACGGAGTTGTGGATTTCCGACGGCACGGCGACCGGCACCGTGCTGCTGAAGGATATCGTGGCGGGCGGCAGCTCCTCCAATCCCTATTCGCTGACTGCGGTGGGGGATCTGGTCTATTTCGTGGCCTATGATGCTGACGGCGGCACTGAACTCTGGGTGACGGACGGCACCGCCGACGGCACGCAGCGGGTGGAGGATATCAATCCGGGTGCCAACGGCTCTTTCCCGCATATCATGGGCATTCTGGATGTGAACGGCGCACCAGCCGATCTGGCGTTGTCGGGCACGGCGGTGAACGAGAATTCGGCTGCAGGTACGCTGGTCGGCAGGCTTTCAGCCGATGACCCGGATGGCGACAGCCTGACCTTCCGGCTGACCGATGATGCGGGCGGGCGTTTCGCGCTGGATGGCAACCGGCTGGTGGTGGCCGGGGCGCTGGATTTCGAGACGGCGACCGCGCATCAGGTGACGGTCGAGGTGGATGACGGTGCGGGCGGCAAGATCAGCCGCAGCTTCACCATCGACATCCGCAACCTGAACGATGCGACCCCGGGCGATGACACGCTGCCGGGCACGGCGGGGCCCGATACGATCCGCGGCCTTGCCGGGGATGATGTGCTGCGCGGGCTCGGCGGCGATGACCAGCTGTCGGGAGACCGGGGCCACGATATCCTGCGCGGCGGCCGCGGCAATGACCGGCTGCTGGGCGGGTCGGGCAATGACAGTCTCTATGGCGAATCCGGCAACGATACCCTGAACGGCGGCAGTGGCGCGGATCGGCTGCTGGGCGGCAGCAGCCGGGACACCTTGCTGGGCGGCAGTGGCAACGACACCTTGCTGGGGGGCAGCGGCAATGACTCTCTGGCGGGCCAGACCGGCGCCGACCTGCTGCGCGGCGAAGGCGGCAGAGATATCCTGAACGGCGGCAGCGGCAATGACATTCTTCTGGGAGGCACCGGCCGCGATACGCTGGATGGCGGAAGCGGCAAGGATACGCTGACCGGCGGGGCCGATGCGGACCGTTTCGTCTTCACCGGGCGGTTCGGCCAGGATGTGATCGGCGATTTCCGCGATGGCCGCGACATCATCGACCTGTCGGGACGCGGGCTGACCTTCCGCGATCTGGACACAAGGTCGGTGAACGGCGGGCTGGATACGCTGATCGTGGTCGGGCGCAACCGGATCCTGCTGGAAGGGTTCGAGGAAGGCGATCTGCGCGCCCATATGTTCGACTTCATCTGACCCGGCCCTCTTAATGCATCAGGCCCGCCGGACGGCGGGCCTGTGTCATTCCTCTGGCTGGCACGCGTGTTACTGCGCGGCTTTCTGTTGGGCCAGGGTGTCGTGGAGGTAGGCGGAGAATTCGTCGCGGAGGTCGTCGCGGGCCATGCCGAAGGCGACGGTGGCCTGCAGGAACCCGGCTTTCGAGCCGCAGTCGTAGCGCTGGCCCCGGAAGCGGTAGCCGTAGACGCCCGAGCCGCCCTCGCCAATCTCTTCGGCGATGGCATCGGTCAGCTGGATCTCGCCGCCCGCGCCCTGTTTCATCCGGTTCAGGTTGGTCAGCACCTTCGGCGACAGGATGTAGCGGCCGATGACCGCAAGGTTCGACGGCGCCTCTTCCGCCTTCGGCTTCTCCACCATGCCTTTGGCCCGGACGATGGTGCCCATGTCCTCGGCGATGTCGAGCACGCCATAGGCCGAGGCCTTGGGCGGCGGCACTTCCATCGCGGCGACCATGTTGCCGCCGGTCTGTTCGTAGGCCTCCACCATCTGCGCCAGGCAGGATTTCTCGGCCGCGATCACGTCATCGGGCAGCAGCACCGCGAAGGGCTCGTTGCCGATCAGGCGGCGGGCGCACCAGACGGCATGGCCCAGCCCCATCGGCCGGTTCTGCCGCACATAGGCGATGGCACCCGAATCCATGTTGGTGTCCTTCAGGACCTCCAGCAGGTCATCCTTGCCCTTCTTGCGCAGCGCGCTTTCCAGTTCCGGCGCGTGGTCGAAGTAATCCTCCAGCGCCGACTTGCCGCGCGAGGTCACGAAGATGAACTCCTTGATCCCCGCCGCCCGCGCCTCGTCGATCGCGTACTGGATCAGCGGACGGTCCACCAGCGTCATGATCTCTTTCGGGATCGACTTCGTCGCAGGCAGAAAACGGGTCCCGAGACCCGCAACCGGAAATACCGCCTTGGTCAC
>NZ_LJSC01000049.1:0-13499 GCF_001303875.1 Gemmobacter sp. LW-1 | reverse complement strand
GGTCTCGGTTTCGGTGAGGGCGGCGGCCTTGGTCTCGGCGCCGGACTTCACCTCGGCCAGAGCCTTGTCGAGGGCTGCAATCCGGTCGGTTGCGGTCTTGAGCCTGGTCTCGGTTTCGGTGAGGGCGGCGGCCTTGGTCTCGGCGCCGGACTTCACCTCGGCCAGCGCCTTGTCGAGGGCTGCAATCCGGTCGGTTGCGGTCTTGAGCCTGGTCTCGGTTTCGGTGAGGGCGGCGGCCTTGGTCTCGGCACCGGACTTCACCTCAGCCAGCGCCTTGTCGAGGGTGGCGATCCGGTCTGTCGCGGTCTTGAGCTTGGTCTCGGTTTCGGTGAGGGCGGCGGCCTTGGTCTCGGCACCGGACTTCACCTCAGCCAGCGCCTTGTCGAGGGTGGCGATCCGGTCGGTTGCGGTCTTGAGCCGGGCTTCAGTCTCTGTGAGGGCGGTGGCCTTGGTCTCGGCGCTGGTCCTGGTTTCGGCCAGCGCCTTGTCGAGGGTGGCGATCCGGTCGGTCGCGGTCCTGTGGCGGGCTTCCGATTCGTCCAGGGCGGCGGTGGCCTGCGCAAGGGTGTCTGTCAGATCCGCGATCCGGGCCTCGGCCCGGGTCAGGGCGCGGGCGCTATGGTCCAGCCGCAGATGCAGGACCGGCCAGTCGGGATCCGCCGTGTCGCGCTGTGTCAGAAGGAATCCCTCGGCTGTCAGCCAGGCCTCGATCTTGGCCCGGTCCGCAGCGCCTTCGAACAGCGCTTCTTCGGCACAATGCAGTTCCAGGAGGTCGATCCGCTCCAGCGCACCAGCGCCTTTCCAGGCCTCCAGCAGCGCCAGCTCCTGCCCCGGTGTCTCGATCACAAGCAGCAGGGGCTGGTCGGCCGGGCCCAGTTCGCCCAGCAGGCGCGCAGGCGACAGAAGGTCGACCTCCTGCCGCCCCTCCTGCCGCAGGCCGGGATAAAGCGCGCTCAGCCCCGGGCCGGGGCGGGTCAGGCTGTTCAGCTCGGGCAGCGACATCACCGACAGCTGGCCGCGCCCGTCCTCGGCCCCGGCCGCGGCGGCAAGGACACGAACCCCGGCCATGCCGGCGGTCCGGCGTTGCAGGCCTGCGGCCATTCCGGCCTCGGGCTCAACCAGAAGGATAGAGGTCGCGCCCGTTGCCCGGAACGCCTCCAGCCGGTCTCCGCGCCGGGCCCCCAGATGAAGGATCGTGCGGGGGAGGGCGGTTTCGGAACTGGGGGCAGGCATGGGACACTCTGTATTTTGAAGAAAACCGTCTCCTGCGGAAACGGTCGAAAAGAGGTTCGGGAGACCATAAGGACAGGGCAAAGCCGGGTCCATGGGATTTTTCGCGCGGGCTCTTGGCCTGTGACCCGGCTGCGCTTATCACGGGGCAGTGCCGTTCAGCCGCAGGAGCCTGCCATGATCCTTTCCGTCTTTCCCGATCTTGCGGGGGCCTCTGTCTTCATCACCGGCGGCGGTTCCGGCATCGGGGCAGCGCTGACCGAGGGGTTTCTGCGCCAGGGCGCGCGGGTGGCCTTCGTGCAACGCTCGGATGCGACGGACTTCTGCGACCGCATGGCGGAGGAAACCGGCAACCGGCCGCTGTTCCTGCCCTGTGACATCACCGATATTCCGGCGCTCCAGGGCGCCATCGCGCGGGCGGCAGAGGCGCATGGGCCGGTCACCGTTCTGGTGAACAATGCCGCCAATGACCAGCGCCACAGCGCCGCCGAGGTGACCGAGGCCTTCTGGGAACGCGCCATGGCCATCAACCTGAAATGCTATTTCTTCGCGGCCCAGGCGGTTGCGGCGGGCATGAAGGCGGCCGGGGGCGGGTCGATCATCAATTTCTCCTCCATCAGCTACATGATGGGGAATGCGGGCTATCCGCTCTATACGACTGCCAATTCGGGCATCAACGGCATGACCCGCAGCCTCGCGCGCGAATTCGGCCCGGATCGCATCCGGGTGAATGCGCTGGCGCCGGGCTGGGTGCTGACGCAGAAGCAGAAGGACCTCTGGGTCACGCCCGAGGGGCTGGCGGCGCATCTGGAGCGGCAATGCCTGCCCGATCCGCTGGAGCCTGCCGATATCGTGGGGGGCTGTCTGTTCCTTGCCTCCGCCGCCGCGCGGGCGATGACGGGGCAGGCGCTGGTCATTGACGGCGGCGTCGTGGTGACCGGCTGATCCCGCCGGGCCGTATCACGGGACAATATAAGGGAGGCCCGCATGATCTTCGACAACCGCCCCTGTGATCTGGGCGAGGGGCCGCTGTGGCATCCGCTGCGCGAACAGCTGTTCTGGTTCGACATCACCGGCCGCAGGCTGCTGACTCAGGCCGGGGGCCAGGCGCAGGACTGGACCTTCCCCGAAATGGTTTCGGCGGCGGGCTGGGTCAGCCGGGACGAACTGCTGATCGCGGGCCAGCACGGGCTGTTCCTGTTCGATCTCGGCAACGGGCAGCGCCAGCCGCTGGTCGCGCTGGAGGCGGACAATCCGGTGACACGGTCCAACGATGGCCGCGCCGATCCGCAGGGCGGGTTCTGGATCGGCACGATGGGGCGCAATGCCGAACCGGGGGCGGGGTCGGTCTGGCGCTACTGGCGGGGCGAGATGCGGCGGATGTTCACCGGCCTGACCATCCCGAACGCGATCTGCTTCGCGCCTGACGGGCGCAGCGCCTGTTTCACCGATACGGTGACCGGCCGGGTGCTGCGGGTGGCGCTGGATGCGCAGGGCTGGCCCGTCGGGCAGCCCGTTGCCTGGCTGGACCTGACCGCCGAGGGGCTGAACCCCGATGGCGCGGTGATCGACGCTGACGGGGTGATGTGGCTGGCGGAATGGGGGGCGGCGCGTGTCGCGGCCTATGATCCGCAGGGCGAACGGCTGCGGGTGGTGAACTTCGACGCGCCGCATACCTCCTGCCCGGCCTTCGGCGGCCCGGATCTGGGCACGCTGTTCTGCACCAGCGCCCTGCAGGGCATGGATGCGGCGGCGCGGGCGGCCTTCCCTGCCGCGGGCATGGTCTTTGCCGCTGCCTCGGG
This sequence comes from Gemmobacter sp. LW-1, assembly GCF_001303875.1. Lineage (NCBI taxonomy): Bacteria > Pseudomonadati > Pseudomonadota > Alphaproteobacteria > Rhodobacterales > Paracoccaceae > Gemmobacter > Gemmobacter sp. LW-1. The sequence continues at coordinate 10,467 of NZ_LJSC01000049.1, read as the reverse complement.
CACCCGTGGCCAGCGCGAATACCGGGTCGAGATCGGGGCAGCCGCGCCCTGAGGCGCGGCGGTTGCGCATGATCGCCATGCGTGGCTGCCGGGCGGCGTGACCGGCAAAAGAGGTTTGTGATGGCACCCAAATTCGGAACCAGCGGCCTGCGCGGCCTTGTCAGCGAACTGACCCCCGGTCTGGTCACCGATTATGTCCGGGCCTTTGTCACCGCCTGTCCTGCCGGAACGGCGCTCTGGGTCGGGCGCGACCTGCGGCCCTCCTCGCCCGCGTTGGCGGCAACGGTGCTGGAGGCCGCGCGCGGCATGGGGCTGGAGACGGTCGATTGCGGGGCTGTGCCCACGCCCGCGCTGGCGCTGGCCGCGATGAAGGCCGGAGCTTCGGCGGTCATGGTGACGGGGAGCCATATTCCCGCGGACCGCAACGGTCTGAAATTCTATCTGCCGGGCGGCGAAATCACCAAGGCCGATGAAACCGCGATCCTCGGGGCGCTTGGCGCCGGACCGGCGGCGATGCCCGGCCCGCAGCCCCGGCCTTGCACCACGGCCGGAAGCGCCTGGGTGGCGCGCTATGTCACCGCTTTCGGTCCGGGGGCGCTGGCCGGGCTGCGGATCGGGGTCTGGAGCCATTCGGCCGTCAGCCGCGACCTTCTGCTGGCGGCGCTGTCGGCGCTTGGGGCCGAGGGGCTGGATCTGGGGCGGTCGGATCTGTTCATCCCGGTCGATACCGAGGCGGTCGCGCCGGAGGCGCGGGCGGCCCTGCGGGTCTGGGCCCGGGATGCGGCCCTTGATGCGGTGATTTCCACCGATGGTGACGGCGACCGGCCCCTGCTGGCCGATGCCGGGGGGCGCCTGATCCCCGGTGATGTGCTGGGACAGATCACGGCGGCGGTGCTGGGGGCCGAAACCGTGGTGACCCCTGTCAGTTCCAACACCGGGGTCGACGCCGGCGGACGCTTCCGTCAGGTGATCCGCACAAGGATCGGCTCGCCCCATGTCATCGCCGGGATGGCGGCGGCGGGTGGCCGTGTTGTGGGCTATGAGGCGAATGGCGGCTTCCTTCTGGGGTTTGCCGCGCAGGGGCCTGCGGGACCCCTGCCGCCGCTGGCCACCCGCGACAGCCTCCTGCCACTGGTCGCAGTGCTGAGCCGTGCGCGCCTGGCCGGGGGGCTGGCCGCGCTGGTCGCGGCAGAGCCCGCGCGGTTCACCGCCGCCGACCGGCTGGAGGAGGTGCCGCCCGAGGCTGCCCGCGCGCTTCTGGCCGGGTTCGGGACAGATCCGGCACAGCTGGAAGCACTGCTCGGCACCTTGGGGGAAAGCTGCATCGCGACCGACCGGACCGATGGCCTGCGCCTCACGCTGGCCTCCGGCCGCGTGGTCCATATGCGCCCGTCGGGCAATGCCCCGGAATTTCGCCTTTATGTCGAAGCCGAAAGCCCGGAGAGGGCGGAAGGGCTGCTGCGTCAGGGTCTTGACCGGCTGTCGCATCTGCTGCGCGACCTCTCCTCCGGCGCCGGGTGACCTGACTAGGATTGCGGCTTGCCGTGACCACGGTGTTGGCGTTGATGATAGGTTGGGTCGCCTCTCCTGACCGCGCTTATGCGCCATAGCGATCCAGACAGGATCAGACGTAACCCGCTATGAAGAATACTCGATCATCGGCGATGCCTTCGCGAAACAGGTCTTTCAACTGTATGAAGCGATAGCAGAATGGGTATGACTGCAGTAATGCCGCGAGGGGGACAGCCCTCAATCCCACGCAGGCGTCGCCCGTTCAGCTGCACGGTAATCCTCCCCATGGTTAAGGGGCTGCATAAGTAGAATTTTCTCGTAGCGTGAGCTGAGGAGATTCGAATGAGAAAGAGCCGTTTCACCGAGCCGCAGATCATGGCTGTGCTTCGTCAGGCCGAGAGCGGGGTGGCCGTGCCTGAACTTTGCCGTGAGCATGGGATCAGCACGGCGAGCTTCTACAAGTGGCGATCGAAGTATGGCGGCATGGATGTCGAGCCATGGGAACGCCACTGGTCCGAGTGACCATGGCGACGGATGATGAGCCAGATGAAGTCTCTTGAAGACGAGAACCGGCGGTTGAAGCGCATGTTTGCGGACCTGAGCATGCAGGCCGAGTTGCTCAAGGAAGCCCTTGGAAAAAAATGACGCGGCCAGCTCAACGCCGCGAGCTGGCCGAGAAGGCAGTGGCGACGAAGGGGGTCAGCATCGCGCTGGCCTGCCGGGCCTTTGGTGTCAGCAAGACCTGTTTTCGCTACAGCCCGAAGCGCGATGCTGAGAATGAGTTCATCGCAGACCTGCTGGAAGGGCTGACCAAGGCGCACCGGACCTGGGGTTTTGGATTGTGCTTCCTGCACATGCGCAACGTACAGGGGCACCCGTGGAACCATAAGCGCGTCCATAGGATCTACTGCGAGCTGGAACTGAACCTGCGGATCAAGCCCCGCCGGAGGATCAAGCGCGACAAACCCGATGAACTCAGCGTCCCTGAGGCACCGAACACAGTCTGGTCGATGGACTTCATGGCTGATCGCTTGTCCGATGGCCGCCAGTTCCGGCTTCTGAACGTGTTGGACGACTTTAACCGTGAGGGCCTGGGCATCGAGGTCGACTTCTCGCTCCCGGCCGAGCGGGTCGTCCGGTCGCTGAACCAGATCATTGAATGGCGCGGGAAGCCCTTGGCGATCAGGGTCGACAATGGCCCGGAATACATCAGTTCCACGCTGATGATCTGGGCCGAGAAGCAGGGCATTGCCCTCAACCACATCCAGCCCGGAAAGCCCCGGCAGAATGCTTACGTCGAGCGATACAACAGAACGGTCCGGCATGAATGGCTGGACCTCTACATCTTTGAAACCATCGAGGAGGCGCAGGAGATCGCAACCGACTGGCTATGGACTTACAACAATGAGCGCCCCAACATGGGCATAGGCGGCATCACACCCGCCCAGAAACTGAAGATGGCTGCCTGAAGTCTACTGCTGCACCCCGTTAAAACGGGGAGGATTACCGCACGATCTCGACCGGGGCGTGCGTGACCGTTATCTCGACGGGCAGGAAATCGATCTCCTCGCAAGGCTTTCGCCCCGTCCACGCCAACCTTCGCGAGAATTGATCGCTCCTCCGTATCGGACCAGCACTGCCGCCGATCAATCCCCGTCAAAATCTCTTGCGGCATGATCCCATCCCTCACAGGTGACGTCGCTAACGACATAAATAACGACAGGTGGCTAGACCAAAAGACAAACCCTCAGAAGGCGGTCTCAACCAAGTGGAACTGCCGGGGTGCCCTGCCTGCAAAGAGCCGGTTGTCGAGCAGACAGGTCCAGAGCCGGGTGGTCTGTGTCCCTCTGGAACGATCCCCAAAGTGGCGCCCCATAGCTCTTGTCCAGAAAAAGCTCCGCCAGATACAACCTGTCCCGTCCGGGGGCCTATGACGAGCATAACGTATCATGCGACATTTAATTTAGAGAAATCCAGAACCTGAAGGAAGTGCATACGCACGGAGTTTTCGGTTGGTAGCGCATTTAAGGCATCTTCAACTTGCGCCTCAAGCTCAATTAATCTCAAATGGCCGGTTGAGATATCAAGTAAAATGCATGTCGCCATGTCACGCAGAAAGACTTCCATATCGCCTCTCCTGCTAATGCTCAGGAAATTCTTCTGAACCACATTGCTCTCCAGATGGTCTTGATTTTGTCGAAGGACAATTGTGTTAGATGCAATGAAATCAGCAATTCCCGCTGGATTTGCTCCATTTTGCCCTATCGCGCAATGAGTTTTGAGGAATTTTCTTGCTGAATGCCGAATCTGTTCTCCCATCTCTATTTCGGATTTGTGCTGAAGGGAATTTTTTATCCGAGTAAGGGATTCTTGAAGATCTGCCTCGCTATGACATATTTCGAAGGCTCCCTCAGGGTTGGTAAACTTGTCAACTTCCTCTAAGCCAGGATTGAAGTATATGGCTGGCTTCCCCATTGCTAATGCTTCGATGATGGCGCTACTAAAGCGGCTAATCAGGACGGAAGAATCCCTTAATGCCGCATACATATTTTTAGGCGATACGGTGAATGCCGAAAGATCTCCTGTGTCTTGCGGATGCTTGCTGATAACCACATCAAAACCGGCGCTTCTTGCAGATTTTTGGGCCAAGTTTAGAAAGTCCATCTGATGGCTTTCCAGAACCCCATATGTGAAGTTTGAGTTCAGGAGAGCTACGTGTGCCTTGGGGTAACTGACGGCATTGTCTAGTAGGTCAAGTACTCTAGGTACTCCACCAATATGAACCTTTTTGTGCTGGGTGGGGGAGAAATAGCGTAGATCGTGCTCTCCTGCTGCAATCAAATACTGAACGTTTTGATAAGGAGTGCGATGTCTGCCAGTGTCCTTGTCCCAAAAGTCCTGAATTCCTTCGACAATGCCAAAAGTTGATCGCCCAGCGGCGTTATCATGAGTAATTGTGGGAAGGGCACATTTTAAGTCCCAATCGTTCATAAATACGGATGCGGAATAAGATACTGTCCCATTCTTTATTTCCTCGTAGCTGACGACGAGGAATGAACTTAGGTCAAAATTTTCGTAGGCCTTCTCATCTGCATACGCATCTGTCATGTCTACAAATGCACACGATAAGCCGATATTTTGTAATGCATGTGCGACCGGCACCATCGTGATCGTATGGTATCCCTTATGTGGAAAAAATAGAACGTCGCAGTGTTTCATCCGCAAGGGGCGTTGCCTGAATGAATTAACTATGAGCTTATTTTCTGATCTTTCCTGGGAGAAAAATTCAACAAATGGTCCATAGGATTTTTTGTGCAGAGGAATAAAGTCTATCTTGTCAGATAGAATCATTTTGGATGCTGAATATAGCAAGTCTAACAGGTAAGATTGGAGTTGAGGTGATGCACTTGATTCTTTGATGCGCCGTAGTAACCCGTTGAGGTACATGATGCAATGTGTGGTAAAGTTGCGTTTGATGTGCTCATAGCTTTTGTGGCTTTTTAGGTAATCCTCCATTTCTGTTAGGGCGTGAAGAATATTAATTATATGTCGAGCGCTTATGGAGTGACTTTCTGAATTTCCACGCATTCTCCACACATAGCCTTTCTTTGAGCTGTGTGAGATATTTTTTGCTTTTGCATAAATGCGTGGTAAGACGAATATATCTTCATGGTACGTATTTACAGGAAATAGAATAGAATTCTCAATGATTAGCTTCTTCTTGAAAATGGATGCGCATGCCATACCGAACATACGTCCACCATATATATATGACAGTCTTTCACTGTGTGGTAGTTTTCCCAACGAATCATATCTGTCCTTCCTGTCGGTAACTTCCTTACCTGTTGTTTCGTCTACCTTGGTGAAGTTGGATAGGACTACACACGCATTTTCATGTTTGGCTATAGAGATGAGGTTTGAAAAATAGTCTTTGGTGACATAATCATCACTGTCAAGAAAACCTATGTATTCACCTCGAGCATAAAGTACCGCGCGATTTCGCGAAAATCCCACGCCACGATTGTTATGGGAGTAGTACCTCCAGTTCTGGTTTCGTTCTAGGAACGGATCAATAATTTCTGTTGGGTTGTCGGTGGATCCATCATCCATGATTATAACCTCGAAATCTGTTAGTATTTGATTTTCAAGGCTTTCAAGATTTTCACGGATGTACCTTGCGTTATTGTACAAGGTTATAATAACTGACAGGGTTGGATGTTTGCTCATGATTAGAGGCCACCTTTTATCTAATTTGGATTGCTTTCTCGCCAATTCCAAGAACTGGCGCACATGGCGTCTGTACCCAACTCCGCGCTCCAGCCCAGAGGTCGTTTTGCCTTGCTTGGGGCCGTATCGCAAGTGGCGATATTGCCGAGGCGCCAAGACTGTCACGTCAGCCTGCTAGGGCGCCAGACTGCTGGGGTGTATAGTTGCTAGTAATCCTTGACATTCGTGCGGACACCCGGACCGATGTTGACTGCCTGTACTTGCACGCTTGGGAGACGGGATCGGAGGCCAAAGCTGCCATCGGCCAATGGATCATCTTCTATAATCACTACTGGTCCCACGCCGCCCATGGCGGACAGCCGCCCGCCGTGGTCTACTTCAACCAGATCGAAACCCACCAGCGGGGCAGAGAGTAGCTTAAGTCAGCCAGAAATCTGCCCGACGATCAGGAGTAGGTCACGTACGAGATGCAGCACCATTCGAGCTTCGTGGATGAAGAGCTTGCGCGAATATCGATTGCCGTGTTCCGATATCCCGATCAGCATGGCCTTGCCACCTGTTGTGACCTCCCGTTGCCGTAGAGCTGACAGATACAGTTACTGAAAAATGATCAGAACGTGACCGAAGACTAGCAAGCGTTGCCTCGCCTGCGGCTTTCGCGGGCAGGATCGAAGGGAAATTCCCGTGCAGGAAATTGAGCCAGAAGCGAGGTAGGGCAGTCGTTTCTGCTGCCTTTTCTACACACCTGACGCAGCAAGTTGCATGTAACTGAAATCGCTACGTTTTTCAGGGATTTTCGCGGATTTTGTCCACGGTAAAAATAGTTCATGATTTCAATCACTTAAAGATTTATTGGCACAGCGTGGCAGAAAGCGTGGCACATCGTGCCACCCCTCTTGCCGGGACGAAAGTAAGCGGTCGCTGGCCCCCACTGGCGGCTTAGCTTGACGGGTTGAAGTTCCACGGCAGCAGGTCGTCGATGTTGCTTTGCGGATGGCCTTTGGCGATCGCCGTGAGGGTAGCCTTGAGGTAAGCGAAGGGCTCTACGCCGTTGATCTTGCAGGTTCCGATCAGCGAGGCGATGCGGCCCCATTCTCGCCCGCGCGGCCGGGAGCGTAGAAGTAGACCATGCCGGGCGGGTCCTCGCCGCCCCAGGGCCGGTCATCGCGGGCCAGCGCCCAGAGGTATCCGGTCTTTGTCGTCCCGCGCCCGGGATCCAGCACCGGGGCGGTGGTCTCATCCATGAACAGCTTGCCCGACCGTTTCAGGTGATCGGCCAGCCTGTCCACCACAGGCTGGGTCGCATACTTCTGCGCGTTCATCCCGTAGTAGCCATTCAGATACGGAAGTTCGTCGTCTTCGAAGGCGTTCCGCCTGATCTCACGAGAGACGGTCGAACGATGCCTGCCGATCTCGGCGGCGATCCTGCTGACAGGCTGTTTTTCTTCCAGCATCTTCTGGATCGAGATCCCCTCACGCAGATCCAGCTCTCGGTAGCTCATATCCGTTCTCCTTGCTTTCCTGCAAGATAGGGGATCTGTCGCAACCCAGTTTAGAATGTGCCCACGAGATACCAGCTACTCAGATAATCTATATTATGTTTTGTAATTCCCGTAGTCTCGTGCAACGGGTACCGTTTCGGTGCTCCTCCAGCCTGCAGAATCCTTGCTGGGGCCGTGGCAGCGAAGTGGCCATTCACAGCCAAAAATCGCAGGGGCGGTTGATTTTTCCCGCCCGAAGGCGCAGTGCTGTCCCCGGACAGCCAGCCTTCGGATCAGACACATGCCCGCATATCGTTCCCGCACCACTACCCATGGCCGCAACATGGCAGGGGCCCGTGGCCTCTGGCGTGCGACCGGCGTGAAGGACAGCGATTTCGGCAAGCCGATCATCGCCATCGTCAACAGCTTCACCCAGTTCGTGCCGGGCCACGTGCATCTGAAAGACCTTGGCCAGATGGTCGCGCGCGAGGTCGAGGCGGCGGGCGGCATCGCCAAGGAATTCAACACCATCGCGGTGGATGACGGTATCGCCATGGGTCATGACGGGATGCTCTATTCCCTGCCCTCGCGCGAGCTGATCGCCGACAGCGTGGAATATATGGTCAATGCCCATTGCGCCGATGCGATGGTCTGCATCTCCAACTGCGACAAGATCACCCCCGGCATGCTGATGGCCGCCATGCGGCTGAACATCCCCGCGATCTTCGTCTCGGGCGGGCCGATGGAGGCGGGCAAGGTCCAGATGGGCGACGGGCGGGTGCTGAAGCTCGACCTGATTGACGCCATGGTGGCAGCGGCCAATGACAAGGTTTCGGACGAGGATCTGGCGGCTATCGAACAGGGCGCCTGCCCGACCTGCGGCTCGTGTTCCGGCATGTTCACCGCCAATTCGATGAACTGTCTGGCCGAGGCGCTGGGTCTGGCGCTGCCGGGCAATGGCTCGACCCTTGCCACCCATGCCTTCCGCAAGGGGCTGTTCCTTGAGGCCGGGCGCCGGTCTGTCGAACTGGCCCGCCGCTGGTATGAGGAAGAGGATGCCTCTGTGCTGCCGCGCACGATTGCCAGCAAGGCTGCTTTCGACAATGCGATGTCGCTGGATATTGCCATGGGCGGCTCGACCAATACCGTGCTGCACCTTCTGGCCATCGCGCAGGAAGGTGGGGTGGATTTCGGCATGGATGACATCGACCGGCTGTCGCGCAAGGTGCCGTGCCTGTGCAAGGTCGCGCCGAATATCGCCAATATCCATATGGAGGACGTGCACCGCGCCGGGGGCATCATGGCCATTCTGGGCGAGCTGGACCGCGGCGGGCTGATCGTGCGCGACTGCCCCACCGTCCATGCCCCGACCATCGGTGCCGCCATCGATCAGTGGGACATCGCCAAGTCGAACAATCCCGAGGCGCGCAAGCTTTACCTCGCCGCGCCGGGCGGCGTGCCGACGCAGGTGGCCTTTAGCCAGGCCTCGGAATGGCCGGATCTGGATCTGGACCGCACGCAGGGCGTGATCCGCTCCACCGAGGCGCCGTTCTCCAAGGATGGCGGGCTTGCGGTGCTGAAGGGAAATATCGCGCTGGACGGCTGCATCGTGAAAACCGCCGGGGTGGATGAATCCATCCTGAAATTCACCGGCAAGGCTGTGGTCTTTGAAAGCCAGGATGCGGCGGTCTACGGCATCCTGAACGGCAAGGTCACGGCGGGTGATGTGGTGGTGATCCGCTACGAGGGGCCGAAAGGCGGCCCCGGCATGCAGGAGATGCTGTATCCGACCAGCTATCTGAAATCGAAGGGTCTGGGCAAAGCCTGTGCGCTGATCACCGATGGCCGCTTCTCGGGCGGCACCTCGGGCCTGTCGATCGGCCATGCCTCGCCCGAGGCGGCGGCGGGCGGCACCATCGGCCTCGTGCAGGATGGCGACCGGATCGAGATCGACATTCCGAACCGCACCATCCATCTGGCGGTGCCGGAGGCGGAACTGGCGACCCGCCGCGCCGCGCAGGAGGCAAAGGGCTGGAAACCGGCGGAACCCCGCAAACGGCAGGTGTCCACCGCGCTGAAAGTCTATGCGCAATTCGCGTCTTCCGCCGACAAGGGGGCCGTGCGCGTCCTGCCGGAGTGATCCGGCATGGATGAGGGATATGCCTTCTGCTCAAGGAACCGGCAAAGGCAGATCAGGCCGCGTGCCTTCTGCCAGAATGACCGGATGTCCGCCCATACTTCGGGGCGGGCATTGAACCGCGCGGCATCAGGCAATAAGATTTCCGCTGTAACCGCCTGGGGGCGGCTCATTGCGATTCATGTTTCATGCATTATCGGACAGGACATTCCATGACAAAGAAAGTGACCAAGGCGGTATTTCCGGTTGCGGGTCTCGGGACCCGTTTTCTGCCTGCGACGAAGTCGATCCCGAAAGAGATCATGACGCTGGTGGACCGTCCGCTGATCCAGTACGCGATCGACGAGGCGCGGGCGGCGGGGATCAAGGAGTTCATCTTCGTGACCTCGCGCGGCAAGTCGGCGCTGGAGGATTACTTCGACCACGCGCCGGAACTGGAAAGCGCGCTGCGCAAGAAGGGCAAGGATGACCTGCTGGAGGTCCTGAAGGACACCAACATGGATTCGGGTGCCATCGCCTATGTGCGGCAGAACCGGCCGATGGGGCTGGGCCATGCCGTCTGGTGCGCCCGCCGCCTGATCGGCAACGAGCCCTTCGCGGTGCTGCTGCCCGATGACGTGATCGCGGCCGAGAAATCCTGCCTGGCGCAGATGGTGGAGGCCTACGAACAGACCGGCGGCAACATGGTCGCCGCGATGGAAGTGCCGCCGCCCAAGGCCTCGGCCTATGGCGTGCTCGACATCGCCGAGGACATGGGCACCATCGTCCGGGCCAAAGGCATGGTGGAGAAGCCGAAGGCGGAAGAGGCGCCGTCGAACCTTGCGGTCATCGGCCGCTACATCCTGTCGCCGAAGGTGCTGACCAACCTGAACCGGATGAAACAGGGCGCGGGCGGCGAGATCCAGCTGACCGATGCCATCGCCGAAGAGATTGGCGAGGGCGGCTCGGGCGTCTACGGCTACCGCTTCCGGGGCCAGCGCTACGACTGCGGCTCGAAAGCCGGGTTCCTGCAGGCCACCGTCGCCTTCGGCATGGCCCGCGACGACCTCCGCGACGAATTCTCCGCCTACCTCCACGACACCCTGGCCCAACAGAAAGCCGCGCAGTAAC
>NZ_LJSC01000048.1:58162-103162 GCF_001303875.1 Gemmobacter sp. LW-1 | reverse complement strand
GCCGGGAATAGGCTTTGATCCATGGATCTCCGAATGGGGGAACCCACCTGACATTCTGTTATTGTTAGCTTCGCTATCAATAATGGGGTGAGCCAGGTACTTTAACCCTGAATACATAGGGGTTTTAGAGCGAACCCGGGGAACTGAAACATCTAAGTACCCGGAGGAAAGGAAATCAACAGAGACTCCGTTAGTAGTGGCGAGCGAACGCGGACCAGCCGAGCCTGGAAGAGTGACTGGAACTGTCTGGAAAGGCAGGCCATAGCGGGTGACAGCCCCGTACAGGAAGCTCCACGGGACATATTAAGTAGGGCGGGACACGTGAAATCCTGTCTGAAGATCGGGGGACCACCCCCGAAGGCTAAGTACTCCTTGCTGACCGATAGCGAACCAGTACCGTGAGGGAAAGGTGAAAAGCACCCCGACGAGGGGAGTGAAACAGTACCTGAAACCGGACGCTTACAAGCAGTCGGAGGGGCATAAGCCCTGACGGCGTACCTTTTGTATAATGGGTCAACGACTTGGTCTAACGAGCAAGCTTAAGCCGATAGGTGTAGGCGCAGCGAAAGCGAGTCTTAAAAGGGCGCATGAGTTCGTTGGATCAGACCCGAAACCAGGTGATCTAGCCATGAGCAGGATGAAGGTACGGTAACACGTACTGGAGGTCCGAACCAACACCCGTTGAAAAGGGTCTGGATGACTTGTGGCTAGGGGTGAAAGGCCAATCAAACCTGGAGATAGCTGGTTCTCCGCGAAAGCTATTTAGGTAGCGCCTCGGACGAATACCTCGGGGGGTAGAGCACTGCATGGGTGATGGGGTCCCACAGACTTACTGAGCCTAAGCAAACTCCGAATACCCGAGAGTACTATCCGGGAGACACACGGCGGGTGCTAACGTCCGTCGTGAAGAGGGAAACAACCCTGACCTGCAGCTAAGGCCCCTAATTCGTGGCTAAGTGGGAAAGCATGTGGGACGTCCAAAACAACCAGGAGGTTGGCTTAGAAGCAGCCATCCTTTAAAGATAGCGTAACAGCTCACTGGTCTAGTCAAGATGTCCTGCGGCGAAGATGTAACGGGGCTCAAGCCACGAGCCGAAGCTCAGGATGCGTAGCAATACGCGTGGTAGCGGAGCGTTCTGTGATATAGCTCAATGCCTCTTGTGTGCCCTTCGGGGTGCCATGGAGGCAAGGAGCTTTCTGTGAAGCCGGGCCGTAAGGCATCCGGTGGAGAGATCAGAAGCGAGAATGTTGACATGAGTAGCGACAAACAGGGTGAGAGACCCTGTCGCCGAAAGTCCAAGGGTTCCTGCTTAAAGCTAATCTGAGCAGGGTAAGCCGGCCCCTAAGGCGAGGCCGAAAGGCGTAGTCGATGGGAACCACGTTAATATTCGTGGGCCAGGAGGATGTGACGGATCGCAGGTGTAGTTCGGTCTTATCGGATTGACCGGGCTGCTGAGCGGTTCCTGGAAATAGCCCTCCATCAGACCGTACCCCAAACCGACACAGGTGGACTGGTAGAGAATACCAAGGCGCTTGAGAGAACCACATCAAAGGAACTCGGCAAAATGCTCCCGTAAGTTCGCGAGAAGGGAGCCCCTCTTGTGCGCAAGCATGGGAGGGGGGCACAAACCAGGGGGTGGCGACTGTTTACTTAAAACACAGGGCTGTGCGAAGCCGTAAGGCGACGTATACAGTCTGACGCCTGCCCGGTGCTGGAAGGTTAAAAGGAGGGGTGCAAGCTCTGAATTGAAGCCCCAGTAAACGGCGGCCGTAACTATAACGGTCCTAAGGTAGCGAAATTCCTTGTCGGGTAAGTTCCGACCTGCACGAATGGCGTAACGATCTCCCCGCTGTCTCTGATGTGGACTCAGCGAAATTGAACTGTGTGTCAAGATGCACACTTCCCGCGGTTAGACGGAAAGACCCCATGAACCTTTACTCCAGCTTTGCACTGGCATCAGGATTGTGATGTGCAGGATAGGTGGTAGGCATCGAAGCAGAGACGCCAGTTTCTGTGGAGCCTCCCTTGAGATACCACCCTTCGCACTCTTGATGTCTAACCGCGGCCCGTCATCCGGGTCCGGGACCATGCATGGTGGGGAGTTTGACTGGGGCGGTCGCCTCCCAAATCGTAACGGAGGCGCGCGAAGGTTGGCTCAGAGCGGTCGGAAATCGCTCGTTGAGTGCAATGGCAGAAGCCAGCCTGACTGCAAGACTGACAAGTCGAGCAGAGACGAAAGTCGGCCATAGTGATCCGGTGGTCCCAAGTGGGAGGGCCATCGCTCAACGGATAAAAGGTACTCTGGGGATAACAGGCTGATGATGCCCAAGAGTCCATATCGACGGCATCGTTTGGCACCTCGATGTCGGCTCATCTCATCCTGGGGCTGGAGCAGGTCCCAAGGGTATGGCTGTTCGCCATTTAAAGAGGTACGTGAGCTGGGTTTAGAACGTCGTGAGACAGTTCGGTCCCTATCTGCCGTGGGTGTAGGAGACTTGAGAAGAGTTGCCCCTAGTACGAGAGGACCGGGGTGAACGTTCCACTGGTGGACCAGTTGTCGTGCCAACGGCAGTGCTGGGTAGCTATGAACGGACAGGATAACCGCTGAAGGCATCTAAGCGGGAAGCCCCCTTCAAAACAAGGTCTCCCTTGAGAGCCGTGGAAGACCACCACGTCGATAGGCCGGAGGTGTAAGTGCAGCAATGCATTCAGCTGACCGGTACTAATTGCTCGATAGGCTTGATTTGATCCAGTAACAGCAAGACTGGTCAAAAGCTCAAAACCTGAACAAGCGCTACTGCGCCTGATGTTCCTCATAAACGGGTCTTTCCTCGGTTTGGTGGTCATAGCGCTGGCTAAACACCCGATCCCATCCCGAACTCGGCCGTTAAGGGCCAACACGCCAATGGTACTGCGTCTCAAGACGTGGGAGAGTAGGTCACCGCCAAACCTAGAAAAGACCCCATCAACGATACAAAAAACACCCGGACGCGGGGTGGAGCAGCCCGGTAGCTCGTCAGGCTCATAACCTGAAGGCCGCAGGTTCAAATCCTGCCCCCGCAACCAAAACTAATTCTCCAACAAGATCAAAAGCTTGCAAATCAGCCTCCGCTGAGTGCAAACTGTTTGATCCCAAACGCCCCGCTTCCCGCGGGGCTTTTTGCGTTTGGGCCGATGCGTTTGAGACCTCATGCACCGGCAGTCCGCAGGCCAGACGCAACAGGCTCGCCAAGGCCCCGTGAAGGTGGATCGAAAGGCCCGGTTTGCCATTGCCATTATCTTCGGCGGGGATGGGCACCAGCTCGACCTTCTCGATCAGTGCTCGCAGCGCCTCCTTCGCCTCGTCCATCCGCTCGGCGTCGAAGAGGCCCGCGATCAACTGGCCGATCCGGGTGCGGTAGGTCTTCGCCATGCCGGGATGGATACGGATCGGGTCCGGGGCAGGGGAGGCCGAGAGCTGGCGCTCCAGATCCTTGCGGCGCGCGTCCAACTCGATCATCCGGTCCTTCACCTGGTCTGCCGGCACCCCGGCCAGGATGGCATCGACCAGCTTTTTGTGCTCGGTGCTGACGCGGGCGAGTTCCTTCTCAAGATCGGCGCGGCCAGCGCTGCGGGCGGCCTGCAGTCGGTTGCGCTCGGCGGCATATTCCTCGCAGAAGATGCGCACCGCCTCTTTGTCCATCAGGTGATGTTCCAGCGCGTGAAGCACCCGGGTCTCGAGGTCGGCCTGTTTGATCACGGCCATGTTGTCACAAGCCGCCGCGCCCTTCTTGCGGGCGGTGGAGCAGCCGAAGCCATCTTTTGACACCTTCGAGAACCCGCCGCCGCAGCCGCCGCAAGCCATCAGGCCGGAGAACGGGAACTTCGGGCGCCGCCGGTCCCAAATCGGCACATCCGTGCTCTTGGTCTTCATCGCACCCTGGCGCGCCTTCACCTGATCACAGAGGGCATCATCAATGATCCGCAGATGGGGCACTGGGACGGAGAGGACGCAATCCTCGGGGTTCAGCCGTGAGTTCCTATAGCCGGTATCCGGATCCTTGCTGAAGTGCAGGCGGTTCCAGACGAGGCGGCCAGCGTAGAGCGCGTTGTTCAGGATGCCCGCGCCGCGGTCGCGGTTGCCCAGGATGGTCGAGGTGCCCCAGAAGCCGCCGCGCGGGCCAGGGATGCGTTCAAGGTTCAGCGCCTCCGCAATCTTGCCCGCCGACATGCCCTGCGCATAGTCGCGGAAGATCCGGCGCACCACTTCGGCCTCAACGCGGTTGATCGCGCGGTCACCGTGTTCGGCTTTGCCCCGCACCTCCACCCCGGGCAGCACGTCATAGCCATAGGCATTGCCCCCGGCCAGCTTGCCTTTCTTCACCCGGCCCTTCTGGCCGCGATGGGTCTTGATGGCGATGTCGCGCAGCAGGATCTGGTTCATCGTCCCCTTCATGCTGATCAGCACATCGGTGACTTCACCTTCGGTCAGGGTATGGATCTTGATGCCCTGATGGACCATCCGTTCATGGAACTTCGCGATATCGGCGAGTTTGCGCGACAGGCGATCCATCGCCTCGGCCAAGACGAGGTCGAACTTGCCCAGCTTCGCGTCGCGCTGAAGCGCCTCGATCCCGGGGCGGAACATGCTGGCACCTGAGGTCGCGCGGTCATGGTAGGTGCCGTTGATGTGCCAGCCTTCGCGCGCCGCCAGTTCCCGGCAGGAGTCGATCTGGTGTTCGATCGAGGCATCACGCTGTTTGTCCGTTGAGAACCGGGCGTAGATCGCAACGCGCAAAGGGGGCTTGGTCATGGCAGGTCTCCCGGAAGGGGGGCAGTCGAGGATGGGCTATCAGGCGCGGGGCCCGGCGCGGGTGGAATCATCCACATCGTCGGCCCGCGCGGCCTCTCGCGCAAGCGCGCGGATCAGGTGCAGGAACAGGGCGCGATCTTGTGCCATGGCGGGTGACCCATCCTGGGCGGGCTTTGCCTTGCCTTTGCCGCGTGGCTGCGGAGCGGGACCGGACACGCCAGCGGTCGCAGGAACCGCTTCCAGCCCCTCCGCCCCGCGCGCATGTGTTCTCCGTTCCCGTGCCATAGGCCGAGTGCTCCCGCCCTCCGGAAGCGTCGTGGCCACCGTGGGTCATATCGATCTGAACGTTTGCCGGAACGATCCCAGCGTGCTGACAGTTAATATAAGGCATGGGCGGCGCTCCGGATTCGGAAAAGGAAGGTAAAATGGGCTCAGGATCTGTTATTATGTGGACAACCCAAAAATATGCGAAAATCTATATGTCGTATTCGCTGCGCTGATCGCTGGTCGCGTGAATCATGGGACCTGATTCAGGAATTGGAGAAAAATAGAAGACGAAAGTATGAGAATAAATATTACCGCCGAAAATATTGAAGAAGGAAAATATCTCCCTGTCTTGGAAAAGAAATAATAGAAAAATCAATTCCAGATCTTCACCTGGCGAGGCGGTCAAGGGATAAGCGCAAAAGAATATGAATAGAGAACAAACCCTCTCACCGCAAAACAAGCGGAAAACGATGCGATCAGGTGACTCAGAAAATCCCCCGAAAATCGAAGGGATATTCTTTGCCCCTATTGACGCGGTGGAAGTTCGGCCCATACCCGGCACCAGCGCCACCATGGATCTGCATAGAGGTATCCGTCCGGCGGCGATGAAATCGGCAGGTCATCCTCGAGATCGAGGATCAGATTGAGGCCATGCGCTGCGATGTGCCGATCAAGCGCTGCGCGAACTTCCGGCACCGTGATGTCGTCCATACGCACGATCCGCAGTCCATCGGGCGCTGTCGTTACCGGCAGGCCGCCGATGTGATCAAGGTGGGGTGCTGTCATGTGTCGGGTCAGGTCCGCCTCATAAGCCGCGTAATTGTCCAGCAGCCGCTGCTGCCCCAGATTACAGGCTGTCGCGATGGCCGGGATGTCGTCCGCGTCGCCCGTGAACAAAACCCAGCCGATATCAACCACTGACATTCAGCCGGACGGCATGATGCCCACGACGGGAAAGGCTTCATCGATCAGAAGGGCGACCGGGACCTGTGCCTCGGCCCGAGCCAGATCGTCGGTTGCGCGCGTGGCATCGCCCTGCGCCGTGGCCAGCAGGGTTGTGGCGGCCTCTCCGCTCGCCCTGGCGTTTGCGAGGTCGGTGCTGGCCGCAGCGTGATCTGCCCCGGCGCGGATCATATCGGCCAGAGCCGAGGACAGCGCAGCGAGATCCCCGGCGCGGCGGGCGGGATGGGCTGTCTCAACCGCGCTGATGGCTGTGGCAAGTTCAGCCGATTGCCGGGCCAGATCGGCCTCGGTGGTCCGGTCGGTCTGGTCCTGCGCGGTCAGCGTTGCCAGTTCTTGCGCCAGCCTGGCCAGCTTTTCCGTGTGCTTGGCGGCTTCGCCTTCTGATGCGGTCAGTGCCTCTCTGGCCGTGGCATGATCCGCGATCTGGGCGCGGACCTGCCCCCAAATGTCGGCCAGACCCACATCAGCCGAAAGGCTGGCGAGTGCCGTTTCCGTTTCGGTCAGGGTTGTGCGGTGATTGGCTTCTTCGGTCTGCAGGGTGGTGAGCGCGACGTGCAGGGCACTTGCCTCCTGCGCTGCACGGGTTGCCTGACCTTCTGCAGCCGCAACCTCTGTTGCCGCAGACAGGATCTGCTGATCCAGCGCCGCCGCCTGATCCCGGATCGGGCCGAAGGCTTTGAACTCCGCTTCCCGGGCGGTGAACTCGGCCTCGGCCCGATCCGATTGTTGTCGGGCCGTTGCCGTTTTTGTCGTTGCCTCGGCTGCCAGCGACCGGGCGCCCACAAGGGCGATGTTCGCCGCTGCAAGCCGGGTTTCAGAGGTCTGGACGGCCAGCCATGGAGCCCGCAGGGGGGCGGCGCGGTCGATGCGCATCAGGTGCCCGCGCTCGGGCGCGGCAGAGGTGTGATCGGCGATGGCCTGTTCCTCTGCGGCCTCGGCCAGCGTGAGTTGCCGCAGGGCGGCAGTGTGGCGGGTGTGCAGGTCAAGCTGCGCCTGCAAGGCCTTGGCTGCGGTGATGCCGCTCTCATGGGCTTCGGTCAGGTCCACGTTCTCCGCTTCCATCGCGGTGCGGTCCTCGTCCGAGAGCAGCCGGTAGCCCGCCCGCTGCTGGATCAGCGCGTCATGGGCCTGCCGGGCCGCGTCATGCCCTTCATAGATGCGGATCGAGACATCGCGGTAAAGCCCGGTGCCCGTGACCTTTTCCAGGAGGCCGGCGCGGTCGTTGGTATCGGCGCGCAGAAAGGCGTCGAAATCACCCTGCGCCAGAAGGACCGTGCGGTGGAACTCCTCATAGGAGAAGCCGCTCAGTGTCACGATCATCTCGTTCACGGCTGAGAGCTGGTTGGCAAGCGGCTGGCCGTCAGCCGCGCGGGACAAAGAGCGGGAGACGTTCTGCAAACGGCCATCTGCCTTGTCGCGTGCGCGCCGCGCCTGCCAGCGGGCGATGTAGTCCTGCCCATCACGGGCGGTAAAGCGGACCTCGGCCCAACCCTGTGCCGCACCGCGACGCAGTATGGCGCGGGAATCGCGGGCCTTGATTGCGTCGCCGGACGGGTCGGGGACTTCATCTGTTGCCGCACCGCCTGCAAGGCGCGGCGCATCGCCGTAAAGCGCCAGGCACATCGCATCGAGAATCGAGGATTTGCCCGCCCCTGTCTCGCCCGTGATGGCAAAAAGGCCCGCGCCCGCCAGCGGTTCCGTGGTGAAATCCACAGAAAAGGGCTGGGCAAGGCTCGCGATATTCTGGCCGGAGATGGAAAGGATGCGCATTTTGGGGAGCTCCGGGATCAGATTTCGGACAGGGCGTCGCGGAAGGCGGCCAGATGGGCGCTGCCCGGATCCTGCCCATGTGCTTGCCGGAAGGCGGTGATGAACAGGTCTTCGGGCGTGGTCTCGGAAAGGTCGGGCGGCGGTGCGTCCGGGATTGCGGCAATCTCTGGCCGGATGATCGAGAGCCCCGCGAGGCGTAGCGGCAAAGCCTCAATCAACGCCTCGGCCTCGGCGAGGATCTGCGTCACCGGGCGGTCGGCAAGGAGCGACAGGTAAACGAAGGGTTGCGCATTGCGCGGCGTATCGGGCGAGAGGTTCAGTGCCGCCATTGCGGCCGCGACTTCTGCCAGCGGGGCCGTGCCGCGCGGAGGCAGGCGGTGCATGGCGACAGGACGCGGCATTGGAATGTGGCGTGGCGCGAAGCCCTCATCCAGATCTAGAAGCGTGACGCCGTGGTCATAGGCGATCTCGGCGGCGGAAAGCGGGAAGGGAGAGCCGGAATAGCGCACCCGTCCGCCGTCAAGCGATTGCGGGCGGTGCAAATGGCCGAGTGCGACATAGGACACCGGACCTTGCGTCGCGCAGGATCGTCGGAGTGGCCCAACTGCCCTGATATAGAACGGGCAGCGGGATCGGCGGGCCATCCATCGGAGGGCGGAAATTTGCCCGAGTGGCATCACGATAGATTTGCGGAAAGGACTCTGGGGCAAGCGCCCCGTCCAAGATGAACAGGTAATACAAACTGCCCCGCCAGCTAAACGGAGTCTCGACCACCAGGATACGCCGACCGTCCTGCGCTTCGCGTTGCCAGTGGAAGATCATACGCAACCGCTCGTCCCCTTCCATCCTTTCGAAGACTTCAGGATCGGCCCAAATTCCATCGCCACCGCTGATATCGCGATCCTTGCGGCGCAGAACCAGCGCAGCCAATCCTGCATCCGGCTCCGGTACGGGCCAAGTGAGCACAGGACTTGTCGAAAGAAAGGCTGCGGATGCCATGTCCAATGCCGCCTCGCATTCGGAGCGGGTGTCACCACCTATAAGAACCGGCCCAATGGCGGAAGAGGATTCCTCGGAATGCGCGGCAGAAGCGAAGGCCAGAAAGCCGAAAGCTAGCCTTTTCAGCATCTCCATGCCCTCTCGGGATCTGATCGAACCCTAAGTTCTCGTACGGCACATTGGCAACCCCGGTCAAGTAAGGGCGAATGGCCGCTGAGGGCTTGAAGCTGCCGTTGGCTGCAATCGTCACGAGTGCCCGCTTTGGACCGACCGGATCGATACGGCGGTGCGGTCATTCGGGCATCAGTTAAATTGGGGCAAGCTAGCTTTGAGGGGCGATATCCGTACCGTCACATCGGCGATAAACAACACCTGCTGCATATCCCTTGCGATCTGGGGAAACTCGTGGCGCGGCACGGGTGGGAAGCCCTCTCCATCACCGATCATCATTATGGATGCCCGGATGCCCTCGTGGAACACGAACACGAAACAAGTGACGCTAAGTCCTGCACTTCTACCCTTGTCTGGGCAGCTTATCGCGTGATCCGGCTCGGGATCGAGATTTGGGTTCAGTGTGGGTTCATACACGAAGATGCGGTTGGAGTGCTCGACCTTAACACTCTCTTGGTGCCTATATTCTCTGTATATGGTGCCACCGAACATCCTTGTGCCGACGGCCACATAACTCCTCAGCATAGAAGGTAGCCATTCACCGCCTGGCAGCAAATCCGACAAGGTTAGGGTCGGCCACGCGTGTCGGTTCAGAGTCTTCGGTATCAGCGCGGGATTGAGTGTCAGCCGAATGATGCGCGGAGCTTCGGAGGAGCTATGCGGGCTGGTGCAGGATCGAAATATGCGCGCCCCTACCCGCACAAGGCCGCCATCGGGCACCAAGTCTGGATCTCCCCATTCCGGCACCCGCCAGTTTGCAACCGATGGGCACCACGGCTGATCGGCTCGAAGCAGTTCTTCGGCATAGGCTGTATGTGTAGACAGGGCGATGAGCACGGAGCTGAGCAAGTATCTCATCAATTACCTTCAGCAGCGAATGAACGCTTTGTCCCGCATTACAGTCTTTTGGCAAACAAAAATGCTGCACAATGTGTCGAAAGGCTGCTTCGGAGAAGCCGCCCCGCAGCGATGACCAACCCCTTGAAGGTGAGGGTCCAAATCACCCTCCCACCTGCGCCTCGAAGGCCTCGCGGACGATATCGAGGATGTTGGAGCGGTCGGTGTCGGAGAGGCCGAGGAAAGGCCGGGCCGGGATGTCGCCCCAGGGCAGGTGGTGGAAATAGTCGCGGGAGGCGGGGCCGCCGTCTTTCTGCTTCGTCCGGCCCATGCGGGCGCCGAACTGGCCCTGTTTCGCGCCGAACTGCATGACCGCAGCCTGCAGGGCATTTGATCCGACCGAGACGAAGTCGGGGCCGGACCGGAAGTTGATGCCCCGTCGCATGTCCCCCTCCAGCCAGAGCGGATAGGGGCCGGGTTTCCCGCCCTTCTTCTCATAGGCTTTCAGGGTCGAGGCCGCGCGCGGGGCGAAGGGCGATCCGTCCGGGCTCTGGCCGATCAGCATCCGGTCCTGCGTGGATTGCACCAGCGCATCGCCGATCTGGCGCATCACCTGACTGAGATCGGACAGCAGCGCCTGTAGCCCGGCCAGCGCCCGCTCGACCTCCGCATCCTTTATTTCAATCGTGAACATGACTATATTTGCCTTTCTGAGGTCGTGTGCCCGACCGGTAAGGGGGGTTTGCCGTCATTCGGCCGATCGATGTTGGTTCGACCCCAACCCGACCTCAGAGCCGCCCCTCCACAAGGATGACACCCCGCGCGACATCACTGCGCAGATGGTCGATATCAACCAGGCGGCCGGTCGGCATGCCGGATTTGGCCGGGATATCGGCAAAGACGAAGCGGAAGGCAGGCAGCGGCACCTCGCGCCCGCTGTCATCCAGCATCAGCGGCCGCGCCAGATCGTGACGGGCAAACCGGATGATCCGGGGATCGCGCCAGGCCAGCTCCTTCGGCAGATACTGCCCCTCGGAATGATCCCAGATGATCGCCGTGGCGGAATAGCCCTTCGACAGGCAGTCGAGGATATGGAACAGTTCCTGCTGCAGTTCGTCGCGCTTGACCCAGTCGCGGACCATATCCGCCAGCTTGCCGTCATGGGCATCGTCCGAGGCCGCCTCGACCGTGATGTCGAGTTGCGAGACCGACCGCTTCCGGGTGCCGATCACACCCAGATAATGCGGGTCGCGTTCCTCGATCACCTCGGCCAGTTCCATATAGCGCACCGGATCGCCGTGATCCGCCGCGCGCAGGATCTGCGCCAGCCGCAGCGGGTTCAGCCCGTCGCCCGGATAGGAGGTCAGCGGCGAGCGCGCGCCCGACAGGCTCGGCGCCCCGACATCGCGGGTCAGGCTGGCGCGATCCACCTCATAGCCCCAGCGGTCGGTCAGGATCAGATTGCGGGCCATGGTCAGATACTCCCGCGAAGCCGGGCGCCGAGCGGCCCGCGCCACCAGCCCTCCTCTTCGCTCCCGAACATTGCGGGGCCGCCGTTGTGGCCGACCCTCTGGTCATGGACCGGCACATAGCCGTATTCGACCCAGCGCATGCGGCTGGCAAAATATGCCAGCGCCAGCGCGATGGCATAATCGCCGTGGCGCTTCCTGCCCTTCTCGCCCTCGCGGACGGGGGGCACGCGGGGGATGCCCCGGATCAGTTTCACCATGCGCAGGTCGGAGACATGCTCGCTGTCGGCGATCAGCGCGATGTGATCATCCTCGAAGGCCGCCTTCAGCGGCGGCATCTGCAGCCGGTATCGGCAGCTACGCGTGGCGGCCAGTTGAGCCAAGCGTTGCGTTCCCGACGAGCCAGATCGAAGACCATCGCCGTCGCCCGGGCGCGATCGACGACCTCGCCCTTCATCTTCTGCAACCGCAGCGCCAAGGGCGAGCGTGGCCATCGGAAGGTCTCAACGAGCAGGGAAAAGGAAGGCGAACGCGACGCCGCCAGGCAGAGGTCAGCGGTTCCTCGATCACGCCCAGACGTTCATAGGCGTGGAGGAAGGTGACGGGGCTGGTGAGTATCCCGACATGCTTGGTGATAGCGCGCGGCATCATCCGGAAGAGGATCAGTGCACCGGGAGGCGCATCGGCTGCTGCGATCTCCGGCATCATCGCCCGCGCCCCGTCGGCCTGCACCTCGCGCGGGCAGATCTCGCCCCAATCGCGGCTGTAAGGCGGGATCGGGAACGGCTCCCGCCCGACGACCTCGCGCCAGACGCCGCGAGCGAGGCCAAGGCAATCGCAGCCCACCCCGCGCAGGCTGGCCTGCAGACGCCAGCGAGGGCGCGGATCACGCTCTGGCCACCTGTTTGGCCCGGTATTTTCGCCGCGACAGCGATCACCGCCCCGGAGCCGCCCAGACACGTCGCCACAGCCTCATAGCCTCGGCAAGAGCCTTATTTTATTGAGGAAAGACGGATGGCTACGGTAACGACACCTAGCGACGGATAGGGCAACGCACTCTCTTAAAAAACCCCATGTTTTTGTCGCGTTACACATGTGCCAGGTTGCGGAACAGCGTTTCGTTCAAGAGCTCGTCCCGCATCCTGCCGTTGAAGCTTTCCACAAACCCATTCTGCATCGGCTTCAGATGCGCGACAGGCTCGCGCTTCACGGCGGGCGTCACCATTTTTTTTGGAGAAGCTCGCGCATCGCCGCCATGTTGGGCATCTGCTCGGCCAGGAGCTTCTTCAACTTGGCATTCTCATCCTCCAGCGCCTTCAGCCGCGCCGCCATTGTCGCTCGGACCAATGGCGCAATAATGGCGGCCCTCCGACACCGTCATCCAGGAATATTTCGCCTTCCACACTGAGACACGTGCCTTCCGACATCCCGCGCTTGCGGCAGAGATCAGCGCACTTCGCGCCTGCCTCATGCTCCTGAAGGATGCCAATGATCTGCTCTTCCGTCAGTCGTGCCTTCTTCATCATCCGTCCTCTCAAGAGGCCGGACTCTAATCGCAGATGGAAGAAAAATCCCCTGGCAGGTCAACCTGCCGCAAGAGCGTTTCGCCCGTCCGAGGTGTCCGCCGGGCAATGGCCGCCCCGACGGCCCGCACCGCTTCGCGCCTCCGGCACGGTGCCGCAGGAATTTGATTGCAGGTTGGAGTAAATTCCTGTTTTCATACTGTTCTGGGATGTTTTTTTCCAAACATTAGTTTTTTTGGTTGTCTTGATATGCATGTTCCGATGCCCGCAGCCTGGGGAAAAGCCGATCGTGCCGCGGGATCGTATCATCACCTCGCGCACCACTCCGCCGATGTCGCAGCTGTTTTTTCGGCACTTCTCCGCCAGCCGCATCGACGCGAGCGCGCGGAGCGCGCCCTGGCGCGCGCGATCAGGGACGAGGAGATCGCTTGCCTTTCAGCACTCGCCTTTCTGCATGACATCGGCAAGCTTGCGCCGGGTTTTCAGGCCAAGGCCTGGCCCGATGGCCATGGCCTGCGGCTGAGGGGGCATCTGGAATGCGGCTGGCTCTGGCTGATGCAGACAGAGGCCGGGTCTCTGGATGGCGTGATCTCCACGCTGGCCGGCTGGCCGGGGGTGCAAGACTGGTTTGCCGCGATCCTGGCGCATCATGGCAGGCCGGTTCCTGAACCCGGCTCCGGGCAGGCTGCGGCTGCATTTCCCATGCTTGCGGATTATGACTGGCGGGGCGAGGAGGCGGTCATGGGCAGGGCCCTGCGGGCATGGTTCCCGGAGATCGCGGTCGCCCGGCCCCCGCCACCAGAACCGGCATTCCTGCATTTCATCTGCGGGCTTCTGACTCTGGCCGACTGGGTCGGATCGGATCGCCGGGCCTTTCCTTTCGTTGCGCAGTTCCAGCCAGATTACTGGGCAACCGCACAGACGCGGGCCGCGCGACATCTCTCTGAAATCGGGCTCGCCGACAAGCTGACGCTGAAGGCGGCCGTCGGCTGGCCGCTGATCTCCGATCATCCTGCGCCAAGGCCCGCACAGCAGGCGCTGGGGGATATTCCACAGGATGAACGGCTCATTCTGCTGGAGTCGGAAACCGGATCGGGCAAGACGGAGGCCGCGCTGTGGCGCTTTGCTGCGCTGGTTGCGGCCGGCGAGGTGGAGGCGCTTTATTTCGCCGTGCCGACCCGGGCTGCCGCCCGGCAATTGCACGGCCGTGTGAACGCCGCGTTGAAACGCATGTTCGATCCGGCCCCCGAGGCGGTGCTGGCCATTCCTGGGCAAGTCATGGCGGGCGAGGCGAAGGGCACGCGCCTGCCGGATTTTACAATGCTCTGGGAGGATGAGCGGGAGAACCCGGCGCGATGGGCGGCGGAACATTCCGCCCGCTATCTGGCCGCGCAGGTGGCGGTTGGCACGGTCGATCAGGTGGCGCTTGGCGGGTTGCAGGTGAAATATGCGCATCTGCGCGGCACCGCCCTGTCGCGCGCGTTGCTGGTGATCGACGAGGTGCATGCGTCAGACCCCTACATGACCGCAGTGCAGCTTAACCTTGTGCGCAGCCATCTTGGGCTGGGCGGGCATGTGCTGCTGATGTCGGCTACTCTGGGTGCAGCGGCACGGCGGCGGTGGCGTGGCGAAGCCCCCGCCAGCCTTGCCCGTGACACGGCGCTTGCCTATCCGGCGGCCTGGACCTCGGCAGGGCTGCATCCGGTGGCGCCCGACCCCAATGGCGCCAAGACGGTCGAAGTGCGGGCGCAGGCGGGCTGGTCTGGCGCGGCTGCAGGAGATCTGGCGGTGCGGGCGGCGCGACAGGGCGCGCGGGTGCTGGTCATTCGTAATACGGTGGCGCGGGCGCAGGAAACCTTTGCCGCCTGCCATGCGCAGGCCGCCGATCTGCTCCTGGCCGTGAATGGCATCCCAACCCTGCATCACAGCCGTTTCGCCGCCGAGGATCGTGCGTTGCTCGATCATGCGGTCGAACAGGCGATCGGCAAGGACAGCGTGCTGGGGGGGCGGATCGTTGTCGGAACCCAGACGCTGGAACAGTCTCTGGATCTCTGTGCCGACCTGTTGATCACCGATCTTTGCCCGATGGATGTTCTGCTGCAGCGCCTCGGGCGGTTGCACCGCCACAAGCGGCCCCGGCCTGCGGGGTATCAGACCGCGCGGGCGGTGGTGCTGTGCCCGGAAGGCGGACTTGATCCGCTGACGCGGGCGGCCGACAATGGGCTGGGCGCATTCGAGGGCGGGCCAAGCCTTGCGGGGGTCTATGTCGATGTGCCCGGGCTGGCCGCGACGCTCGACCAGATCGAGACACACCCGGTCTGGCAGATCCCCGCGATGAACCGCCAGCTGGTCGAGGCCGCAACCCACCCCGATGCCCTTTCGTCGCTGGCCGAGGCGCGGGGCTGGCAGGCCTATTATCAGCGTGTGACTGGCAAGGCCCTTGCAGAAATGCAGACAGCGGGGCTTTTGCTGCTGAACCGCAGCAAGCCGCTGGAATGCTTTCCCGATGACGAAAATATCCGCACCCGGCTGGGCGAAGAGGGCGTGGTGCTGCGACTACCCCCCGGCACTCTGGGTGCCTTCGGCGCGCCGATCACCCGCCTGGCCCTGCCGGCCCATTGGTCACGCGGGCTGACCGGGCACGAGGAAGTCTGCGTCGAAGAAGGCCCGCCGGTGCGGGTGACTGTTTCTGACAGGGTGATGACCTACGGTTCCGAAGGGTTGAGGCAAGGAGCGACGGATGACCCATGATCTGCTGCACGAACCGCTGATCCAGACCGACCGGGGATGGCACAGCCTGCCCGGTCTGCTGGCCTCCATGGCGCGCGGCGAGGTGCAGGGCTTTCCCGCGCTGCGCCCGCATCAGCGCCCGGCCTGGCACATGTTTCTCGTGCAGCTCGCGGTTCTGGCGCTGGATAAGGCCGGGCAGCACGAGCTGCCGCTGGCCGAGGAGGGCTGGTGTGCCGCCCTGCGCGGGCTGACCGCCGCTTTCCCGGGCGATGCGCCCTGGCACCTGGTGGGCGCCGATCGCAACCTGCCCGCCTTTCTGCAACCTGCCGATCCAGGCGGGTTGAAATGGTCGCCCGTGGCGACCCCCGATGCGCTCGACATGCTGATCACCTCGCGCAACCATGACATCAAGCGCGAGATCGCCCGACAGGCCGCACCGCAGGACTGGATCTTTGCGCTGGTCAGCCTGCAGACGATGGAAGGATTTGGCGGCGCCGGAAACTATGGCATCGCCCGGATGAACGGCGGGTCATCCTCGCGGGTGATGCTGGGGCTGGCCCCGGCGCGGGTGGGTTCGGCGCAGGTCGATCCCTCGGCCTGGTGGGCGCGCGATGTGGCCCGCCTGCTGGCGACGCGGCAGGGGCCGGAGGGCAAGGCCCTTCTGTGGCCCGAACCCTGGCCCGAGGGGCGGGAGCTGGAACTGGCAGCGCTTGATCCGCTGTTCATCGAAATCTGCCGTCGGGTGCGGCTGGTCGTGCAGGATGGCCGTATCCTCGCGGAACGCAGTACCTCAAAGGGGCCCCGCGTTGCCGGCAAGGAGGCCAAGGGCAATACCGGCGACCCTTGGGCGCCTCTGCATGTTGCGGAAGGAAAAAGCTTCACCCTGGGCGAACAGGACTGGACGCACGAGCTGTTGGTGCGCCTGCTGTTCAAGAAGGACAACCGCGAATGGCATGCGCCCCCGCTGGCGCGCAGCCATGCCGAAGAAGCCCGGGAACCGATGCTTCTGGTGGCCGAGGCATTTTCACGCGGCAACTCCAAGACCGACGGCTTCAAATCCCGCGTCGTGCCGGTGCCGAAGGCGATGGTTGCACATATCTTCGGCGAAAAGCCGGCTTTGGTGGCGGCGGAGATCCTGGAAGATATCGCCGCAGTCGATCTGGCGTTGCGCAATGGTCTTGCGACCGTGGCCGCCGGGGGCGACAGAGAGAAGCTGGGCAAGCCGCATTACGCCCGCAGCCTTCCCGCGCGGGCGGCGCTGCGACGCAAGGCGGATGCCTTGTTCTTTCCCGAACTCTGGCTGCGGTTGGCGATTAAGGCTGATGCCGATTTCGCGCCGCTGCGGCTTGCGTTCCTGGAGCGGCTGGCCGCCGAGGCCCGCGCCGAATTTCACGCGGCGCTGCCGGGTATTCCCTGCGCCAGCCTGATGCGCCCGCGGGCCGAGGTTCGGGGCGCTCAGGCGCTGGCGCGGGGGCTGTATGTCGCCATGCGGGTTTACAGACAGGAGAAGGCCGATGCATGACGACACCGATGACAGGGCAAGCCGGGCGCTGGCGATCGCAGCCGCGATCGCCGCAGCCGATGCCGGGGAAAAGGCCGATGCGCGGCGCATGGGGCCTGCGGGTTCGCCGCTGTTCTGGCGGCAGGTCGCGCGGCTGGGCATCCCGCGCTGGCAAGAGGCTGGCTGGCTGCGCTTCACCCGGCTGGTGGCTCTGATGACGCCCGCCAGCCGGGAAAGCTCGGTCCATGATGACAAGCGGCCGCTGGGGGCGGTTCTGCACGACGCGGGTTTCAGCGAGCAGCGGCTGGCGCGGCTGATCGCGGCTCGCGGGGCCGCTCGCGACGATGCGCTGGAACGGGCCATCCGCATGATCGCCCGCAAGACCACCGGCCTGAACACCGTCGATCTGGCCCGCGCCGTGTTCTGGCCTGACGATGGCAGCCATCTGGCCCGTGCCTATTACAAGCAATCTGACAAATCGCAGACCGAGGACATCCAAAATGACTGAACCGCGCTTCCTTCAGATCCATTTTCTGGCACCCTATACGGCGGCGCTGCTGAACCGGGATGACTCCGGTCTGGCAAAGCGGTTGCCCTATGGCGGGCATCTGCGCACCCGCGTCAGTTCGCAATGCCTGAAGCGGCACTGGCGTTTGGCCGATGACCCCCACAGCCTGCACCGCATCGCGGGGGCTGATGATGCGTTCCGGTCGCGCGAAACGGTGGATCGCAAGGTTTTCGCCGATTGGGCGGCAGATGTTGACGCGGCGGTCGTGAAACCGATCAGGGACGCGATGCTGACAGCGGTTTACGGTGACAAGGGCACCGACAAGAAATCCCGCCAGACCCTGCTGCTGGGCGAGGTGGAGGTGGCCTATCTGACCGCCGAGGCCAGGCGGCTGGTGGCCGAGGCCGGTGGTGACGCCAAGGCGGCGGCAGCGCTGGCAAAGGAATGGAACAAGACCCACAAGGCCAATCTCCGGGCGATGAGTGAAGGCGCAAAACTGCCCGGCGGTCTGACGGGTGCTTTGTTCGGGCGGATGGTCACCTCTGACCCCAAAGCCAATATCGACGCACCGGTGCATGTCGCCCATGCCTTCACCGTGCACGCCGAAGAGGCAGAGGGCGATTACTTCATCGCCGCCGACGATCTGGCGCGGGACGAGGATACCGGCGCCGATACCATTCAGGAAACCGAGCTGACCTCGGGCCTGTTCTATGGCTATGTCGTGGTCGATCTGCCCGGCCTGCTGTCGAACCTGGGTGGCGATGCGCGGCTGGCGGGTGATGTTCTGCACAACCTGCTTTATCTGATCGCCGAAGTCTCGCCGGGGGCCAAGCTGGGGTCCACCGCCCCCTATTCCCGCGCGTCCCTCCTGTTGGTGGAGGCGGGCGACCGCCAGCCCCGGTCGCTGGCCGAGGCGTTCCGCAGCCCCTGCCCCGCGGAAACCGGGCAGGCGGTTGCGGCGCTGTCGGACCATCTGGCGGCACTGGACGCCGCCTATGCCACCGGCGAGGTTCGGCGCGTGATGTCGCTGGCCAATGCCGAGGTTCCCGGCGCGGCCCCTGGCACGCTGGCCGATCTGGCCGGCTTCGCCAGGGAACTGCCCGCGCAGCTGGCCGGACCCGCGGCATGACCCTGCGCTGGCTGCATCTGCGCCTGACCGCGCCGCTGATGGCCTTTGGCGACGTGTCCATCGACCATGTCGGGCCGACCCGTGACTTTCCATCAGCCTCGGCGCTGACCGGGCTGTTTGCCAATGCGCTTGGCTGGCGCCGTGAAGATGGTGCCGCGCATCAGGCCCTCCAGGATCGGCTGATCTTTGGTGCGCTGATCGCTCGGGAAGGCAGGGTCCTGACGGACAACCAGAATGCCAGGCTGGGCGGAAATGATCGTGGCTGGACGACATGGGGCCGCCCGGATGAACGGGCGGGCGCCACATATGACAGCCCGCACCGCCGCCGCCGCGATTATCTGGCCGATCACGACTGCCGGGTAGTGCTGCGGCTGCTGCCGGGCGATGGTCCCGATCTGGACAGGCTTGCCGCGGTGCTGGAGCGCCCGGCCCGCCCGCTGTTCATCGGGCGCAAGCCCTGCCTGCCCACGGCCCCCCTGTTTGCAGGCTGGATCGATGCAGATAATGTGCAAGCGGCGTTGCTGGCGCTTGCCACGCCAGGGCGTGCGCTCTGGCCGATGACGGGGGATGATCCCGGTTTCGATCTGCCGGATCTGCGCAACTGGGTGACTGGCCTGCACGGCGGCGGCCGCAGGGTCTGTGAAAGGATGATCCCATGACCCTGCATCTGGTGGAACTTCCGCTCTCGCTCAGGGCGCTGCATGTATGGGCTGGCGCGCGCAGGTTGGGCGGTGGCTTTGATGAAGGGGTTGCCCTGCATCACCTGTTGGGCGAAACCTTCGGGCCGGCCATGCTGCAACCCTTTCGCCTGATGGTGGCCCCAGGGGCAGAGAGCGGCAACCTTTATGCCTATGCCGCCGAGGATGCCGCAACCCTTCGTCGGAAGGCGCAGCTCAGCCTGATCCCCGATCTGGCGGCCGTGGTCGAGCTGGGCCGGTTGCGGTCTATCCCCCGGCCAGTCACCACATGGGCGGCAGGCCAGCGCATCGGATTTGATCTGCGCATCCGCCCGGTCGTGCGCCTTGCCTCTGCACTCGCAGGCCGGGACGAAACGGGCGCAGAGGTGGGCTTCCGCAAGGGCGCAGAGGTCGATGCCTTTCTGGCCGCTGTCCTGCGTGGCGCCACCACCACTCGGGAAGATGCCTATCGCGACTGGCTGCAAGTCCGGCTGGGCCCGGCCGCCGATCTGGAAATCGCGACCACCCGGATGGTCAGTTTTCAGCGATCTCGCATCCAGCGGGACGGCAAGCGGCTCGAAGGGCCCGATGCGGTGTTTCACGGGACTGTGACGATTGCCGACCCCGCCGCCTTTGCCGCGCTGCTGGCAAGGGGCGTGGGGCGCCATCGCAGCTATGGCTACGGCATGCTTCTGCTGCGCCCGGCGCAAAGGGCGACCTGATGCTGAAAGGGCGGCTCGGACTTGACAGTGCCAAGGTGCCCCATGCCGACCGGGCCGGGTGCCTTTATCTTGCGCGCGGTGCGCTGACTGCCCGGGACGGCACCCTCGCCTTTCTGCAGGGCGAGGTAACGGCGGCGGATGCGCTTGATCCGGGGGATTATGCCATCCCGCTGCAAGGGGTTTCGATCATCCTGCTGGGGCCCGGATCGACAGTCAGCCATGATGCACTGCGCCTGCTGGCCCATGCCCGCACCGCGCTTGCCGCCGTCGGGGAAGATGGCGTCCGGCTTTACACCGCGCCGCCGCTGATCCCGGATCGTTCGGGCCTCGCCCGCCTGCAGGCCCGGATCTGGGCCGATGATGACCTGCGCGTGATGACGGCCCGGCGCATGTATGCCCTGCGTCTGTCAGAGGTTTTTCCCCATGCCGATCTTAATGTCCTGCGCGGGATCGAGGGCGCGCGCATGAAGGAAACCTATGCCCTGCAGGCACAGCGGATCGGGATCAGGTGGCAAGGCCGGCGCTATGACCGGGGCGCCCCGATGGCTGCCGACCTGGCAAACCAGGCGCTGAACCACGCCGCCAGTGCCGTCGAAGCCGCTGCGGCGATCGCTGTCTGCGCCACGGCTACCATCCCGCAACTCGGCTTCATCCATGAAGACCCGGGCCAGAGCTTTGTTCTGGATATCGCGGATCTCTACCGTGACAGCCTGACCATTCCCTGCGCCTTCAAGGCGGCTAAGCTGGTTGAGGAGCGCCCTTCCGAGAACATCGAGCGGGTGACGCGCCGGATGACAGGCGCCGCGCTCTCCCGGCAGGGCGTGATTCCCGAGATGATCGAACGGATCAAGGCCCTGATCGAAGGGCGGGACCCCTGATGCCGCTGACCATGATCGTCACCCGCGATGTCGAGATGCGTTACCGCGGCTTCCTCACCTCGGTGATGCTGGAAATCGCCCCGGGCGTCTATGTCGCCCCCGAGATGTCGGCCGCTGTGCGCACCCGGGTCTGGTCGGTCATGCAGGACTGGTGGACCGACCTCGGCCGCGGCTCGCTGACGCTGGTATGGCGTGACACGAAAGCGGTAGGCAGCCTGCGTATGGAAACCCTGGGCGAGCCCGCCAAGACCATTGTGGATGCGGATGGCATCTTGCTCGTAAAACGAAAGTAATATCACGCCAACTCGCCTTCATGCTCTTTGACATTCGTGGAAATACAGAGATATAGCTCAAAGAGGCTCCCCCGCATACGCGGGGATAGACCCACACCTTGGCGCGCCCGACTCGAAGCTGCGATGGCTCCCCCGCATACGCGGGGATAGACCCCACTCAGCCCCCAATGGAGGCTTTTTGCTCAAGGCTCCCCCGCATACGCGGGGATAGACCCCTGACACCACGCACCACCACCGGCATGTAGCGGGCTCCCCCGCATACGCGGGGATAGACCCCGTTATGGCATGGCACGGCAACCGCAAAGTGCGGCTCCCCCGCATACGCGGGGATAGACCCGGGTTGGATGACGGGGCGCGGGCGGGCATCGGGGCTCCCCCGCATACGCGGGGATAGACCCTCGCCACCCTGCGCGCCGGTCAGGATGCGCTGGGCTCCCCCGCATACGCGGGGATAGACCCTTCCTGAATGCCCCAGCGTTCCATCACCCATTGGCTCCCCCGCATACGCGGGGATAGACCCGGACCGCAGGAGCAACAGAAGCCTGAGCCTGAGGCTCCCCCGCATACGCGGGGATAGACCCCTCTTCCAACACCGTCCCTACCGGCGCAGAAAGGCTCCCCCGCATACGCGGGGATAGACCCCCATGTGCGCCGGGTATCGGCAGAGACGAGCGGGCTCCCCCGCATACGCGGGGATAGACCCTCGGGCAGGTCCGGCACCTTCATTCCGGCATCGGCTCCCCCGCATACGCGGGGATAGACCCGTGCCGAAACAGGATGTATCCGGCGTGATCATGGCTCCCCCGCATACGCGGGGATAGACCCAAGGTTGGACGGGCCGCCGCAATCGCCTCAGTGGCTCCCCCGCATACGCGGGGATAGACCCAGGTGAAGGCTATGCAGGCGCGCGGTGACTTCGGCTCCCCCGCATACGCGGGGATAGACCCCCCCGCGCCATGCGGCGCGGCCGAATCCCGAAGGCTCCCCCGCATACGCGGGGATAGACCCTCCGTGCGGATTGCCACCGCATCCCCGAAACTGGCTCCCCCGCATACGCGGGGATAGACCCGCACGATCAAGCAAGAAGTCGAAGTCACCACGGGCTCCCCCGCATACGCGGGGATAGACCCCCGTGAGATTGTAGGCATCGCCAGTCGTAATCGGCTCCCCCGCATACGCGGGGATAGACCTTGGGCCGTGCATCGGCGCATCACCCTCTGATCGGCTCCACCGCATACGCGGGGACAAATCCGCAGGAATCTAGGCTTTGCGCGCCCAGGCTCCTTCCGGAACGTCGTCGAGTGCGGTGCGCCAGGCGTCGGTGCGTTCGACCGGCAGCGCCGCCAGTTGCAGCGCCGCCTCCGCCACGGCCGCCAGATGGGCGGCGCGGGCCTCGGGCGAGGTGCGGGGCACGCCGTAGGCCACCTGCAGGGGGGCCACCTCGAAGCCCATGTATTCCAGCGCCAGCTTGCGGACCGGCATCAGCAGCGGATCAATCGGGCCGTAGACGCCGTTCTCAGAGAACCGTTCGGGTGTGCCGCCGGTGGTGACGCTGATCATCGCGCGGCGGCCCCGGAACAGGCCGGTTTCGAAGCGTCGTCCGTCCACATAGGCAAAGCCGTAGCTCAGCACCCGGTCGATCCAGCCCTTCATCAGTGCCGGCGGGCCACCCCACCAGACCGGGAACTGCAGGATCACGTTGTCAGCTTCGGCCACGCGTGCCTGCTCGCGGCGGATGTCCTCGGCGTAGGTGCCGTGGCGGGCGGCATTGGCCTGCTCGGCCTGAACATGAAAACGCCCGGCGTCGGCGCGCTCGGTCACGTCATGGGCCCCCACGTCGGCGCGGAAGCCCTCGGCCGCGAGGTCGGAGACCGTGACCCGGTGCCCGGCCTGTCGCAGCGCCGCAGCGGTGCCCCGGGCCAGCGCGTGGTTGAACGAGGCCGGGTCGGGGTGGGCCACGACGATGAGGATGTTGCGAGCGATCATGTCAGTCCTCAGTTCAGGAAACTCGGGAAGAACAGTGACACCTGCGGCACCAGCGCGATCACCGTGAGCACCAGCAGGCAGACCCCCACCATCGGCATCGCCTCGCGGATCACTTTGCCCACCGGCTCGCCCGAGATCGCCGAAGCGATGAACAGCAGGATGCCCACCGGCGGCGTCGCCATGCCGATGACCACGTTCAGCACCACCATGGTGCCGAAATGCACCGGGTCCATGCCGATCAGCGCCTGGAACTTCATCAGGATCGGCATCGTCAGGATGAGGATCGAGATCGGCTCGAGGAACATGCCCAGCACCAGCAGGAAGATGTTGAGCAGCAGCAGGATCATCCACGGGTTTTCGGTCAGCGACAGCATGGCATCGGCGATCAGCTGCGGCACCTGTTCCAGCGTGAAGACGAAGGAGACGATGCTGGCCATCGAGGTGATGAAGAGGATGGAGGTCGACACCAGCGCGGTGGCGATCAGCGCGTCCCAGACCCGCGCGATCGTCAGGTCACGGTAGACGAACCCGATGATGAGCGCATAGCCAACCGCCACGGCGGCGGCCTCGGTCGGGGTAAAGATCCCCGCCTTGATGCCCACAAGGATGATCAGCGGCAGCAGCAGCGCAGGCAGGGTGCGGCGGGTTGCGGCGAGGCGCTCGCGCGCTGTCATCCGGGGCGTGACCGGGAAGCCGTCGCGGCGCGCGCGCCAGCTCGCGTAGATCAGCAGCCCCACGGCGATGCCGATGCCCGGCATGATGCCCGCTAGGAAGAGCTGCCCGATCGAGGCGCCCGACAACACACCGTAGATGATCATGGTGATCGACGGCGGAATGATCGGCCCCATCACCGAGCTTACTGCGATCAGCGCCGCGGCATAGGCCGGGGGCATGCCCTGCTTGGCCATCGACGGGATCAGGATCGAGCCAAGCGCCGAGGCTTCGGCGGTGGCGCTGCCCGAGATCCCTGCGAAGAAACCCGAGGACAGGATCGACACGGAGGACATGCCGCCCCGGCGGTGGCCGACCATGGCGCGGGCGAAGGTCACGATGCGTTCGGTGACGCCGCCCACATTCATCAGCGCGCCTGCCAGCAGGAACAGCGGGATCGTCAGCAGGACGAACTGGTCGACCCCCGCGATCATCCGCTGCGGCAGCATCAGCGCCATCATGCCGTTGCCCGAGAGGTAGAGATAGGCGGTGCCCGCGATGCCGAGCGCCAGCGCAATGGGCACGCCAGTGGCGAGGAAGCCCGCGAAAAGGAGGAAGAAGCTGCTCATGTGGTTCCGGCCGCTGTACAGTCGGCGTCAGACGCCGTGTCTTCGAGATTGTTGATGACCTGGCGGCGGAAGCTGACCGCCAGGTCTCCGAGCACATGCAGCGCCAGCAGCGCGAGACCCACGGTCACGCTCACATAGACCCAGCGGATCGAGAGCCCCAGCGCCTCGCCCGAAAGCGCGGTCCAGATGAAATCGAGTGCGGGGATGGTCTGGCGATCGAAGCGCGAGGCGAAATCCCAGCCGTACCAGGCCATGAGCCCGAGAAAGACCACGATCGGCACCGCCATCACCGCTTTCAGCAGCCAGCGCAGGCGCGGGCTCAGCAGCGAGGGCACGAACTCCAGCACCACGAACTCGCCCTTGGAGAAGGCAAGGCCCAGCACGAGAAAGGTCTGCCAGATCAGCAGGTAGCGGCAAAGCTCCTCGGCCCAGATCAGGCTGCCTCCCAGAATGTAGCGCCAGAACACCTGCGCCAGCATGATCACGACGATCAGCAGCATGCTGACCCCGGCGAGGGTACGCACGAGCCATATGTAGCTTGCAACGAAGCGGGTAAGGGGCCCGGTTCTGTCCTGCATCGGTTTCATCCTCCCTGTGAGGGTGACCCGCGGTGGCGCTCAGGCCCTCGCGGGATGGCTGTGTCAGGAAGGCGTGCCAGCTGCCGCGACCAGCTCGGCGATGAGAGGATCCTTGCCGGACCACTCCGCCGTCAGGTCAGACACGCGATCACGCATCTGGTCGAGCTCGCTCAGCTCGACGATCTCGACGCCCTTGGATTTGAGCTCCTCGCGGCCCTCGAGATCCTGCGTCTTGGCATAGTCGAGCGTCGCGGTGACCGAACGCCGGCCGGCCTCGATCACGGCGGCCTTCTCCTCGTCGTTGAGCCCTTCGAAGAAGCGTTCGGACATCACCGTCGACATGTGCCACGGGTAGTGGCCGGTCAGCGTGAAGTGCTTGCCGACCTCCCAGAGGTTTTCGCCCAGCATCGAGGAGACGTTGATCTCGACAGCGTCGATTACCCCGGTTTCCAGCGCGCCATAGACCTCGCCATAGGGCAGGCCGACGGGCGCGGTGCCCACCGTCTCCCAGATCTGCTGGTGCAGCGGCACCGGCACGATGCGGGTCTTGAGCCCCGAGAAATCCGCGAGCGTGGTGACAGCCTTGTTGATCGACAGGAAGTTGCGCTGGCCAGTGTCGGCGACCGCGAGGCCCACCAGCCCCGCCGGGCGCAGATCGTCGAGGATCTTCTGTCCGACGCCGCCGAGCGCCAGCTCGCCGAAATGGTCGTAGTCGCGGATGAGGAAGGGCATCTGCCAGGCGTTCATCGCCTGACGTCCCGTGACCAGCGGGATCAGCACCCCAGAGACGGCGACCACATCCATCAGCCCGGCGACACCCCCCTCCAGCAATTGCTTGTCATCGCCCAGCTGGCGGTTCGGGAAGATCTGCACCTCGAAACCGCCGGGCATCAGTTCTTCCAGAGCCTCGGCAAAGCTGGTGGCCAGGCGGTGGCCCGGATGCACCTCGTTGGCGGCATGGGCAAAGCGCATG
The DNA here is from genome assembly GCF_001303875.1 of Gemmobacter sp. LW-1. NCBI lineage: Bacteria > Pseudomonadati > Pseudomonadota > Alphaproteobacteria > Rhodobacterales > Paracoccaceae > Gemmobacter > Gemmobacter sp. LW-1. The sequence continues at coordinate 77,115 of NZ_LJSC01000048.1, read as the reverse complement.
CGGCGCCCGGCGGCGCGGGCGACATGGGGGGCGGCCAGCGCCATGCCCATGGCGGCGGCGCCGGTCAGCAGGGTTCTTCTGTGGATGATCATTGTGGTTTCCTCCCTCGGTGGCGTGATAGGCGGCCCGGCGCGGCCCTCTTCCTCTTGCCTGCGCCGGTCGCAGGGCCGGCCCAGCCGGCGCAAGTCGTGGCCGGTCAGGCCGGCTTCGGGTAATCCCCGGCGTTCAGCACCCATCCCGGTTTCGCCGAGAAGTCCGCGCGCGGGGGGCTGAAGATATCAACGAGCAGGTTGCGGCCCGGCCCGGTGGCCCGGGTGGTATGGATCACCGGCGGCGGGATCACCAACAGCGACGGCGCCCCCATCTCCAGCGCCTTGTCCTCCTTCCAGTCCGCCATGTCACTGGTCCAGGTCCAGCGCAGGTAATGGGTGAAGGAACCCGACAGCGCCAGCGAGCCCTGTTCGAAATCGTCGTGGTGGTGCGGCGACATCTTCGACGGATCGCGCGGCCCGTCGAACGGGTCGAGCACGTTCACCATCAGCGTGGTGCACCGGAAGATACGCCCGAACCGGCCTGCTTCGGGGGTCACGTCGAGCGAATAGTGCCGGACCTTCCAGCCGCCCGGCGGGGCTGGCCAGTCCTGCAGCGGCGGGATGTGACGGCGCGGCACGTCATAGCCCCGCGCATTGCCGCAGAGCGCGACGAGGTCGGCGCTGCGCGTGGTGAAGAGCCGCACGAGCTCGCCGCCCTCGCGGCTGGTGAGACGGCTGGCACCGGCGGGCACGAAGGCAATGGAGTTGCCCGGGACCTGCACGGTCTCGCCGTTCCATTCGATCTCGGCACCGTTCTGCGGCAGCAGCACACAGTACTCGTCTTCCTGTGGGTCACGGGCGAACACGGCGCCCGGCTCGGCAAGGCTATAGGCCACGAGGAAGTTGTGTCCCCTGTGCAACCAGGTGCGGCCCGACGCGTCGGAGAGCTGCGGCGCGCTGTCGTAGAAGGTTGCGCCCTGTTCGACTGCCACGAGGCCGGTCTGGTTCAGCATGCTCGCCGATTTCGAAGCGGCCAGCGACGCGCGCGGATCGGACTTGTCGTACATCTTCTCCCTTTCCCGGCGGCCCCTCCGACCGCCCGTCTCTCGTATCTTCCGCGTTCTCCGGACAGTGCCGTGAAAGCGTCAAGCCCGTCGGGCACAGCCCTTGCAGGGGCTATCCTCGCATTCCGGTGGCGGTCCCGCGGCCCCGGCTCGGGGACGTTCTTGCCATGGTCGGAGTGGTTCGTGTTTCTTTTAGCAGAACAACGTTCTCGCAAACGGAACATACGGATGCTCGCTCGGGGCTGTCAAGTCCTCGCGTTCGGGGAGCGCCCATGCGGCTGATGCGGCGTCGGCTGGCCCATTTCGGGCAGGCGTAATCCCGTCTTTTCCGGCGCCTCAGGGGCGACCGGATGACAAATCTCGCTCTTGCTTTCGGGGGATAGCGGGTGTCAGCCGAAGGGAAGCGGGCCGGAATGGCCCATAAGGACCGAGATCTGCCGCGCGGTCTCCAGCACTGCGGCCGTATGTTCAGGGCCGGGATCGGCGGCCAGCGACTGGGTAAGGTCGACGATCCCCACGGAGCCACAGACCGCGCCGGAGCCGTCGAGAATCGGGCTCGCCAGGGTGTTGAGCCCAAGCGCCGCCTGGTTGGGCGCGGTGGCCCAGCCCCGGCGGCGGATCACCTCGAACTCGGCCGCCAGCAGGGCAGGGTCGGTGAGCGTGTGCTCGGTGAAGGCGGTCAACGCGCCGGTCAGCACGCGCCGCTGGAAAGCCTCGGAGGAAAACGCCGTCGCCACCTTGCCCTGCGCCGAGCCATGGAAGGACAAAAGCGAGCCCACGCGGACGCCGATCTCGATGGGCGAGCGGCCGGGGACGGTTGCGATCACCAGCATCCCGTCCGGCGTCAGTTGCGAGGCCACGGCGGAATGCCCGAGCCGGTCGCGCAGCGCCAGAAGTGAGTCGCGGGTCGAGCTGATGAGCCCACTGTTGTCGAGCACCGCCTGTCCCAGAGATACCAGTTGGTGGCCGATCTCATAGCGCTCGGAATCCTCGTGCTGGAACACATAGCCCTGCTGCACCAGCGTCTGCAGGTGCCGGTGGATGCGGCTCTTGGAAGTGCCGAGCGCGGTGGCGAGGCTGGTGACCCCGACGCCCTTGCCGGTCCGCGCCACCTGGTCAACGATCTGCATCGTCAGAATGACGGACTGAAGCCCCTCGGCCATTTTCTTGTCGTCTTCCGGCATCCTGCCTCCTTCTGGTTCTGGCCGCGCCAAGAGGTTCTACAACCGCCCTGTGCAAGGCTGCAACCGACTGCGCCGGGGCGCGCCGGAACCGGCGCTTGAAACTTCGCCGCTTGACACGGGCGCCATCTGAAAAATAATAGAACATAGTTTCGCTCAGCGGGACAAGCTGAAAGTCATATCTGGCCGACGCCTGTCGAAGGCCGATGACCGAACGCGGGGCAGTTGCCCCGGGCAGAGCACATGGGAGGCACTACGATGACATCCGCGGACGGGCTGGCGCTGGACCAAGAGGCGCGCATTTCCGAGATCCTCCAGGGGGCAGTGGACCCCCATGTCCACAGCGGTCCGTCGATCGCGCCCCGCGCGGTGGATCATCTCGATCTGGCCCGCGAGCTGTCGGGCGCGGGCTTCTCGGCGGTGGTCACCAAGGACCACGACTATTCCGGTGTGATGTGTGCCGCACTGATCAAGGCGCACCACCCTGAACTGAGCACACAGGTGTTTTCGGGGATCGTGTTGAACAACGTGGTGGGCGGGCTCAACCCCTATGCGGTGGAGCACACCGCTGCGATGGGCGGCAAGGTGGTCTGGCTTCCGACCCTCGCCGCCGAGAACCACCTCACATGGGAGGCCTCGTCCGACTGGTCGCACCCGGCCTCGACGCAGAAGATCCGCCCGGCGCGTGCCGTGCCGCTGTTTGATGCCGACGGTGCCATGCTGCCCGAGCTGCTCGATATCCTGGATGTCTGCGCCGCCACGGGGCTGGCGCTGGCCAGCGGCCACATCCACGTCAGCGAGACGAAGAGGGTCTTCGCCGAGGCGAAGAAGCGAGGGGTCGAGCGGCTGATCTTCACCCATCCCGAGGATATCGTCGGCGCCTCGATGGAGGACACGCTCGAGATCGCGAACATGGGCGCGCAGGTCGAGCATTCGCTGGCTTTCTTCGTCGAGGGCTCGAAGTTTCGCAACCGCTCCAACGAAGAGCTCAAGGCCTATATCGACCTCGTCGGCCCCGAGCGGACGATCCTGTGCTCGGATCTGGGGCAGGTGGGGACGATCTCGCCGTTGCAGGGCTTTCGCACTGCGGTCCGGACCTGTCTGGAGCTGGGGTATACCGACGCGCAGATCAAGCCGATGGTCTCGACGAACGCGGCGCAGGTGATCGGCCTCGACGGCTGACGCCGCGCATAAGGACGCTCGCGCACCGCACAAGCGAACCGCGCCGCGGGGCAGGGTGCCACGTCGCGCGCAGACAAGGACATGTCATGCAGGATGTTTTCATTCTCGGTGCCGCACGCACGCCAATCGGCAGTTTCGGCGGCGCATTGTCGTCGCTCGGGCCCGACGCGCTCGGCATCCTCGCCGCCACCGAGGCGATCCGCCGGGCCGGTGTCGAGGCGCAGCAGATCGACAACGCCGTTGTGGGCAACGTCATCCCGACCAGGCCCCGCGACCTGTATCTTGGCCGTGCCATCGGCATCGGGGCGGGGCTGCCGGACAGCTCGCAGGGGCTGACGCTCAACCGGCTTTGCGGGTCCGGTGCGCAGGCCATCGCGACCGCGGCGGGGATGATCCGTGCGGGTGAAAGCCGCCTGTCGCTGGCCTGCGGCGCCGAGGCCATGAGCCTTGCGCCGTTCTCGGTCGACGGCATGCGCCATGGCATCAAGATGGGGGATGCGGGCGCCACCGACTGGATGATGGGCGCGCTCACCGACCCGTTCGGCTGCGGCGCCATGGGCATCACCGCCGAGAACGTGGCCGAGCGTCATAACATCTCGCGCGTCGATCAGGATGCCTTCGCTGCCGAAAGCCAGCGCCGTGCCGGGGTGGCGCTGGCCGAGGGGCGCTTCGCCGCGCAGATTGTGCCGGTGCCGGTGCGCTCGCGCAGTGGCGAGACCCTCGTGGCCGTTGACGAATACCCGCGCCCCGGCACCACCGCCGCGCAACTTGCCGGGCTGCGTCCGGTGTTCCGCAAGGACGGTAGTGTGACTGCGGGCAACGCCAGCGGTATCAATGACGGTGCCGCGGCACTGGTTCTGGCGGGCGAGGACGAGGTCACGGCCCGCGGCCTGTCGCCCATGGCGCGACTCCTGTCCTGGGGCGTGGCGGGTGTGCCGCCCGAGGTCATGGGGCTCGGCCCTGTTGAGGCGGTGCCGCTGGCGCTGTCGCGGGCGGGGCTGACGATTGCCGACATGGACGTCATCGAATCGAACGAGGCCTTCGCGGCACAGGCGATCGCGGTGAATCGGCTGCTCGGGCTCGATCCGGAGAAGGTGAACCCCAACGGCGGCGCCATCGCGCTTGGCCATCCGCTGGGGGCCACCGGGGCGATCCTCGCGGTCAAGGCGATCCACGAATTGCAGCGCATCGGCGGTCGCCACGCGCTGGTCACCATGTGCATCGGCGGCGGTCAGGGTATCGCGCTGGTCATCGAGGCGCTCGGCGCCTGAGGTCACAGAGCAGGGAGGAACACCACCATGACCACCACCTTCAGGGACCGGGTGAGGGCGCGCGAGCTGCTCGTTGGCACCTTCGTCAAGACACCTTCGCCGCATGTGGTCGAGATCCTCGGCCATGCCGGGCTCGACTTCGCGGTGATCGACCAGGAACACGCGCCGATCGAGCTGGGGCAAATGGATATGCTCTCGCTCGCCGGGCGCGCCGTGGGCCTGCCGTTGCTGTCACGTCGCTGGGGCAAAGGCACCGACTGGATCGCGCCGCTGCTCGACCTCGGACTGACCGGCGTCATGGTCCCGCACGTTCTGGACGCCGCGGGCGCCGAGGCGGTTTGCGATGCGGTCCGCTTCGCGCGCAACAAGCGCGGGCTCTCGCCCTCGCCGCGGGCAGGAAACTATGGCGGCATGAGCATCCCCGCCTACCGCGAGGCCAGCGACCGGACCAGCGTCGCGATGGTGCAGATCGAGGACGAGAGCGCGCTTGAGCATCTCGACGCCATGGCCGCCATCGATGACGTGGACCTGCTTTTTGTGGGGCCGGCGGATCTGTCGCAGTCCATGGGGGTAGGCTTCCCGTCGCCCGAGCTTGACGCGGCCATCGACCGGGTGGTCGCCGCATGTCGCACGGCGGGCCGCGCCGTGGGGCTTTTCGTGGGCGACCCGGCGCAGATCCCGGTTTGGCACGCCAGGGGCGTGACGCTGTTCGTCTGCGGATCGGATCAGGCGCTGCTGCGCAAATCCGCCGCCGCCCTCATGGCCTGATCCTGTCCCGTCGCGTTGTGCCGAAGGCCGCTCCTGAAACTGTCATCAGGAGCGGCCGATATACGTTTTCACAGATGGCCTGCGTCAGACCGCCGGTTTGCGGTGCAGCGTCGCCTGTTCGTAGGCATAGGCCATGTTGATGATCGCCGCATCGTCCCATTGCTGAGCCAGGAAGATCAGCTCGAACGGCGCACCCGAGGCGTAGTAGCCCGCTGGAACCGTGATTCCGGGGATGCCGGCGATGTTCAACTCGCCCACCGTCGTTTCGCGGATCGCATCGCCGGAATGCAGGCCCGGCAGTTCCTCAAGCATCTGCGGATAGGCCAGCGCGTCCAGATCGTGACGAGTGAAGACCTCGCGCAGCAGCCGCAGATAGGTGTCTTTCAACGCAGTAAATTGCGGCATCGCGGGCGGCGTCGCGGGCGATTTCAGCACTGCGGCGAAATCGGGCAGTTCGTGCAGATAGCCCAGGATCGCGCCCTTGGCGAAGGGATCTTCGGCCTTGGTCGCCTCGACGAAGTCTTCCCAGGTCTTCAGTGCGGCATCGGGACCCAGACGCTTCAGATAGCAGCTGATATCGTAGGGAAGCGATTCCAGCCCGCGCCCGTCGAAGAAGGGCGTACCGGGGGTGATCTGGCGATGCGTGTTGAAATCGGTGCCCGAGAACGGGTCTTCGACCAGAACCGCCCCCGCGGCCGCCAGTTCGGCTTTCGCACGCTCATACAGCGCCGCCGTCTCGGGCGAGAGCACATCCTTGCGCCAGCCCGGGCCATAGAGACCGATGCGCTTGCCCTTCAGCCCGTCCTTCGACAGGTTGGCCGCGAAACCGCCCTGCGGGATATGGCCAACCGAAGCCAGTGTCTTGGGGTCTTCGGTGGTGAAGCCCGCAATCGCGTCCAGGCAGATCGCCGCATCTTCCACCGTGCGCGCGATTGGGCCCACCATATCGCGATTGCCCGACAGCGGCACGACGCCAGCATTCGGTACCATGCCAATCGTCGCCTTGATCCCCACCAGCCCCTGGGCCGAGGCAGGGTTCTGGATCGAGCCGCCGGTTTCTTCGGCGAGGCCCGTCAGGCAGAAATGCGCGGCAACGGCGCTGGCGGTGCCGGCGCTGGAGCCGCCGGGGGCGCGATCTTCCCGCACCACGTTCAGCGTCGGGCCGGCCCAACTGTCATTGGCATGGGTGCCGGTCCAGCTGAGGATCGGCACATTGGTCTTGCCCAGAATCACCGCCCCCGCCGCCTTCATCCGCGCCGCCACCGGCGCATCGCGTTCGGGCATCAGATCGACGCCGCCGGTGCCGGAATACAGAAGCCGCCAACCTGCGGTCGAGGGATAGCCGACCATATCGACCGTGTCCTTGATCACCACCGGAATCCCCGCCATCGGGCCGAGCTTTTCCCCCGCAGCGCGGCGGCGGTCGATGTCGCGCGCGACATCCAGCGCGTCGTCGCATTCGAAGATCACCGCATTATACTTGCCGTTCAGTGCCTTCATCTGCGCGATTGACGCGCGGGTCAGCGACTCGGAGGTCAGGCTGCCATCGGCGAAGGCGGCCTGCGCTTGGGTGATCGTCAAAGTGCCAAGATCGATCTGCGGGGTCTCAGCGTTGGTAGACATTTCGGGCCTTTCCGCGCGAAAAAGCGCAGCTGACGCTCTGCCGGGAGGCAGAGCGGGACGGTGAAGGGAAAGCGCAGGATCAGAGCGATATCGGCCGCCAGGCCCAATGGCCCTGGCCGAGACCGTCTTCCGGTCGATGCGGGTGAAACTCTGACATCCTTGTCAGGCGGGGCGTGGCAAAGCCTTGCCCGACGGCCTGGCGCTATTACCATGCCGGGATCGTGGCCGCTGGCGGCGGGCGGAACCAAGGGACCACAGAAGCCGCAAGCGAACGATCAATCCGATGTGATCCTCGTTTCTGCCTGTCGTCAAGGCAGAATTTGCCGCAATTTGTCACCATCTTGCGCCAGCGCCGGAATCTGCTGCAATGGGGTTTGACAAGCGGCTCGGCTTCAGTCTTGATGATCCTATCCTTGAGCAGGGCAGCTCTCTTCCGATTGATTTCGGGCGAGAGCTTTTTTGTTTTTTTACGGGCCGGAGGAGCCGGGCCGGGTTTCGGACGGGTGCATGACAGACGACCCCTGGAGGATCGGCGTGATCATGTCGCAAAGCGGCGTGACAGGTGCGATCGAACGCAATCAGCTGGCGGCGACGCGGCTTGCCATCGCCGAGATCAACGCGATGGGCGGCGTGCTGGGGCGCAAGCTGCACGCGGTCTTCCGCGATCCGAAATCGACGCCCGCGCTCTATCGCAGCCATGCTCAGGAGCTGTGCCGCGACGAGCGGATTCAGGTAATTTTCGGCGGCCATATGTCCAGCACGCGCAAGGCGATGCTGCCCGAGATCGAGGCCTACAACGCGCTGCTGTTCTATCCGACCCTGTATGAGGGCTTCGAATATTCGCGCCATTGCGTCTATACCGGCGCGGCACCGAACCAGAATTCGGTGCCACTGGTCGATTATCTGCATCGCAGCTTCGGGCGCCGGCTGTTCCTCGTCGGCTCGGATTACGTCTATCCCTACGAATCGAACCGCATTGTCTCGGACCTGCTGCGCTCGCGCGGGGGGGAGGTGGTCGACGAGATCTATGTGCCGCTGGATCTGAAGCATAAACATGTGACCCAGATCATCGACCGTATTCGCGACCATAAGCCGGATATGATCTATTCCACCGTGGTGGGCGACGGGATCATCCCCTTCTACACCGCTTATCGCGAGGCGGGATTCGATCCGCAGACCTGCCCGATCGCCAGCCAGTCGACCAGCGAAGTGGATGTGGCGCGGATGCCGCCCGGCGTGGCTGACGGCCATGTGATCGCAGCGCCGTTCTTCGATTCGCTGCGCATCCCTGCCGCGCTGGCCTTCGCCCGCGCCTTCCGGCTGGCAGCGGGCGGGCCGATCCCGGCCACAGCCCCCGCCGAGGCCGCCTATTTCTCGGTTCATCTCTACGCCGCGGCTTTGGCTCTGGCAGGCGAAGACGGGATCGAGGCGCTGCTGCCGGCGCTGTACGAGGTCGAGGTCGATGCGCCGCAGGGGGCGGTGCGGGTGGACCGGCTGACCAATCACACCCATCTCTGGCCGCGCGTCGCCCGGATCCGCGAGCAGGGCCCCTATGACATCGTCAGCCAGCCCACCGAGCGTGTGGCGCCCGACCCCTATCTGGTGCGGATCTCGGGCCTGCCCGAAGACACCGACCCCATCGCTTTTCCGTTCAGCGCCGCGCGCTTCTGAGGTTCATGATGAGCTACGCCTTCCTTAAGGAATTGCGCAATCTCTCGGTCGTCGTCCTGCATCCGATGGACGAGGAGGGCATGGCCCTGACCGACCATCTGCGGCGGATCGGCTGCATGCCGCAGCTGGTCTGGCCGGTGCCGGAAAAGCTGCCCAAGGGCACGAATATTTTGCTGGTGGCGATTGTCGATGACCAGCGCGAAGCGCTGCGGCGTCTGTTTCGCACCATGGAAAATCCAGCGCCCACGCTTCTGGCAATTGTCAGCTATGAAAACCCCGCCACGCTGCAACTGGTGCTGGAGAGCGGCGCGATGGCGGTGATCGGGCGGCCGATCAAGCCCTTCGGTCTGCTGACCAATCTGGCGATTGCCCGCAATATCTGGACCCAGACCCAGAACCTTGCCCGCGATGCACGCCGCTACAAGCGCAAGGTCAAGGGGGAACAGGCGGTCAGCCGCGCCAAGACCATCCTGATGGCCACCCGCAATATCGACGAGGACCAGGCCCATCGTGAGCTGCGTGCCGAAGCCATGAGCCGCCGTATCGCGATTGAAGCGGTGGCTCAGGATATCATCGCCGGTGCTCACACCCAAATTGCAGGTATTGCCTCTGTGGGGGAAGAAATTTTCTTGTCCGATCCGAAAGAATCGGATTAACTTCGCTTCAGGATGGTCCCCGGCTTGTCCGGCCACCTCCGCACGGTCCGCCTCAGGCTGACCGTTCCATAGGCAATGCAGCCCGCAATCGTTCTGCAGGAGCGAGGCGGGCTTTTTTGTTTCGACAGCGCTGTCGGTCGTAATTCCAGCATAAGAAACCCCATCGCAGGCATGGCCTTTGCCTGTGCATGGCCACCAACAACAGGGAAAAACAATGACACTGAAACGTCGTCAGTTTCTGACCACTGCTGCGGTTTCGGCGGGCGCTCTGGCCATGCCGGGCTATATCCGCAGCGCCCGCGCCGCTGAGACTATTCAGGTCGGCGCGCTTTACTCGCAGACCGGCGGGCTTTCCGTGGTCGAGAAGATGCTGGCCAGCGCCGTGCAACTTGCGGCCTCCGAGATCAATGCATCCGGCGGCGTGCTGGGCAAGCAGATCGAGGTAATCGTCGAAGACGGTGCCTCTGACCCGAAAACTTTCGCCGAAAAAGCGCAGAAGCTTGTGATCAAAGACAAGGTGCAGACCGTGTTTGGCTGCCACACCTCGGCCAGCCGCAAGGCGGTGCTGCCGATCTTTGAACGCCGCAATGCGATGCTGTTCTACCAGACCCATTACGAGGGCTTCGAATGCTCGCGCAATGTCGTTTACCTTGGCGCAGTGCCGAACCAGCAGCTCTCGAACTACATTCCCTGGATCATCAACACGCTGGGCAAGAAGAAATTCTTCATCGTCGGCTCGAACTATGTCTATCCGCGCGAGATGGCCAAGGTCTCGAAAAGCCTGATCGAGGCGGGCGGTGCCGAATGGGTGGCAGATGAATATCTGGAGCTTGGCCATTCCGAATGGGCGGTGATGGTCAACAAGATCAAGGAGTCCGGCGCCGATGTGGTCCTGTCGCATGTGGTGGGCGATTCGATCATTTCCTTCTACCGCGAATTCCGCAATCAGGGCCTCAGCCATGCCGAGTTGCCGATCTGCGCCACGGTGACCTCGGAGATCGAGATCGCCGCGATGGGGCCGGAATATGCGGCGGGCAGCTACACCTCCTTCCCCTATTTCATGTCGATCGACCGGCCGGAAAACCGCAGTTTCATCGAGCGCTACCGCGCCTTCGTGAATGATCCCAAAGCGATCACCTATCACTCGCTGGAAGCGGCCTATTTCCAGCTGTTCCTGTGGAAACAGGCCGTTGAGAAGGCAGGGGATTTCTCGGCGGACGGTATCCGCGAGAATATCCGCGGGCAGGAATATGATGCGCCCGGTGGCCCGGTGAAGGTTGATCCCGACAACCTCCACACCTGGGTGACCCCGAATATTGGTCAGTGGCAGGACGACGGCCAGAGCAAGATCGTCGACAGCTATGGCAAGCCGATCAAGCCGCTGCCGTATTCCGGCTATGGCGAGACGGCAGAAAACCTGTTCTGCACCGCCGCCGGTCTCGACAGCTCGAAACTCTGATCTGCCGTGCCCGGGCGGGTCATGCCTGCCCGGGCCGCCACCCTCCGCGAAAGGCCGGTCGCCTGTGTTCGATACTCTGTTCATCGGATTGAGCCTCAGCTCGATCCTTCTGCTCGTGGCGCTGGGCCTTGCGGTCACCTATGGCGCCATGGGCATCATCAATATGGCCCATGGCGAGATGGTCATGATCGGCGCCTATGTCGCGGTCCTGTCCAATATCTGGCTGGGCACCAACCTGCTGCTGACGATACCGCTGGCCTTCCTTGTCACCGCCGCGCTTGGTTATGGGCTGGAGCGCCTGGTGGTGCGGCGGCTTTACGGGCGGCTTCTGGATACGCTTCTGGCCACCTGGGGCATCGCGATCCTGTTGCAACAGGCGATCCGGCTGGAATTCGGCCTGAGCTTTTTCGGCATCCATGTCGAGGGTCTGGGCTCGGGCCTGCAAAACGTGCCGGTGCCGCAGTTCCTGCAAGGCACACTGGGCCTGTTCGGGCTGCAACTGAACAGCTATCGCGTCTTCATCGTGCTGGTGACGCTGGTTCTGGCGGGGCTGACCTGGTTCACCCTCTATCGCACGCCACTTGGGATGAAGGTGCGCGCGATCATCCGCAATCCGCAAATGGCCGCCGCCTGCGGCATTGATGTCAAGGCCACCAATGCGATCACCTTCGCGCTTGGCTCGGGCCTCGCCGGGGTGGCGGGGGTGCTGATGGCGGGCTTCCGCTCGGTCTCGCCCGACATGGGGGCGACGATGGTGGTCGACGGCTTCATGGTCGTCGTGACCGGGGGCGTGGGCAGCCTGTTGGGCACGGTGGCCGCCGCTGGCATCCTGGGCGAGATCAACGCGCTGGTTGCCATCTTCTTCAACGAGATTGCCGGGCGGGCCTCGGTCCTGCTGGTGGTGATCCTTGTGATCCTTCTCCGGCCCGCCGGGCTGTTCAGCTTCAAGGGGCGCTGAGGCATGACTTCCCTTCTGACCAATTACCGCATCTGGGCCTATCTGCTGTTCTTCGCCGTCCTGCTGGCGCTGCCGCTGACCGGCGATGACTTCTGGCTGAACCGGGTGGCGAAATATCTGTGCTTCGGCATGCTGGGCGCCGCCATCGCGCTGACATGGGGCTATGCCGGGGTGCTGAACCTGGGGCAGGGCCTGTTCTTCGGTCTCGGCGCCTATGCGATGGCGATGCCGCTGAAGCTCGCGAGCTATACCAGCCTGCAACAGGGGTCCGACCAGCCGGTACCGGATTTCATGCTGTGGAATGCGCAGCCCGGCGCCTCGACCGATCTGTGCTGCATCACGCCCGGATCCTGGCTGTGGATCCCGTTCCAGTCGCAATGGTTCGGGGTGGCGATGGCGATTATCGCGCCGGTGATCGTGGCGACGCTGCTGGGCAAGCTGATCTTCGGCCAGCGGATCTCTGGCGTCTTCGTGTCGATCATCACCCTGGCGCTGGTGCTGCTGGCGCGGCTTCTGCTGGTCGATGCCCAGCCCGTGACCAACGGCTTCAACGGGTTGACCGACCTGGGCTATTTCAACCTGTTCGGAACCGAGCTCGATCCCTATGCGGTGACCACCTATTACGTCATCACCATCGCGCTGATCGTGGTGCTGACGCTGGCACGGCTTCTGGTTGCGACCCGCGCCGGCACCGTGCTGCAGGCCACCCGCGACAGCCAGACCCGGGCGCTGTATCTGGGCTATGACGTGCCGGCCTATCAGACCTTCTTCTTCGCCGTTTCGGCGGCGATCTCGGGGCTGGCGGGGATGCTTTATGTGGTGGTGGCGGAATTCGCCTCGCCCTCGTTCCTGGATCTGACCTTCTCGGTGTCGATGGTGGTCTGGGCGGCCGTGGGCGGGCGCGGCTCGATCCTGGGAGCCTGTATCGGGGCGATCCTGATCAACGTGCTTGAGGCGCGGGCCTCGGAAACCGAAGCCCTGGTCGAGGCCTGGAAGGCGATCGTCGGCCTGATCTTCGTGCTGGTGGTGATCTGGCTGCCCCAGGGTCTTGGCGGCTTTGCCCATGACATGATGCGCCGGCTGACCGGGCGGCAGCGCCCCGAGGCCGTGAATCAAGAGGTGCGGCAATGACCGTCTATGCATTGCAGACCGAAGGTCTGGGCGTCAGCTTCGGACGGTTCCGCGCCGTGGATGGCGTGTCGCTGAAGGTGGCGAAGGGCGAGTTGCGGGTGCTTCTGGGCGCGAATGGCGCCGGCAAGACCACGCTGATGGATCTGATCAGCGGCCGCACCCGGTCAACCGCGGGGCGGGTGCTGCTGAATGGGCGCGATGTCACCAACCTGCGCGAATATCGCATCGCGCGGGCCGGGATCGGGCGCAAGTTCCAGATCCCCTCGATCTTCACCGGGCTGACGGTGCGGCAGAATATCGAAGTGGCGCAGTCGCGCCATCCCGGCGTCTTTTCGAATCTGCGCATCGGGCGCAGCGCGGCCGACCGGGCGCGGGTGGACGAGGTGATCGAGCTGGTCGGCCTGTCGGACCAGATGAAGACCGAGGCCGGCACACTGAGCCATGGCCAGATCCAATGGCTGGAACTGGGCATGCTGATGATCCAAAGCCCCGAGGTCATTCTGCTGGACGAACCCACCGCCGGCATGACCCAGGCCGAAACCGGCAAGACCGCCGCGATCATCAACCGGCTGAAGGGCAATCACACCATGCTGGTGGTCGAGCATGACATGGCTTTCGTGCGCGACATTGCCGAGAAGATCACGGTTCTGCATCTGGGGCGCGTTCTGGCCGAAGGCACCGTGGCCGAGATCGAAAGCGATGCGGCCGTGCGCGCCGCCTATCTGGGGTCACAGGAGATTTCCGCATGCTGAGCCTGACCAATCTGGAAAGCTGGTATGGACGGTCGCGGGCGCTGAATGGCATCAGCCTCGAGGTGCCCGAGGGCAAGATCACCGGCATTGCGGGGCGCAACGGCACCGGCAAGACGACGCTGCTGAAGACCATCATGGGCCTGACCGACAGCGCCAAGGGCGTGGTGCGGCTGGGCGGGCGCGACATCTCGGCGGCGCCCACCCATATGCGCGCCCGCGCCGGGATTGCCTATGTGCCGCAGGGGCGCGGCATCATCCCTGATTTCACCGTGCGCGAAAACATCGTGATGGGCGGCTTTGCCAACCGTGCGGGCAAGCGCGCCGTGCCCGAGATCGTGCCCGAACTGTTCCCCTATCTGGCGGAAAACATGGACCGGCGCGGCGGGCTTCTGTCGGGCGGGCAGCAGCAGCAGCTGGCCATCGCCCGGGCGCTTGCGGCCGAGCCGGATGTGGTGCTTCTGGACGAGCCGAACGAAGGCATCCAGCCCTCGATCGTCGAGGATATCGAGAAGGTGATCCTGCGGATGAGCCGCGACTTTGGCCTGACGGTGATCCTGGTCGAGCAGAATATCGGCTTCCTGCGCCGTGCCGCCTCGCGCTTTGCGATGCTGGAAAAGGGCGCGGTGGTGGAAGGCGGCGATATCTCGGGCCTGACCGACGCGGTGGTCGACCGCCATATGACGATCTGAACCGGGCGAGGGCCATGATGCAGGATTTCACCTTTGACGCGCCCGGCGCCCTGAAGATCGAATGGGACGGCGCCCGGCGATTGGGCGGCCTGCTGGCCGCGCGCTTTTCGGCGCGCCGGGCGTTGCTGGTCACCGATGCGCCGCTGGTGCGTTTGGGGGTGATCGCGCCAGCCCTGGCCACGCTGGAAGAGGCGGGGTTCCGGGTCAGCGTCTTCGACGGCACGGTGGCCGATCCGCCGGAGTCGGCGGCCCTCGATTGTGTGGCGCTGGGCCGGACCGCAGGGGCCGATCTGGTGATCGGCTTCGGCGGCGGCTCGTCGCTCGATATCGCCAAGCTGGCCGCGGTGCTGCTGCACAGTGACCAGCCGCTGGCGGGGCTTTACGGCATCGACAAGGTGCAGGGCGGTCGTCTTCCGCTGGTTCAGGTGCCCACCACCGCCGGAACCGGGTCGGAAGTGACCAATATCACCATCCTGACCACGGGTGAGACCACCAAGATGGGCGTCGTTGCTCCGCAGCTTTATGCCGATCTGGTGCTGCTGGATGCCGCGCTGACTCTGGGCCTGCCGCCGGGCCAGACCGCCGCCACCGGCATCGACGCGATGGTCCACGCGATCGAGGCTTATACTTCGCGGCACAAGAAGAACCCGCTCTCCGATCTTTATGCGCGCGAGGCCCTGCGGCTGCTGGCCGCGAACCTTGTGACCGCCTGCACCGATGGGCAGAACCGCCCTGCGCGCGAGGCGATGCTGTATGGTGCCTGCCTCGCCGGCAAGGCCTTTGCCAACAGCCCGGTCGGCGCGGTGCATGCGCTGGCCTATCCCTTGGGGGGCCGCTATCACCTGCCGCATGGGCTGACCAATGCGCTCATGCTGGGGCCGGTCCTGCGTCACAACCTGCCCGCCGCAGCACCGCTTTATGCCGAACTGGGTGCGCTTCTGGGCTTTGGCGCTGCGGCCACGGATTTCATTGCCGGCATGGAGGCGTTGATGGACCGCTCCGGCGCGCCGCGCCGGCTGCGCGATGTGGGCGTCAGTGCCGAAAGTCTGCCTGTTCTTGCTGCGGATGCCATGCTGCAGACCCGACTTCTGGGCAACAACCCGGTTCCGGTGACCGAATCCGACGCGCTGGCGCTGTATCGCGCGGCGTTTTGAGCGTTCAGACTGCGGGGTCCAGCAAGAGATCGGTGTGGCGGAGGATTTCTTCCGTGAGGAAGCTGATCACCGCCCGTTCGCGCCGCATCTGCCGCGTGTCGCGATGGCAGGTCAGCCAGTAGGTGCGCGTCAGCGCAATCTCGTCGGGCAGAACCGGCACCAGATCGGGGCAGGCTTTGGTCATGTAGCAGGGCAGGACACTCAGGCCATTGCCCTGCCGCACAGCGATCATCTGGCTGTAGATGCTGGAGCTCTTGAAGGCGGGTCGCAGGCCGGGATGCACCTCGCCCAGATAGTCGAGGCCGGTGGCGAAGAGCATTTCCTCGATATAGCCCAGGAAGCGATGCTTCAGCAGATCGGCCCGCGAACGGATCGGCTCTTGCGCGGCCATATAGGATTTGGCCGCATAAATCCTTAGCTGATAATCGGCCAGCCGCTCGGAGCGATAGCCCCCGCGCGTCACCGGGTCCAATGTCACGGTCAAATCTGCCTCGCGCCGCGACAGCGAGATCACCTGGGTCAGAGTGATCAGTTCCAGCGACAGATCGGGAAACCGCGCGGTGAAGGCCGCCAGCATATGTTCGCTGAAGAAGTTGGAAAAGCCTTCGGGCACGGCAAGGCGCAGATTGCCGGTCAGGCCCTGGCCCGGCCCCGCGCCGGGAATGACCCCGCCCGAGGCTTCTTCCATCCGCTCAGCCGTTTCGACCAGACGCCGGCCGCTGGCCGTCAACTCATACCCTCGGGCCGAGCGTTCGAACAGGCGCTGGCGCAGCGCGGCCTCCAGCCGGTCTATCCGCCGCGCCACCGTGACATGCGATGACCCAAGCTGGCGCGCGGCCCCGCTAAGCTGGCCATCCCGGGCCAGGGCCAGGAAGAACTGCATGTCGTCCCAGTTGAACTGCGTCATGCTGTTCGTTTTCGTACACATCCTGTGAGAAATCAATCAGCCTGAATGGCTTGTCCGAAAAGAAATCCTGACGCATTTTCCTAAGACGGTCCGGAGGAGGGCCTGAACAATTATGAACATATCGAAGCTTCGGCTGCGGCCGCTTCCCTTGCAGGGATGCGACCCGATGCAGGCCGCGCTGGGGCTGGGCAGCGAGAAGGGGGTGTCAGTGGAAAGCTATGATTACATCGTGATCGGGGCGGGCAGCGCGGGCTGCGTGCTGGCGAACCGGCTTTCGGCCGATCCGAAAACCCGGGTTCTGCTGCTGGAAGCGGGCGGCCGTGACAATTACGCCTGGATCCATATTCCGGTGGGGTATCTCTACTGCATCAACAACCCGCGCACCGATTGGCGTTTCCGCACCGAGGAAGAACCGGGGCTGAACGGCCGGTCGCTGCTGTACCCGCGCGGGCGGGTGCTGGGCGGCTGTTCGTCGATCAATGGCATGATCTATATGCGGGGCCAGGCGCAGGACTATGACGGCTGGGCGCAGGCGGGCTGCACCGGCTGGGGCTGGGAGGATGTGCTGCCGCTGTTCCGCGCGCAGGAGGATTACCATCTTGGCGCCAGCGCGCTGCATGGCGCGGGCGGCGAATGGCGGGTGGAGAAGGCGCGGCTGCACTGGGAGGTGCTGGATGCGTTTCGCGATGCGGCGCTGGAATTTGGCATCCCGCGCAATGACGATTTCAACGGCGGCGACAATGAGGGCGCGGGATATTTCGAGGTCAACCAGCGTCGCGGCGTCCGCTGGAACACCACGAAAGCCTTCCTGCGCCCGGCAGTGGGGCGGCCCAATCTCCGGGTGCTGACCGGCGCTCAGGCCGAACGGCTGATCATCGAGGAAGGCGAGGTGAGGGGCGTCGTCTTCCACCATCAGGGCAGCCGCAAGGAGGCGCGGGCGCTGCGTGAAACGGTGCTGTCGGCCGGTGCCATCGGCTCGCCGCAGCTGTTGGAACTGTCGGGCATCGGCCGGGGTGAGGTGCTGGCCGCAGCGGGGATCGCGCCGGTCAAAGAGGTGCCCGGGATCGGCGAGAACCTGCAGGATCATCTGCAACTGCGCCTGGTCTACAAGGTGCATGGCGTGCCGACACTGAACGAAAAAGCCTCAAGCCTGTTCGGCAAGGCCGTGATCGGGCTGGAATATCTGCTGAAACGCTCGGGCCCGATGGCGATGGCGCCCAGCCAGCTGGGGATCTTCACCCGCTCGGGCCCGGAAAAGGCCAGTGCCGATCTGGAATGGCATGTGCAGCCGGTCAGTCTGGATAAATTCGGCGACCCGGTGCATCCTTTCCCGGCGATCACCGCCAGCGTCTGCAATCTGCGGCCCGAAAGCCGCGGTTCGGTGCATGTGAAAAGCGGCGATTTCCGCAGCGCACCCGCGATCCGCCCGAATTACCTGTCGACCGAGGGCGACCGCGAGGTGGCGGCGCGCTCGATCCGGCTGACCCGGCAGATCGCCGCGCAACCGGCCTTTGCCCGCTTCCGCCCGGAAGAGTTTCGCCCCGGCCCGGCCTATGACAGCCGCGACGATCTGGTCCGCGCGGCAGGCGATATCGGCACCACGATCTTCCACCCGACCGGCACCTGCCGGATGGGCAGCGATGGCGGCTCGGTCGTCGATCGGCGGCTGAAGATGCGTGCGCTGGGGCGGCTGCGGATCGCCGATGCCTCGGTCATGCCGACAATCACCAGCGGCAACACCAACTCCCCGACCATCATGATCGCCGAAAAGGCCGCAAGGATGATGCTGGAAGATGCCCGTGCCTGATCCGTTCCAACCCGCCGTTCTGATCCGCCGCGAAGGCCGTGCCGGGCGCATCACGCTGAACCGACCGGCGCGGCTGAACGCGCTGACGCGTGAGATGTGCCTGGCGATCCTGGCCGCGCTTGACGCCTGGCGGGCGGATCCGGCGGTGGCGCTGGTGATCTTCGATGCGGCGGGTGATCGTGCCTTTTCCGCTGGCGGGGATGTGGTCGCGGTGGTCAGGGCAGCGCAGGCGGGCGATTTCACCTTTGGCCGCGATTTCTTCCGCGACGAATACCGGATGAATGCGCTGATCGCTCTGTATCCGAAACCGATCATCGCCTTTATGCAGGGCTATACGATGGGCGGCGGGATCGGGATCGGCGGCCATGCCAGCCACCGGATCCTGGGCGAGACCACGCAGATGGCTATGCCTGAAACCCGGATCGGCCTGGTGCCTGATGTCGGCGCCAGCGCGCTTCTGGCCCGGTCGCCGGGGCGGACGGGTCTGTATCTGGGCCTGACCGGCGCGCGCATGACGCCCGGCGATGCGATCTATTGCGGCTTTGCCGATCTTCTGCTGCCGCAGGCCGACTGGCCCGGCCTGATCGAGTGGCTTGCGGAAAGCGGCGATCCGGCGGTGTTGCCTAAGGGCAGAGCGCCGGACTCGGA
>NZ_LJSC01000048.1:0-58126 GCF_001303875.1 Gemmobacter sp. LW-1 | reverse complement strand
CGCCCGCCCCGGGCTGAGGGCGATCAGCGCGGCGGCCGCGCAAGAAACCGGGCCGATCCCCGAGGCAATTCGCACCGCTTTGGCGCACCATGATCCGCTGGCCATGGCCGCGACGCTGCAACTGATTGCGGCGGCCGAGACCACCCACAGCGTGCCCGAGGCGCTGGAACGCGAATTCCGCTTCACCGCCCGCGCCGCCGAAAGCGGCGATTTCATCGAAGGGGTGCGGGCAATGCTGATCGATCGCGACGACCGTCCGGCCTGGCGGCAGGCCGGTGCGACCGATTCCGCCCTGTCCGGTGCCGTTGCCGCGATGTTGGCGCCGCTTTAGTCACCGCATGGGTCGCGGTCAGCTCTTCACCTGTTCCGGCTCCGCTGCCGGATGGGCAAAGGCGCTGAAGCAGGTTTCATACCACCGCGCCGTATCGCCGATATCTGCGATCAACGAGCGGCTGGCGGTTTCGTGATCCCCCCGCTCCAGCGCCTCCAGGATTTCGTTATGCCGCTCGACCCCGCGGCTGAACACATCCGGCGCATAGGTCTCAGCCCGGAAGGGCAGCCGCAGCAGCGGTCCCGCGCGCACCCAAAGCGTCTCGATCATCCGATACAGCAATTCCCCGCCTGCAAGCCGGTACAACAGGAAGTGAAACTCCATATTGGCGACGGTCACCGCCTCGGCATCGCCGCGCCGCACGGCCAGTTCCACTTTGTGATTGACCAGTCGCAATTCGTCCATCTGCTCGGGTGTCAGCGGCAGGTCCAACCGCCGGATGGCTGCGCCTTCCAGCATCAGCCGGATCTCGACCAGCTCGCGGAAGCTTTCCGGCCGCATTTCGGGCACACGGGCCGAGCGGTTCTCGGTCAATTCCAGCGCGCGTTCGGCCACCAGACGTTGCAGCGCATCGCGAACCGGGATCATCGACGTGCCCAGCACCTTCGCCAGGCTGCGGATCGTCAGTTGCGCCCCCGGCGCGAAATGGCCACGGATCAGCGCGTTGCGCAGGATCTGATAGACCCGATCATGCAGGTTCACATCCTCCATCAACGAGGTGTCCAGCGCCAACAGCGCCTGATCGCTGTGTCCCTCTGCCCGTTTCGAGCGCCTGATCACTGAGGACTGTCCTTTCTTCGAAACCACCATTTAATGAACCGCCGTCATGCCACCATCAACCACCAGCATATGGCCGTTGAGATAGGATGCCGCGGGCGAACACAGCAGAAGCAGCGGGCCGGCCAGATCCGCCGTCTCGCCCCAGCGCTGCAGCGGCACCCTTGCCGCGATCATCGCGCCGAAGCCAGCATCTTGTTGCAGCACGGTGTTGATCTCGGTTCGGATATAGCCCGGGCACAGCGCATTGACGCAGACCCCATCCTGACCAAGCTCGGCCGCCATCGACCGGGTCAGCCCGGCAATCGCATGCTTGCTGGCGGTGTAGGAATGCGCGTTCTTCTTGCCCTGAAGCGCCAGGATCGAGGCGATATTGACCACCCGCCCCCAGCCGCGTGCCCGCATCGCCGGGATCAGCGCCTGGGTCAGGAACATCGGCGCGGTCAGGTTCAGGCCAATGACCTCGTCCCAGCCGGGCCGGGTCACATCGTCAAAGGCCGCGCGATCAATCATGCCGGCATTGTTGACCAGTATATCCGGTGCCTCGCCAGCCGCGGCCAGCGCCGCGACCAAAGCCTCAAGCCCCTTCTCCTTTCCCAGATCAGCCCGCAGCGCCAGGGCCTGTGCCCCTGAGGCGCGCAGATGCGCCGCTTCTTCTTCCAGCCGGTCCAGATTGCGCGCGATCAGGATCACCCGCGCGCCCGCAGCCGCCAGAACCCGCGCCGTCGCCGCCCCGATCCCGCCCGATGCGCCGGTGATCAGCGCCGTGCGCCCGGCAAGCGAGAACAGCGCGTCAATTTCAGCCAGTCGCTCAGTCGCCATCGGCTTCCTCCGGTATGCGGGCCAGCGGTGCCCGGTAGCTTTCGAAATTTGCACAGATTCCGATGGATTGCCCGGAAATATGTAGCCCGGCGTCCGAAGCCAGGAAAACCGCCATCGCCGCCACGTCTTCCGGCGTCACCGTCTGATGCATCGAGATATTGTGCAGCATCAAGGGCAGATAGGCCGCACCAGTCATGCCGCGCGCCGAGGCCTGTTCGGCTACGACCTTGTCCAGCCGCGGCCCGGCGACCATCCCCGGCATCAGGGCGTTGACGCGGATCCCGTATTCTCCGAGTTCGATTGCCAGCACATCGGTCAGGCCGCGCACTCCGTATTTCGAGGCGGAATAGGGTGCGCGCAGCGGCATGCCCATTCGCCCGGCGGTCGAGGACAGGTTGATGATCGCCCCGCTGCGCTGCGCTTTCATCGCCGGAATGACCGCGCGGGCGGCCAGGAATTGCCCGTCCAGGTTCACCGCCAGGGTCTGGCGCCACTCTGCCAGGCTGATCTCTTCCAGTGCCCGGGTCGGTCCGGCGATGCCAGCATTGTTCACCAGCACGTCGATGCTGCCGAACTCTGCCATCACCTCGGCAAAGAATGCGGTGACCGCCGCCTCGTCCGAAACATCGCACAGCCGCGCCAGATGCGGCGAGGCCGTGACAAGGGCGGGGTCGATGTCGCAGACCGCGACCCGCGCCCCGGCGCTGGCAAAGGCATCGGCGATGGCGCGGCCAATGCCGCCGCAGCCCGCCGTGACCACCACGCGGCGGCCGGTCAGATCCAGTTTCATGGCAATGCCTCTTCCTTCTTGGTTTTGGCCCCAGGCCTGGTGCCGCGCAGAATGCCCGACACCCGCATTTCCCGCCCCCGGCTCAGCCCATCGGGCCGCAGGATCAGTGCCAGCAACATGCACAGGCCCAGAAGCACTTCGCGCGTGCCGCCGGGGATTTGCAGCATCACCCCACCGATATCCACGCCGGTCTCGAAGCGCCGGAAGATCTCGGCCAGAACTGACAGGACAAGCGTTCCGACCACCACGCCCGACATGCTGCGAATGCCACCCACCACCAGCATCGCGATCACGATGAAGGACAGGTTCAGATAGACATTGTTTGCCGTGGTCAGCGCGCCGTTGTTATGGCCCAGCAAAACGCCTCCGGCCCCCGCGACGGCGGCGCTGAGGACAAAGGCCAGCAGCCGCAGCCGCATCACCCGGATGCCCGCGCCATGCGCCGCGACCAGATCTTCGCGACTGGCCCGCAGCAACAGCCCGGCGCGCGAATTCTGGAAAGCCCAGGCGATCAGAAGCGCTGTCAGCGCCGCCGCCAGCGCCGCCCATGGCCCAACCCAGGTCGGCAGCCCGACCAGCGAGGCGGTGCCTTTCGTCCAATCGGTCCAGTTGTTGTAAATCACAGAAATCACGATGAAAAAGGCAAAGGTCGCGATCGAGGCGGCAATGCCGCTGAGCCGCATCAGCGGGATACCGGCCAAGAGGCCCAGAACCGCCGCCAGCCCCATCCCCGCCAGCAGCCCGCCCAGGGGCGAGATCTGGATGCCGCGCAGCATCTCGGGCAGGCCGGGCAGGATCACCCCTTTCATCGCCACCGGAATTGTCACCCAAGCCGAGGCATAGGCCGCGACGATCAGGAAAGCGCCATGGCCAAAGGACAGGATGCCGGAATTGCCGACGAAGATGTAAAGCCCGGTCACGATCACCAGCCTGATCAGCGTATCGGTGGTGATCCGCGCCATGGCCGGGCTGATCTGCGAAAAGATCAGCGTCAGCACCAGCAGAAGCACCGCCCAGACCGCCCAGGGCCAAAGCCAGGCCGCCATGTCGCGCAGCGGATTTTGTTGGTCAGGCATCAGACACGCTCCCATGCGGACCGGACGGCGATCAGACCCTGCGGGCGGACCAGCAGCATCAGGATCACCGAGGTGAAGACGAAGGCTTCGCGGAAGGGTTGCAGATGTGGCGGCAGCACCATTTGCAGGATCGTGGTCACCGCGCCGACCAGAAAGCCGCCAAGCGCGCAGCCCGGCAGGCTGCCCATGCCGCCGATCACCGTGGCGACAAAGCCGATCATCGTCAGCGAAACGCCGAAGAAGGGCGTCATCGAGCCGGTCTGCGCCACGAACAGCACCGTCACTGTCACCGCCAGCACCGCAGAAATCGCGAAAGCCACCGCGATCACCCGATTACTGTTGACGCCGACCAGCCGCGCCATGCGCGGGTTTTCCGACACCGCCCGCATCTGATAGCCGATGCGGGTATATTTGATGAACAGCGCCAGCACAGTGGTCAGCACCACCGTCGCCGCGATCTGCAACAGGCTGACCCCGGCGATCCGAAGCCCGGCAATTTCGACGCTGCGATTGATCGCGGGCAGGAAGTTGACGGTCTTGGTCAGCGATCCGAACATCACCACCCAGATATGCTGGATCATGAAGCTCAGCCCGAAAGACACGATCATCAAAGTCTCGGGTGGCGCGCGGCGCACCTGACGAAACACCAGAAAATCACTGGCCAGTGCGAAAAGCACCACAAAGACCAGCACTGCGCCAATGGCAAAGGGCCAGTAAAGACCGGCGCTCAGCAACAGCACATAGGCGCCGACCATGATGTATTCGCCATAGGCGAAGTTCACGAGGCCGATCACCCCGAAGATCAGCCCGATTCCAATGGCGGTCAGGGCGTAAAGCCCGCCGACGCTGGCCGCGTCGATCAGCATCTGCAACAGCGTCATGGGCGCAGCTCCTTCGCCGGGGCCGAACGGCCGAAAAGCACGGATTCGACCGAACCACGCGCGCTGAGGCTTGCGGCGCTGCCTTCCTCGATCACCTGGCCAGCCTGCATCAGATAGGCGCGGTCGCAAACCGAAAAGGCGCGGGCGGCGTTCTGCTCGACCAGAAGAATGGTGGTGCCTTGATCGCGCAATGTGGCAATCGCGGCATAGACCGCATCGGTCACCACTGGCGCAAGACCAAGCGATGGCTCGTCCAGCATCAATAGCCCGGGTTCGGCCATCAGCGCGCGGCCAATCGCCAGCATCTGCTGCTCGCCCCCCGACAGGAAGCCCGCCATATGGTTGTGCCTTTCAGCAAGACGGGGGAAAAGCGCATAGATCCGGTCGGCATCGGCCTGCATCTGCGCCCGGGTCAGTCGGCGCCGACTGGCGCCGATCAGCAGGTTTTCATGGGTGGACAGCTTCTTGAACACATCGCGCGTCTCGGGCACCAGCGAGATGCCAAGACCGACGCGCTGCTCGGGCTCCTGTCCTGCCAGATCGCGCCCCTCCAGCCGCACCGCGCCGGACCGCAGCGGCACCACCCCCGCGATGGCCAGCAGAAGCGAGGATTTTCCGGCACCATTCGGGCCGATCAGCGCGACCGTCTCGCCCTTGGCGGCATGGATCGACAGGCGGTTCAGCGCGCGCACCGCGCCATAGGTCACCGACACGTCTTCGATTTGCAGATGCGGGGTCATGCCGCAGCACTCCCCAGATAGGCTTCGCGCACCAGGGCGTGATTGCGAATTTCATCGGGCGTTCCCGCCGCCAGAACCTTGCCGCTGCGCAGAACCTGCACCCGGTCGCAAAGGCGGAACACGATATCCATATTGTGTTCAATCAGCAGGATACCGCAGCCGCGCGCCCGGATCGCATCCATCACAGACAGGAAGGCCATGGCCTCTTCGTGGTTCATCCCCGCCGCCGGTTCGTCCAGCATGATGAAGGCAGGTCCCGCCATCATCGCGCGCGCGATCCCGGCGCGCCGCTCGACCCCGTAGGGAAGCGCGCGGGCTTCGGTGTTCAGCCAGCCGTCCAGATCCAGAAGCGCGGCCAGTGTGGCGATCTCGGCCTTCGCCGCGCGGCGGCTTTGCCCCATCGCGAAGCCCGCCGCCAGCAGGTTCTCGGCAACCGTCAGCGCCGGAAAAAGCCGCACCGCCTGAAAGGTGCGCACGAGGCCCCGCCGCACCCGCTCATCCGGCAGCGTGGCCGAGATGTCAGTATCGCCGATGCGGATCGTGCCGGTCTGCGGCTTCTGAAAGCCGGAAAGAACATTGACGAAGGTGGTCTTCCCCGCCCCGTTGGGGCCGATCAGACCAAGGATTTCCGAGGGGCGCAGC
This sequence comes from Gemmobacter sp. LW-1, assembly GCF_001303875.1. NCBI lineage: Bacteria > Pseudomonadati > Pseudomonadota > Alphaproteobacteria > Rhodobacterales > Paracoccaceae > Gemmobacter > Gemmobacter sp. LW-1. The sequence continues at coordinate 52,067 of NZ_LJSC01000048.1, read as the reverse complement.
TCCAGGTCGACATCGTCGATCACCGTCAGCCCCCCGAATCGGACGGTCACGCCCGTCGCGGTCAGGATATGGGTCATGGCGTACCTTTCGAGAGTGGGGAAACCGCCCCGGGGGGTGAGGCCACGGGACGGGCGAACGGGCGGCACTGATGCCGCCCGCGCCACAGCTCAGAATTCCGGCGGAGAGACCTTTTCCGCCGCGCGCCGCCCGATAGGCTCGTATTTGCCATTCGTGACCTTCATCATCAGCATCGGGCTGGTCAGGTTGATGTGCAGATCGGGCGTATAGGTCGAAGGCCCGGTCAGCAGCGGCTCTCCGGTAAAGCCATCAAGCGCGGTCTGGATCGCCGTCGTATCCAGACTGCCCGCCTTTTCCACCGCCCGCGCCCAGGCCTCGACCGCAGTATAGCCGGTCACCACATGGCCCATCCGTGCCGGTTCGCCGAATTTCTCCTGAAAGCGGGTCATGAAGGCGGCGATCTTGGGATCGGGATCATTGCCCCAGATCGAGGCATAGACCGCGATATAGAAATCGCTCAGATCCGGCACCGCCTCGATCCAGTGGCTGCCATCCATCGATTCCGATGCCAGAACCGGCAGATCGACCCCGGCCGAGCGCAGTTGCCGCATCATCGCGCCATTGTTGGTGAAGCCACACCAGACAATGAAATTCGCATCCGCCCCGTCGGATTTGATCCGCGAGATCTGGCCCGCGATTGCATTGTCATTCAACCCGTTCCAGGTGTCTTCGCCAAGGATGCTGTCCTCGCCCTTCAGATCGACCCAGCGTTTGCGGAAATTGGCGCAGAGCGATTTGGTATATTCAATCGCCGTATCCTGCATGATGTAGACCTTGTCCCAGCCGGGCTGTTCGGCTGCGAATTCGGCCAGCAAAGCGCCTTGGCCATTGGTGGCCAGCGCCTGAGTATAGGCCAGCGGGCCAACGCCCTGCACGCCGAACTTGGCATCGGCCGCGCAACTGGACATGGCGATCTTGCCCTGGGAAATCGCCGTCAGCGCGGCGGGGGCACCGAAGTCATAGTCGCAGGCGACCAGCACCATCTCGGAGCCGGCGTCCAGCACTTCCAGCGCGGCGGTCGGCCCAAGCGAGGGGTCGGATTTGGTGTCGCGGATCACCAGCTCGACCGGGCGCCCCAACAGCCCCCCCCCGCCGCGTTGATGTCATCAACCGCAAGTTCGGCCCCCCGTGCGGCCCCCTTGTCCCAGGGTTCCAGCGTGCCGGTCTGGCCGCTGGCGACGCCGATCACAATCGGGGTGTCATCGGCCTGAACCGGCAGGGCAAGACAAAGGGACAAGGCGGCCGAGCAGGCGGTAAGAAGCATGTGCTTCATGTCAGTTTCTCCTGGCTGTTGGACGATTATATATTGTTTTTATTGTTTTATTTCGCGCGAAGCCGGGCAGTGGCCTCGCGGTCGATCTCAAGCGTCTCGGTGACCGAGACGCCATAGACCTCTTGCGCCCGTTCCCGGGTCACAAGGCCCTCGCGCAGGTCGTGAAGGACGCGCTCGGGCTGGCGCTGACGCGGATCTCCGAAGCCGCCACCGCCACAGGAATAGGAAAGGATGCGCTCGTCGGGGGCCACGGTCACCGAGACCACGACCGGCAGTTCCTCAAGGCTGCCATCGGCCCGCTTGCGATATTGCCGCGCTCCGCCCGCGCTGGCCCCACCTGCCGCCCCTTTGGCGGCGTTGAGGGTGCCGTCGCTGACCGCATTCACCACCATCTCGCAGCCATCGGGGCCATATTCGCCCATCAGACTGGGCGCGCCGGTGAATTCCCCCGCCCCTTCGGTATCGGTGACCAGCCGGCGCTGATAGCAGCGGATCGGATAGGCCATCTCAAGGATTTCGATACTGTCGATATACAGCATCCCGGCATTGCCGGCATGAGCGATGGTGATCCAGCTGTCTTCCGTGGGCGTCCCCGCCCCGGCGGTGGCCCCCAGGAAGATCTGGTTGACGAAGGGCTTGCCCTTGCGGGGGTCTTTGCCCGAAATCACCGCCATCGTCGCCGGGCTGAGCGCGCCGGTCTCTGCCTGGCCGAAGCGGCTGTCCATCGCGGCAATCGCCGTCTGCACCGCATTGGAAATCCGGTCGGCGACATTGGTCGTCGCGACCGAGCAGCTGGTTGGATGTTTCGGGACGCCCACGACTGCGCCCTCGCGCAGCTTCAGCCGCACCCGCCCGAACGATCCCGCATTGCGCGGCACGGTATGGTCGATCGAGTTGAACACCCCGATCAGCGCCGCGGTCCGCGTACAGGCCTCGGAAACGTTGATGCCCAGGTCCAGCGCATCGATATTGTCAGTCAGGTCGATGTCGATGAACCCCTCATCAGGATCGACCGAGACGGTGGCGTTGATCCGTACCCCTTCCGCAGGCGTGCCCGGCAGCGGGTCATGGGTAGAGCTGGAGGTGGCGGTCTTCGCCGGCAGTTTTGCAATCGCCGCCTTCATCCGGTCGGCGCTGTAGCTGAACCATTGCTCGCCCAGTTCCGCCAGTTCGTCCCAGCCGAATTCGGCGCCCACGGCGCGGATCTCGCGTTCGGCGATCCGGCCAGCGCCGATCATGCCAAGGTAATCCCTCCACCACTGATCGGGCACCCGGATACGCATCCGGCACATGCGGATGATATCCTCGATATCCTTGTAATCGCGCTGCACCTGCACCGCCGGGAAGATCAGCGCGCCTTCGTTATAGACGTCTTTCGCATGGCCGAAATAGGTGGTCGGAATCGAATTGCCGATATCGGCCTGATGCGCCTTGACGATGGCGGTATAGCGGTGGCGGCCGTCATCGTCGAAAACCGGCACCAGGATCGACAGATCGGCGGCATGGGAACAGCCGTGATAGGGCGAGTTGTGCAGGAAGGCATCGCCCGGCTTCAGACCGGGGTGCAACTCGCACATCGAGCGCACCATCATGTCGGGGCCGACCAGAACATGGATCGGAATGCTTTCCGCCGTGGCCAGAAGCCGGTTGTCGGCGGTGACGATGCAGCAGGAAAAATCCCGCGCCGTCGCCAGAACGCCCGAGCGCCCGGTGCGCAAAAGCGTATTCGCCATCTTGCGCGCCACCGCCTCCCAGCGGTTGTTCAGGATCGCCAGCTTCACACCGTCGATCGCGCCGGTCTTGCGCGTCTCTGAGCCATGGTTCAGCGGCCGGTTCATGCGTTTTCTCCCAGCAGTTCGATGACAACCGAGCCGGAGGCAACCTTGCGCGCTTCCGATCCGGGGAAGACCACAACCGTGGTGAAGGGGCTTTCCACGATGGCCGGGCCGCGCACGCGGTCGTCCTCGGTCATTTCGGAGAAGCTGGCCAGACGGACTTCGCCCAGACCTGTTTCGCGGAAATAGCAGTTCCGCCGGGTGGATTTGCCGCCAATTCCGATATTCTGCATCTGGCCGATGCTGCCCGAGCGGATTTTCACCGCCACATCGACGCGCCAGCTGACGATTTCGACCGGGGCGCCTTCGTCGCGCACGGCAAACAGCGCCTCATGCGTGTCATGGAACGCGGTTTCAGCAAGGCCAGCTGCAAGAATTGATGCCCGAGGTGTTCAGCTACCATATTCGCTTTTGTGCAATTGCACGTTCTGATCGCAAGGACAGCAGATTGATCCGGTCCTTTCTGCGCGAACTTTCCGGGCCCGGGCCTGAGCTTCCCGATGAGTGATACGGCCGCATTGGCCGACGAGATATCCCTGTCTTCCCGGGCACTGGCATCCAGAAGAACCTCGCCGAAAAGGTCAGGAGGCTGGGCACTCTGGTCGTGAAGCTCAACGAGGAGACGTGAGCTTCTTTTTCTCCATCGCGGGGAGATGGTTTCTTCGCTCTGGCGTCATAACCAGAACATGACGGTATGCGCACGCAGCTTCCCGTGTCGCAGAGGTGCCAGCGGAGCCGGACAGGGGCAGATATCATCCGGCTTTGCGCCATCGAACGTGATATCCGACAGCCGAAGACCGACGTCGATCTTCATATCATTCCGCGTATGTCGGCCGGAAAGCTGAGCCGCAAGGCGGTTCGGTACGCTCATGTCGAAAGCAGAGGCGCTGCCCGCGACCCGCCGTTGCGACCTGACAGACCCGGCCGATGTTCCCAGCAGGGTGCGCTGCGCGTTGTCGGGCCAACGGGGCGGCGCATGGACACATGGCAGCTACGGGGCCAGTCTTTTCTGGGGCAGAAGCAATTCACCAGCAGGGGGTTGGTTCGCCGAATACAAGTCCTCGCCCCCAAACCGCAGGCCGCGCGACGAGATTGCGGCCTGTTTTCGGGGATGGCCCCTTGATCTGCCGCCGGTGTCAGCCGATCAGAATTGCCCTGAAATCGTTGACATTTGTCAGTGTCGGCCCGGTCACCACCTGCCCGCCGATGCTTGCAAAGAAGTTGTGGGCATCATTGGCGGCCAAAGCGTCGGCAGGGGCGACCCCGGCCGCCTTTGCCCGGGCCAGCGTATCAGGGCCGATCACCGCGCCCGCGACTTCGGCGGTGCCGTCAATGCCGTCGGTATCGCAGGCAATGGCATGGATACCTGTCGCGCCCTGCAAGGCAATGGCGAGGGCAAGGCAATATTCCGCATTTGGCCCGCCGACGCCCTTGCCGCGACGGGTGACTGTCAACTCGCCGCCGGAGATCAGCAAAAGCGGCGCATCGCCTGGCTTGCGCGCGGCATGCAGGCGCAGGGCCTGGGCTGCATGGGTTTTTGCGACCTCGCGGGCCTCGCCCTCCAGATCATTGCCAAGGCTGATGACCTTCAACCCCGCCGCTTCGGCCAGCGCGCTGGCAGCCGCCAGTGATTGCGAAGGCGCGGCGTAAATCAGGTTCTGAACCTTTGAAAGGCGCGGATCTTCGGGGGCCAGCACGCCGCTTTGCGACAGCGCCGCTTGTGCAGATGCGGGCAGCGGGATCTGCCATTCCGCCGCGATCTGCGCAGCATCCGCCGCCGTTGCCGCCTCGCCCACCGTGGGGCCAGAGCCGATCAGCCCCGGTGCATCGCCGGGCACATCGGAAATCAGCAAGGTGAGCATCCGGGCAGGATAGGCGGCGGCGGCAAGCTGCCCGCCCTTCACCCGGCTGAGATGCTTGCGCAGGATGTTCATTTGCCCGATGGGCGCACCCGAGGACAGCAGTGCCTGATTGACCGCCTGCTTTTCCTCAAGGGTCATTCCGCCCGCAGGCGCACAGAGCAGGGCCGAAGCCCCGCCCGAGATCAGCGCGAGCACGAAGTCATCTGCATTCAGCCCCGCGACCAGATCAAGCATCCGCGCGGTGGCGGCCACTCCGGCGGCATCGGGCACCGGATGCGCGGCTTCCACGATCTCGATGCCGCGACAGGGGCGGGCATAGCCGTAGCGGGTAATGACAAGCCCCTCGCAGGGACCCCAGGCCGCCTCTGCCGCCTCGGCCATGCGGGCGCTGGCCTTGCCCGCCCCGATCACCACGACTCGCCCCGCAGGCTTTGGTGGCAGATGCGCGGCAAGCGAACGGATCGGGTCTGCAACCTCCACCGCGCGGTCAAAAAGCTGGCGCAGCAGCAGGTGCTCGGAGCAATCGGCGGTCATTTCGAGCTCTCTCCGGGGGATGGTGGAAAGGCGGCGCGGCAGGCTCACCATCTGGCGCCGGGCAAATCGGGCTTGCGCGGGGCAGGACAGAGCCGATTCCTAGTGCATCATACGCCGCCGGTCCAGTGCGCTGCGGCACAGGCCGGTAACCGATGCGGGTTTTCCCCTCCGGGCAAAGTGCGCGCCATGCGCGGCCCCGAAGATCCTGATTGTCGTCCTGATCGGTTTCGCCCTGATCCCGATCCTTCTGCCACCCGCATTTCTTCTCCATGCTGCATCTTGCCGCGCAAGGCTCTGATCGCCGAGGCTGGCGGCAGACATCATGACGCGGTGATCGCGGCGGTGACTTGCCTGTCGGTCGAGGCGCCGGGTGATCTGGTCCGCGCCGGACAGTTCGATAGCACACACGGCGCCGGGGCTTGTGTCGAACCCCGGCGCCGTCTTCATTTGCCGTAAAGCTGATCCGGCAGCCACAGCGCCAGTTGCGGGAAGATCACCAGCAGGATCACAGCCAGACCGAAGAGCAGGAAGAACGGCACCGAAGCCCGCGCGACCCTTCCCAGCGGCCAGTTGGTCAGCCCTTGAAGAACGAAAAGGTTGATCCCTACCGGCGGTGTCAGCAGGCCGATCTCGACCATCAGCACCAGGAAAACGCCGAACCAGACCGGGTCGTATCCGGCTGCCGTCACCAGCGGCAAGGTCATCGGCAGCGTCATCACGATGATCGCCACCCCGTCAACGAAGACCCCCAGAAGCAGGTAGAACAGCGCCAGCAGCGCGATCAGCGCGAGCGGATCAAGGTTCATCGCACCGATTGCCGCACCCAGTTCCTGCGGCAGGTGCAGATAACCGAGCGTGGTCGACAACAGCGAGGCCGAGACTAGGATGATGCAGACCATCGTGCTGGTGCGCACGGTACCCATCAGGCTGGCCCGGATCAGCCCCCAGTTCAGTTCGCCAAGCAGGATCAGCAGACCGAAGGCTGCGAAGACCCCTACTGCCGCCGCCTCGGACGGTGTCGCGATACCCGAATAAATCGCGCCCAGCACAATCCCCATCAGGGCCACCACGGGCAGCAGATCCAGGGCCCCCCGCAGATAGTCGCGCAGTCCGAAATCCTGATGGCCGGCCGGGGCAATGCCGGGGCGGATCAATGCCATCAGCATGATGAAGCCGGAATAAAGCCCCGACACCATCAGCCCCGGCAAAACCCCTGCCGCAAAGAGCCGGCTGACCGAGACTTCGGCGAGGATGCCGTAAATGATCATCGCGATGGACGGGGGCAGCAAGAGCCCCAGGCTGCCCGCCCCGGCAAGCGAGCCCACCGCGATGTTCTGGTTGTAGCCGCGATTGAGCAGTTCGGAGGACGTGATCTTGCCGACCGTCGCCGTGGTCGCGGCAGAGGAGCCGCTGACAGCGGCAAAAAGCGTGCAGCCCAGGACGTTGGTGTGCAGCAGGCGCCCCGGAATCCGGTCCACGAAGGGGGTGAGCCCCCGGAACAGCCGGGCCGAAACCGACGACCGGAAGATCAGTTCGGCGACCCAGATGAACAGCGGAACAGCAGCCATTTCCCAGGTGGAGGCGCTGCGGTAGGTGATCGTGCCGGCAATTGTGAAAACGCGGTCAAGCGGCATCCCGACCAAGAAATGCAGCCCGGCGACCGAGACGAGAAGCAAGCCGACAAAAATCCAGACCCCGCTGCCGAGGGCCACGACAAGCATCGCGATCAGCGCCAGGCCGGAAACGAGCGGGTCCATATATTCCCTTTCTGCCTGTGCCTACAGGTCGTTCTGGAGCGGGCCTTCGTCTCCCGGTGCCACCGGCCCCGGCAGGTCGAAGATCTGGCGCAGCGTCCAGGCGAAAACCTGGAGGCCGAAGATCATGAGCCCCGCGGCGCAGACCGCCTCGGGAATCCAGAGCGGGATTTCGGCAATCGAGCTTGAGGTGCGGCCACGCTCGAAGCTGCGCAGTGCCGATCTCGCGATCACCCAGGCGATCTGCGATGTTACCGCCAGTGTGGTGATCCCGCAGAAGGTTTCGACCATGCGGCGCGCCCGGCCCCGCAGACGGTCGACCAGCAGGCCGACCCGCACCAGCGCCGAATGCTCGAAAGCGTAGCCCAGCGACAGGAATGTCGCCCCGGCAATGCCGTAGCCGACCATCTCGTCCAGGATGAAGGTTGATCGGTCCATCAGGCGCAGCACGATCTCCAGCAGGATATGCAGTGTCATCCCCACCACCAGCAGAGCGGCCAGAACCGCAGCGGCTTGTGACAGGGCAAAGACCCCGCGCTGAAAAAGCATCGCCGGCCGGAGCCAGCCGGCGATGTCTCGGGTGTCAGCGGCGCTCGTCATTGCGCGCGTTTCGCGTCGAAGGCACTCAGGATGGCGTCGGCATCGGCGCCCATCTTGCCCTTCCATTCCTCAAGCGCGGGTTTCGCGGCCTCGGTCAGCGCGGCGATATAGGCCGGATCAACGCCGGTCACTACGGTCATGCCATGGCCCTGCATTTCGGCATAATTCTGCGCGACACGGTCCTCAAGCAGGTTCCAGCCAAAATCCTCGGCGGCTTTCGCGGCTTCGGCCACCCAGGCTTTCTGCTCGTCGCTCAGCGCCTCATAGGCGTCGCGGTTCATATGCACGAATTGTAGTGGCATCGCATAGTTCACCTCGGTGAAATGCGATTGCTGTTCCCAAAGCTGCGAGGCCGAACCGCCATCGGCGGAGGTCAGCACGGCATCAATCGCGCCCGTCGAAAGCTGCGGCACGGTGTCTGCCCAGCTCAGCTGAACCGGGGTGGCGGGGGTATTGCCGAAGGTGATTGTGCCATTGGCATCATAGGTGCGCAGCTTGACGCCCGACAACGCCTCAAGCGAGTCGAGCGGCTTCTTGCCCCAAAGCCCGCTCGGCGGCCAGGGAGTCGCAAACAGCAGCACCTGATTGTCGTCGGCCAGTACCGCCTCGTAGTAGGGCCTGGCGATCTCGTAAAGCATGCGCTCTTCGGCGGGGGTGGCGACAAGGAAGGGGATCGAGGACAGGATGAACACCGGGTTAATCCCTGACCACGGCGTTGCAAACGACGATGCGATGTCCAGCGCGCCGTCACCGACCGCGTCGTACTGGTCAAGCGACTTGTAGCCAAGCGCGGCACCGTGATGGGCCGTCACCACGATGTCACCGCCGGAGACTTCCTTGAGCGTCGCGATGAACGTGTCGGCCGAACGCGCATGGACCGAGTTCGGCGGATATTCATTCGCCAGATCCCAGGTGACGGTTTGCGCCCAGACGGGCAGCGCAGAGGTGAGAAAGGCCCCGAGCAGAAGCGATTTCGTCAGCGTTTTCATGATGTCTTTTCCCTGTTGCTGTTCTTTGTCTTTGCGTGGAAGCGGGGCAGCACGGGCCGCCCCGCCGGTATCATCCGCGGCGTTGCGCGGGATAGTTTCTGTCAAGGAAGGCCGCAGTGTACTTGCCCGAAAGGGCATCTTCGGCCACGGCCCCGGCGCTGCGTTCGGCAGGGGTGCCGTAACCGCCCGAACCGGGGGTTTCCACGATCACTGCCTGATCGCGGCGCAGCGGCACGGCGGATGGTTTGGCAACCAGCACGGTCTCACCCTCGGGTCCGGTCAGCACGAAGCGTCCGGGGCGGCCTTCCGTCCCGCCGAAGATCCCCCATGGCGCATGGGCGAACCGTTCGCCCGCGCCATTGAAGGTGCAATCGTGGTCCACCGGCGCGATCACCCGGCGCAGGCCCGCGCCGCCGCGATAACGTCCGGCACCGCCTGAATCCTCGACGAAGCCATAGCTGACGACCCGCAGCGGATATTCGGTCTCGATGGCTTCAATGGGCAGGTTCGACGTATTGGTGATATGCACCTGAACGCCATCTTTTCCGTCCCGGTCGCTGCGCCCGCCTGCCCCGCCGCCTAGGGTCTCAAGATAGAGGTACGGCCTGCCATTGCGCGGGTCGATCCCCGAGAAAACTGCGGTGGTATTGGCCCCGTTGGAGGCCCCGACTGCCGCATCGGGAAGGGCGGGCGCCAGCGCGCCGATGATCACATCCACCAGCCGCTGCGAGGTATTGAGCCGTTGCGCCACCGGCGCGGGGGCGATGCAATCGACGATGCTGCCCGGCTCGGTCAGCAGTTCGCAGCAGTCCAGGATACCCTCGTTGTTGGCAATCTCGGGGTCCAGCAGCGTTCGCAGCGCATAGGCGACTGCCGCCTTGGCAGCATTGCGCGTCAGGTTGATATTGCCCTTGACCTGTGGTGCCGAGCCACGCAGGTCGAACACCGCCCGGTCCCCGGTGACCGTGATTTCCAGTCGGATCGGAATGTCGCTGGTGCCGCAGCCATCATCGTCCATCACATCTTCGAAGCGATAGACCCCGTCGGGCAGGCCTGCGATGGCCGCGCGCATCCGAGCATGCGTCCGCGTCAGAAGCGAGTCCCACACCTGTTCGATCAGCGCCGCGCCATACCGCTCGGCGATCTCGCCCACCCGCCGCAGGCCCAGACGGCAGGCCGCGATCTGCGCGAAATGATCCCCCCGGCGTTCCTGTGGAATCCGCGCATTCAGCAGCAGGAGGTCCAGAATATCCTGTTGCAGTTCTCCGGCGCGGAACAGCCGCACGACAGGAATCCGCAGCCCCTCCTGATAGATTTCGGACATGCCGCCCGCCATTGATCCCGGCACCATGCCACCGATGTCAGCATGGTGGGCGATGTTGCACACAAAGCCCAGAAGCCGCCCGTCGACGAAGATCGGCGCCGCATAGTTGATGTCAGGCAGGTGGGTGCCACCCGCGACATGCGGGTCGTTTGCCACGAAGATATCGCCTTCGCGGATGTCCTCCGGGGCGTAGCGCGTGAGCACTGCCTGCATCAGCCCGGTCATCGAGGCCAGATGGATCGGCAGCGACATTTCCGCCTGTACGATCAGCCGTCCGGCGCGGTCACAGATCGCGGTGGAATGATCGTGACGTTCCTTGATGTTGGTGGAATAGGCGCTTTTCATCAGCGCGATGAAGGTCTCGTCCACGACTGAACGGAAGGCCGAGGCGACGATTTCGACAGTGATCGCATCGGGGCCATCGCTCGCAGTTGCGGTGGCGGCGGTCAGGGTATCATGGAGGGTCAAAGCTCGGTCTCCCCGCGGGTGATCAGGATGTTACGGGCGCCGTCGACGCGGACGAGGTCGCCGGGGAACAGCAGCAGGGTCGAGTCGAACTGGTCGATCACTGCGGGGCCGGTCAGTTCGGTGCCGGCTGCCAGATCATCCCGGTCGTAAACCGGCGTGTCGAGCGCCTGCGACCCGCTGAACCAGACCGGGCGTCGGCTTTTCGGCTGCGGCACACGCGAGGCGGTGGCGCGGCCCGGCGGGCTGCCGATTTCAGGGCGTGCGCCCTGAGGCGTCAGGCGCAGAGCCATCACCTCGACCGGGTCGTCTGCATTGAAGAATCCGTAGGCCCTGGCATGGGCCTCGAAAAACGACTGCCTGAGCGTTTCGAGGTCAGTCAGCGCGCCGGTTACCGGGATTTGCAGCTCATAGTTCTGACTGATGTAGCGCATGTCCGCGACCAGAGTAGCGCTCCGCTCGTTCACAGGTATCGCTTCGGCCTCGAACCACTGATCGGCCTCGCGCCGCATCTCTTCGGCCAGAGCCTCCAGCGTTGGCCCTGCGGCGGGTGTCAGCGCGATGCGCTGCGAGCGCACCAGGCTTTCCGACCGGCCCGCGACCAGCAGCCCCTGCGCACAAAGGATGCCGGGTGACAGTGGCACGAGGATCTGCGCGATCCCCAGCGCCCGCGCGCAGGCCTCGGCATGCAGCGGCCCCGCGCCGCCAAAGGGCATCAGCACGAAATCGCGCGGATCGTGCCCCCGTTCGACCGAGATTGCACGGATTGCGCGCACCATATTCGCGGCCATCACGTCAAGGATGCCGCGCGCGGCGGTCTCGACCGTGCAGCCCAGCTGCCCGGCGACGCGGCCAACCACCCGGAACGATGCCTCGACATCCAGTGACATGTCGCCACCCAGCAGGCCGCTGGTAGAAAGCCGGCCCAGCACCACATTGGCATCTGTAACCGTCGCCTGATCGCCGCCCCGGCCATAGCAGGCAGGCCCCGGACGGGCGCCTGCGCTGGCGGGGCCGACCTTCATCAGTCCGTCACGGTCGAACCATGCCAGCGAGCCTCCACCCGCGCCGACCGTGTTGATGTCAACCATCGGCATGCGCACCGGAAAATCCGCCACATCGCGGTCGAAGGCGAGACCGATCGAACGGTTCCGGATCAGTGCCACATCCGCGCTGGTGCCGCCGACATCAAAGGTGATGACATTGGCAACGCCCGATTGCATCGCGGTGTGGATCGCGCCATTGGCGCCCGCTGCCGGGCCCGACATGGCCGTGCGGATCGGGAATTCGCGCGCCGTCCCGACCGACATCAGCCCGCCGCTCGACTGGTTGACGCCAAGGCTCGATTTCGGCGAGCGCGTCGCCACCTCGGCCTGGAGGGTATGCATGTACTGCGCGAAGGCCGGTTGCAGATAGGCATTGAGCAAGGTGGTCGAAGAGCGTTCATATTCCCGGAATTCGGGCATCACATCCGACGAGGCCGACACCGCCACTCCGGGCAGCGCGGCAACCAGCCGTGCCTTGACCGCCTGTTCATGCGCCGGGTTGAGATAGGCAAAAAGGAAGGCAATTGCGACCGCCTCGACCTGTTCAGCGCGCAGGGACGCAATGACCGCATCCACGCTGGCCATGTCGAGAGGCTCGACCACGGCGCCATCGGCCCCGATCCGCTCATCAACTTCAAACCGCAGATGTCGCGGGGCCAGCGGCGGCGGGAAATCTGCCTTCAGGTCATACATCTTCGGGCGGATCTGGCGGCCGATTTCGACGAGGTCGCGGAAATTGCGCGTTGTTACCATCGCCACCTTGGCACCAGTGCGCTGGATCAGCGCATTCGTGGCAACGGTGGTGCCGTGCCCGATGGCGCGTACATCGCCCAGATCAAAGCCTGCCTTCTCGGCCAGCGCGTCGAGCCCGGCGATGATTGCCTCGGCGGGGTTCGCGGGCGTGCTGGAGACCTTGTTCAGGGCGATACGCCCGCTGGCGCTTTCGATGGCGCAAAGATCGGTGAACGTGCCCCCGACATCGACGCCTATCGTCCAGGTTTCGGCCATGTCATGAATCCTCTCTGTATTCCATAAAAATACACAATGTATAATGCGTGTCTGTCAACAGTTTCTTGTCAGGATCATTCCGAGTTGGAAAACAGGTATGCGCGGCTGTATACGGCGCGTGGCATCCATGCAGCGGAGGCGGTAAGATGGTGAAAAAACCGGCGGCGGCGAAACCGGCCGCAGAGCGCGGGGCCGAACATGTCTACCGCATGCTGCGCCAGGCGATTCTGCGCATGGAACTGCGGCCTGGCTCCGATCTGGACGAGGTGGAGATCTCTGCGCGCTATGAGGTGTCACGCACGCCCGTGCGCGAAGCGCTGATCCGGCTGACGGCCGAGGGTCTGGTACAGGCGGTGCGCGGTCGCGGGTCGCGCGTGGCCGCGATGAACCTGTTCGATTTGCGTGATTTCTTCGAATCGCTCGATCTCTTGCAGCGTGCGCAGACCACGCTGGCCGCCGTTCGCCGGACCGAAGCGCAGATGCAGGCGATCGAGGCGGCGGCGCTGGGCTTCGAACAGGCCGCGCCACGCCGCGACGTCGATGCGCTGAACGAGATGAATTTTCGGTTTCATCTGGCGATCAGCGAGGCGGCGCATTCGATGCACCTGCATCACGCTTATGAACGTGCGCTGATCGAGGGGATGCGGGTCGGGCACGTCAGCTTCATCGAACATGATGGCGCTGCGGCGCGGCTGCAAAACCACCTGGATCTGACGATCGCCGATCACCGTGAGATGGTCCGGCTGATTCGCGATCAGGATACCACGGGCGCAGAACTGGTTGCCGCGCGCCATGTTGCGCTGTTCCGGGACCGGATCGTGGCAACCGTGCTGACGCCGGATGCCACGCGTCGCCTGCACCCGCCAGCGTAAGGCGTGCCGCAGGAGTTGCACATATATCCGGTTACAGGCTTTCGCTTGTTCTATGATCCGAATCTTATAGCGCGGAATTCAGCTTCCAGCTGAGCAGATACGCTTAGAGACGCGCCAAGATACTTGTCACCAGATGGCTCGCTTTCAGATCATGCACAGATGAAAATGGTCATCTGGATTGTTTGGCCCCTTGGTGCGGGCTTATTGAAAACGGCGGTGGAACTCGCGAAACGGGCGCCATATGCGCCCCCGATATCAGAGAAGGTTTTGCGGCCCGGTTGTCGCCGGGCGCCGCAAATCATTGCGCCAATCCACCGCCGAAGCCCGTTGAACCGGAGCCCCTTAGGCCAGCATCGAGTCGAGTGACTTGCCCGCCTCAAGCGCTTCGTTAATCCAGCGGGGTTTGCGGCCCCGGCCTGACCAGGTGAGGTCAGCATTTTCCGGGTGGCGGTATTTTGCAGCCGCAGGCGCGCGTTTGCGGGCGGTTGCCGCTTCGGCAAGAGCTTCGAAAGAATAGCCGAGTTCGCGGGCCAGTTCATCGACCTTTGCGCGGGCTTCGGCCTTTCTTCTATCCTCGAATGAGGCAATTGCCTTTGCAACCGACTTTTCGAGTTGCTTGAGCTCACTAAGTGAAAACGCGTCCAGGTTGATTTCAGTCATAAGGATCCCCTTCCTTTGCCCTATTGGTAAGGCAGGCGGCACTATAGGGCAATTCCCCATGCTGAGAAATGCCGTGTAGTGCTTGCGGATCATATAGAATTCCCGGTCGATCCGGATCAAATTGCGTCGCCGCTGATCGGAAATAACCCCGGGCTCTTGTGGAATGGGTTGCGGGTCTGAATTGCCTCAGACCCTGTGACGCTGGGTTTTCTGCGAGGGGCTTGCTGCCAGGATATGTCTTGGCAGCAAGGGGATATCGCCGCTGTCCGGCGGCTTCCGCTTTGGCAGAGGGTCAGGTAGGCAGACCTTCAAAGCACCATTGGCAGGGCCTTGAGAAAGCTGTCATTCTCTTCCGCAAGCGCGACAGTGACGCGTGCCCAGTCAAGAAACGGGCTTTCCTGCCAGCCTTTGATCAGCACGCCCTGATGCCGCAGCGCTTCGGCCAGTTGGGTGCCCGGCAGCCGGGTCCTGAAGAACAGAAAGTTGCCCTGTGACGGGGCGACTTCGATCCCCATAGCGGTCAACGCTGCGGCGATCCGTTTCCGCTCGGCCCGGATATGGGTTGTGGTGCGGTCAAGATGCGCGTCATCGGCCAGAGCGGCCAGCGCGGCGACACCGGCCAGCGCGTTGACCGCGAAGGGGTTGCGCGTTTTGCGCAACGCCCGCGCCATCCCGCTGTCCGAGCAGAGGCCGTAGCCCACCCGTGCGCCCGCCAGCCCGTAGGCTTTGGAAAAGGTCCGCAGGCTGATCCAGGCGTGGCCTGCGCGGTCAAGCAATCCGGTTGCCTCAAAGGCCAGATCGCCTTCAAGATACTCGCGATAAGCCTCGTCAAAAACGATCAGCGTCCCCTCGGGCACAGCCGCCAGCAGGCGGGTCAACTCGCCTTGCGAGATGGCCGGACCCGCCGGGTTCGAGGGGGACGAGAAGATCAGGATGCGCACGGGCTGTGCCATCGCCTGGATGAGCCCGTCCACCGGGAACCGCCAATCGGCGGGGAAGGGCACCTTCTCCACCACGGCCCCAAGGCTCAGCGCGGCGAATTCATGCAGGCCAAAGCTCGGGCAGATGGTGACCACGTGGTCGCCGGGCCGCAGGGTGGCGCGGTAGATGGCGCCGATGAGATCCTCTGACCCATTGCCAAGGATGATGGTTTCAGCGTCGCGGCCCGTGCGGGCGGCAATTGCCTGACGCAGGGCGGTGTCACCGGCATCGGGGTAACGACCGACACCTGCGGCTGCGGCGCGGATCTGCTCGATCGCTGCGGGCGACGGGCCGAAGGGGTTTTCGTTGCTGTCCACTTTGGCCAGCGCATCACGGCCATAACGGGCGCGGAACTGATCCAGCGCAAGCCCGGCATTGTAATCGGGCAATGCGGCGATTTCGGTGCGGATCAGCGCTGCCGAGGAAGGGGAGGTCATGGGAAACACCTTGTCAGGGAGTGAAGATCTTGCCGGGGTTCATGATCCCCGACGGGTCGAGCGCCCGCTTGATCTGGCGCATGACATCCAGTGCGGCGCCGTGTTCGGCCTGCATGTAGCCCATCTTGCCAAGGCCCACGCCGTGCTCGCCGGTGGCGGTGCCCCCCATGGTCAGCGCGATGGAGATGAGCCTGGCATTGATCTGTCGCGCCATGGCAGTTTCCTGCGCATCTTCCGGGTCGAACATCAGCACCAGATGAAAGTTGCCGTCGCCCGCATGGCCGATCAGCGGGGCGATCAGCGCGGTCTGGTCGATTTCCGCGCGGATTTCGGCGATACAGTCAGGCAGGCGCGAGATCGGCACGCAGACATCGGTCGAGATGCCCTTGATCCCCGGTCGCAGCGCCCGCGTCGCGTAAAGGGCATTGTGGCGCAGCCGCCAGATACGGTTGGCGGCCTCATGGTTGTCGGCGGTCTCGACATGCAGCGCGCCGCTGCCTTCCGCCAGTTCGGCGAACAGAGTGGCGTCATGGGCCACTGCGGGTGCCGAGCCGGTGATTTCCACCCACAGGGTCGGCCGTTCCGGCAGGGTGGACCCGGCATGGGCGTTGATGGCCTGCATTTGCAGGGTATCGGCAAGTTCGATCCGGGTCAGGCCCAGGCTGGATTGCAGCGCCGCCACCACACAGCTGGTGGCCGCTTCCAGATCCTCGAATGCGCAGAGGAGCGAGCGCGAGGCCTCGGGTCTGCCGAACAGCCGCAATGTCACTTCGGTGATGATACCCAGCGTGCCTTCGGCCCCGACGAACAGATGCGTCAGGTCGTAACCTGATGCTGATTTGCGCGCCCGCCCGCCGGTGCGGATCACCCGCCCGTCGGGCATCACGACGGTCAGCCCCAGCACCAGTTCGCGCATCGAGCCGTAGCGCACCGTGGTCGTGCCCGAGGCCCGGGTGGAGGCCATGCCGCCCAGCGTGGCATGCGCGCCCAGATCGACCGGGAAAAACAGCCCGGTGGCGCGCAGATGCTCGTTCAGGTTCTGGTGGATCACCCCGCATTGCACGACACAGTCCATGTCTTCGGCGTTCACTGCCAGCACCCGGTCCATGCCCGACAGATCAAAGCTGATGCCGCCATGCGGCGCCAGCACCTGCCCCTCTATCGAGGAGCCTGCGCCGAAGGGAATGACCGGCGCGCCATGGTGGTGGCACAGCGTAACCGCTTCGGAAACTTCTTCGGTTGTCTGGAGGAACAGAACCGCATCGGGCAGGGCCTCTGGCAACCAGCTTTCGACAGAGCCGTGCTGGGCCCGGACAGCCTCGGCGCGGCTGAGGCGGCTGCCGAAACGGGCCTCCAGCGCAAGAATCGCAGCCTGCACACCAGCGCATGGGTCGGTTTGGGTCATGATCTTTTCCGGGGTTGGGAAAGCGACGATGGGACGGACCTGCCATCGCGCCACATCTCCGGCCCGGTATCGCACCGGACCGGAGAGAATTGCGCAATATCAGGCCTTGAACCACCAGCGCTCGCCGCAGCGCGCGCCATCCAGTTCCCAGTCATTGGCGATTTCGCCATGACCGATCTTGTCACTGGTAGCATCCAGGAAATCGGCCCAGATCGGAGCCACCAGCCCGGCATCTTCCCAGATCAGGCTTTGGCATTCCCAATAAAGCTCCTTGCGGCGGGTCTCGTCGGCTTCGCTGCGGGCTGCAACCAGCGTCTTGTTGAATGTGTCATTGTCCCAGCTGCTTTCATTGTAGCTGCCGATGCTTTGACGCGAATAGACCAGCGTCAGCATCGCGTCTTCGTTCACGCGGCCCGACCACCGTGTCGCGAACATCGGACGTTTACCCCAGATGTTGGACCAGTAGCCGTCATCCGGCTCCCGCTTGACCTCAATGGTGATCCCGGCGCGGGCGGCCTGTTCGGCGTAAAGCTGCGCCATGTTGGTGGCCCCGGTGAAGGGCAGTTCGGCGACGTGCAGCGGCACGGTCAGCCCGGTGGCCCCGGCCTTTTCCAGCAGCGCCCTGGCCTGATCCGGGTCATAGGAATGCTGCGGGAGACTGGAGTTGTGATAGGCATAGGCCTTCGACAGCGGCTGGTCATTGGCGATCGAGCCATAGCCCCCCTGAATCTTGGCCAGAACCTCCTCCCGGTCGATGGCAAGCTTCATCGCCAGACGCACATCACGGTCCTTGAACAGCGGATCGGTGACGTTCATGGCAAAGCCGTGGTGCAGCTTGCCCTGGGTCTGGATCAGGTTGATGCCCGGCATGGCCTGAAGAAGCGGCGCGGTGACGGTATCGACAAAGCCCATGGCGTCGATCTGGCCGGTTTGCAAGGCGGTGGTGCGGGCATTGATATCGGCGATGCAATGCAGTTCGATCGCGTCGAAATGGGCGCGACCCTCTTTCCAGTAGTTCGGGTTCTTGCGCACGACGCTGCGCAGGCCCGGCTCGTAGGTTTCCAGAATATAGCCGCCGGTGCCGATGCCCTTGTCGAACTCGCGGTCTTCAGCTGGCACGATCAGCATGTTGATCATCGACAGAATGACAGGGAAACCCGCATTCGGACCGTCCAGAGTGACCGTGACCTCCATCGGGGCGGTGACGGCCACATCCTTGACCGCCAGCATCAGTGCCTTCGCGCCCGAGATGGTATCCGGTCCGCGGTGCAGGTTCAGCGACCAGACCACATCCTCGGCGGTCAGTGGCTTGCCGTTGCTGAAGGTGACGCCGGAGCGGATCTTGAAGATCCAGGCCGACATATCGGCATTCGGCCCCCATTCGGTCGCCAGTTCCGGCACCAGCACGCCGCCGGGGCCCATTTCAACCAGGCAGTTCCGCAGCTGATATTGCAGGTGCATCATGAAGCGGTATTCGTTGACCTGCGGGTCCAGCGTGTCGGCCGTGCTGAAATCCGAGATCCCGAGCCGGAACGTGCCGCCGGACCGGGGCGTGTCCTGTGCGAAGGCCGGACGGGCGTTCAGGCCAAGTGTGGCGGCGACGGACATCGCCCCCATGCCGAGCAGAGCGGAGCGACGGGTGGTGTATAGAGCCATCTGGCTTTCTCCCTGTTGACGGCGCCCCTTCTGTGGAGGCGCCGGATCTGTGGATGGTCGGCAGTCTGGTTCGGGGGATTGCTATTATGTATGATCTTAATAGCCTAAGACCTGTATCGCTGGCCCGCAAATCATTACCGCTGTATACTTGTTAAGCCTGCCTAAACAGTCATCCAGGATGGATCTTAAAAATGAGCACAAGCCTTCCGCCGCTGCGCGCCCTGCAGGCGTTCGATGCATATGGCCGGACAGGCACTGTTCATGCAGCCGCCCGCAGCCTTGGCGTCACGCCCGGCGCAATCAGCCAGCAATTGCGGCTGCTTGAAGATCATGCAGGGCTGCCGTTGCTGTTGCGGGAAGGGCGGCGGATCACGATGACTCCGGCCGCGCATATCTATCACGAGATGATTGCGCAGGGTTTTGACCGGCTGGCCCGCGCGCAGGAGTTCATTTCGGCGCAGCGCGTGTCGGAAGACCTGACCGTGAGCGGGCTGCCGACGCTGCTGCAAAAGTGGCTGAATCCGATGATCCATCGTTTTCAGGCGAATGCGCCTGACACCACCTTGCGAATCGTTGCCACGCATCGCGAGACCGAACCGCAGTTGATGGATCTGACCTTTCGCCTGACCTATGGGATGGCCGCTTCGCGCTATCCGCATTCACGGGCGCTGTTCACCGATACCTGCTTTCCCGCCTGCTCGCCCGAGTTTCTGGCCCGCCATCCCGAAGCGAGAACCAACGAGGGGCTGGCCCGCCTGCCGCTGATCGGGATTGACTGGGGCATGGATGAAACGGCGGCCCCGGACTGGGCCAACTGGTTCGCCGCGCAAAACACTCCGGTGGCGGGCCCGATGCGGACGGTCGCGGTGTATTCGTTGTCCAGCCTTGCGCTGGAGGCAGCGGCAGCCGGGCAGGGGGTGGTGCTGGCCCAGGCATCCTTTGCCGGACCGGACCTTGATTCCGGGCGGCTGGTGCGGCTGTCGGATGAGGTTCTGCCGATGCCCGAAGCCTATTTCATCTGCTGGGGACTGACGACCATGACCCACAAGCCTGCGCGTGATTTTCTCAACTGGGTTCTGTCGGAAACCAAGGTGAATCGCGACGCGAGAAGTAAGCACAGCTAAACAATCAACCAGACGTTCTTGGCTGGCCAGCAATTTTTTGTCTGCGCATAATCCCTGAAAACACCGCCAAATAGGGATGTAGCCATGTTTCTCAAAAATGCCTGGTATGTCGCCGCCTGGAGCAGCGAGATCGAAAACAGCCTTCGGCAGATTCTGGTCTTGGGGGAGAAGATCTGCGTCTTCCGTACTGCGCAGGGCGAGGTTATTGCGCTGGAAGATGCCTGCCCGCATCGCAAGCTGCCACTGTCCAAGGGCCGGATCAAGGGCGATACCGTCGAATGTGGCTATCATGGCCTGACTTTCGATTGTGCAGGGCAATGCGTCTGGGCGCCCGGCGGGGGCCGTATTCCTTCGGCGGCCAAGGTGCGCGCCTATCCGGTACATGAAAAATATGGCCTGGTCTGGATCTGGATGGGCAACGCCGCCATCGCCGATGTCGATGACATCATCGACATCCCGAATTTCGACAGCCCCGACTGGGGTATCAATCGTGGTGCGGCGATGGAGTTGCAGTGCAACTATCTGCTGATGACCGACAATCTGCTGGACCCGACCCATGTCGCCTGGGTGCACGAGACCAGCTTTGCCCAGGCTGCTACCAAGGACACGCCGCTGAAGGTCACGCGCACCGATGATGGCGTGATCGTCCACCGCTGGATGATGGATGTGGCCCCGGCACCGTTCTATGCAAAGATTGTGGAGTTTGAAGGCAACTGCGACCGCTTGCAGCATTACGAGGTGCGCTATCCGTGCAGCGCGCTGATCCGCGCGATCTTCACACCGGCGGGCACCGGCGGACCGGAAGGCACGCTGCACGAGAAGACCTTTGTCATGGACAGCTATAACTTCATGACGCCGACGACCGAGACGGAAACCCGCTATTACTGGTTCCAGCTGCGGAATATCCGGCCTGACGATGCCGAGCTGTCGGCGATGATGAGCGAGGATGTCCGTCACGCCTTTGAGGAGGATCGCGCGGTGCTGAACGCGGTGCAGATCGGGCTGCGCGAAAAGACTTCGCCGCATATCGACCTGTCAATTGATGCAGGTCAGCTGCGTTTCCGCCGCCAGCTTGAGGCGATGATTGCCGAAGAGCAGGCCGTCGACGCCAAGATGCAGGCCTGAACCATGGCAGAGACATTCCGGCGGTTCCGGGTGATGCGCAAGCACCCGGAAAGCAGCGTCATCACCTCGTTCCATCTGGTGCCGTCTGACGGCGGTGCGCTTTGGTCCGCGCGGCCGGGGCAATATCTGACCCTGCGCATTCCCGGCCCGGAAGGCCCGGTGCTGCGTACCTATTCGCTGTCGAATGCGGTTGATGCTGCGGATTGCCACCGGATTTCGGTCAAGCGCGAGGCGGGGCTGAACGGCAGGCCCGACGGCATCGGGTCGGTCTGGCTGCATGATCATCTGGCTGAGGGCGCCGAGATCGAGGTCGCGGCTCCGCGCGGCGCCTTCTTTCTGGACGAAGACAGCACGCGCCCGGTTCTGTTGCTGGCGGGCGGGGTCGGGCTGACGCCGCTTCTGTCGATGCTGCATCGTCTGGCCCAAAGCAACCGCAAGGTCTGGCTGGTACATGCGGTGGAAAACGGCGGGGTGCAGCCGCTGCGCGCCGAGGTGGCAGCGCTGGCTGCTGCATCTGCCGGGCGGATCTCCGTCTGCAATGTGCTGCGAAATCCCGCGCCGGGGGATCACGCGGATGCGACCGGGGTGGTGGATGCGGCACTGCTGCAATCCTTGCTGCCGCTGGACGATTATCAGGTCTATCTCTGCGGGCCGGTGCCCTTCATGGTGGCGATGTGGCGGCTGTTGACCGGCCTCGGCATTGCCCCGGAGCGGATCGCCTATGAATTCTTCGGCCCCGGCGGCTCGTTGCCCAAACTGGCCGCCGATCAGGTCGCACCGGCCCCGCCTGCCATTCCACGCATTCCGGTGAATGCCCCGAAATCCCTGGGTAAGCTGGATTTTCTGACCGATCCGGATGTGCGCAAGATCGCGGAACCGGCTGCCAGAAAGGCGCTGCCTGCGGCCCTGACGATGGCTGATGCAGAAACCGGAAACGAGGTGGTCTTTGCCCGGTCGGGCGTGACCGTCGCGTGGAACAGCGGTGTGAACTCGATCCTGGAACTTGCCGAAAGTGCGGGGCTGGACCCGGCCTTCGTCTGTCGCTCGGGTATCTGCAATTCCTGTCGCTGCGGGTTGAAGGACGGGCAGGTGGAGTATTTCAGCGAGCCGCTGGACCCTCCGGGCCCCGGTCAGGCTTTGATCTGCTGCACCCGCCCCAACGGGCGTGTGGTGCTGGATCTGTAAGTTCCCGGCAGACTGGAAATTAAAAGGCGGCCCCGCAAAGGGCCGCCTTTTTCCTGTCGACAGGGCAGATGATCAACCTGCCGCAGCCCGCCGCTGATCCAGCACCCTGCTCAGCCAGTCCGGGTCCATCTCGGGCACCGATGACAGCAACAGATCAGTATAGGGTTCGTGCTCCGGCGAAAAAATCCTGTCCTTGTCGCCCTGTTCCACCACCCGGCCGTGCTGCATCACCACGACATGATCGGCGATCGCCCGCACCGTCGCGAGATCATGGGTAATGAACAGATAGCTTATGCCGCGCTCACGCTGGATGCGGTCCAGCAGGCGCAGGATACCCTCGGCGACCAGTTGGTCCAGCGCGCTGGTCACTTCATCGCAGATGATCAGCTCCGGCTCGGCGGCCAAAGCGCGGGCGATACAGACACGCTGTTTCTGACCGCCTGAAAGCTCACCCGGCAGCCGGTCTATGAAACGATCCGGGGGCAACTCGATCTCGGTCAGCAACTCGCGGATGCGGGCCTCTTTTTCCCGCCCTTTCAGGCCAAGATAGAACTCCAGCGGACGGCCCAGCACTTCGCGGATGCGGTGGCGCGGATTCAGCGCGGTATCGGCCATCTGGTGAATCATCTGCATCCGCTGCAAAAGCCTGCGTGACCGGGCGCCGATGGTCGTGGGCAGGGCCGCGCCGTCGAATGTCACCTTGCCCGCGCTTGGGGACAGAAGCCCCATCACCACCCGCGCCGTGGTGGATTTGCCGGAGCCGCTTTCGCCCACCACAGCCACGGTTCGCCCGCGCGGCACGGTCAGTGATACGTTTTCCAGCACCTTATGCGTGCCATAGGAGGCATCCACCCCGTCGATCTTCAGCAACGGCGGGCTTGCAGGAGCCGGATCGCGCGGTGCGGGCTGAAACTCCCGCACAGCCCAGAGGGAACGGGTATAAGCCTCGCGCGGGTTGGCCAGCATCTCGCGCACCGGGGCGTCTTCGACCTCTTCGCCCTTCAGCAGCACTTTCACCCGGTCGGCCATCTGCGCGACCACGGCAAGATCATGCGTGATATAGATCGCCGCGGCGCCGTGGTTGCGCACGATATCGCGGATCGCGGCCAGGACTTCGATCTGCGTTGTGACATCCAGCGCGGTCGTGGGTTCGTCAAAGATGATGAGGTCAGGCTTGCAGGCCATGGCCATCGCCGTCATGGCGCGTTGCAACTGCCCGCCGGATACCTGATGCGGAAAGCGGAACCCGATCTGATCCGGGTCCGGCAGCCGCATCTCGCCATAAAGCCGCACGGCTTCGGCCTCGGCCTGCGCGCGGGGCATCACGCCATGGCACACGGGCGCTTCGCAATGCTGCCGGATCAGACGCCAGGCCGGGTTGAAGGCTGCGGCAGAGGATTGGGCGACATAGGCGATACGCCGCCCGCGCAGGTCGCGCAGCGTTTGCGCGCTGGCCCCAACCAGTTCCTGCCCGTCAAAGCGGATCGATCCACCTGCGATCCGGCATCCGGGGCGGACATGCCCCATGGCGGTCAGGCCGAGGGTCGATTTGCCCGCGCCGCTTTCACCGATCAGGCCCAGGACTTCGCCCTGCGCCAGATCCAGGCTGACGCCCTTGACGATCTTGTGCCAGTCGTCCCCGGAACGGCCTTCGATCCACAGATCGCGAATTTCCAGAAGTTTGGTCATGGCTCAGTCCTTCAAGCCGCTGGACAGGTGCAACACCCAGTCCACCACCAGATTGACCGCAACGGTCAGGATGGCGATTGCCGTGGCCGGAAGCAGAGGGGCCAGACCAAAGGTGGCGGTTTGCCAGGTTGCGAAATTGGCAAAGGAAATCAGCCGCGCGCTTTCCCGCACCATGGAACCCCAGTCCGCTGTCGGTGGCTGGAGGCCAAGCCCCAGAAAGCTGAGCGCTGAGATGAACAGGAAGACGAAGCAGAACCGCAGCCCGAATTCGGCGATCAACGGGGCCGAGGCATTGGGCAGGATCTCGCGGCGGATGATCCAGCCCAGCCCCTCACCGCGCATCCGGGCAACCTCGATGTAATCCATGGTCAGGATGCCCTGCGCCACGGCACGCGACAGACGGAAGACCCGCGTGCTGTCCAGCACCGCGATGACAAGGACCAGTGCCGTCGCCGAGGCGCCGGTAATTGTCAGGATCAGCAACGCGAAGATCAGTGATGGAATCGCCATCAGCACGTCGATCAGCCGGGACAGCACGGTGTCGACCCAGCCGCCGACCGTCGCGGCCAGCAGGCCAAGTGCCGTCCCGATCAGAAACGCAAGGCAGGTGGTGATCAGTGCAATGCCCACCGTATTGCGCGCACCATAGATCAACCGTGACATCACATCGCGGCCCAGTGCGTCCGTTCCCAGATAGAAGGGGGCGACCCAGGGCTGATAGGCGGCGCCGGCCACTTCGGATTCGCCGTAGGGGGCGATCAGCGGCGCAAAAAGCGCAAGGATGGCATAGATCCCGATCAGCGCCAGCCCGATCCGGGCCGACAGAGGTGCGCTGCGGAGGTGGAAAAGCCAGTGGGTCACAACGTCACCTCGGGTGCAGCAGGCGGGGATTCGACAGGATGCCGATTACATCCGCCACAAGGTTCAGCAGGATGTAGGTTGCGGCAAAGATCAGGCAGGCGGCCTGCACCACGGGCATGTCGCGTTTGGCTACGCTGTCGACCAGCAATTGCCCGAGGCCCGGATAGACAAAAACCACTTCGACCAGCACCACGCCGACGATCAGATAGGCGAGGTTCAGTGCCACAACAGTCACGATGGGGGCCACCGCATTGGGCAGCGCATGAATGGCGATGATGCGCCAGCGCTTCATCCCCTTCAGTTCGGCCATCTCGATATAGGGCAGGGCCAGCAGGTTCACGATTGCCGCCCGTGTCATCCGCATCATGTGCGCGGTCACGATCAGCACCATGGTCAGCGCGGGCAGGAAGCTGACGGTAAGCCGTTCGGCCAGCCCCATTGTGGGGGTGACCCCGGCGAGGCTGGGGAACCAGCCCAGTTGCACCGCGAAGATCAGGATCAGGATATAGGCGACAAAGAATTCTGGGAAGGAAATCACCGCCAGGGTGGAACTGGAGATCCAGCGGTCCAGCAGCGATCCGCGATAAAGCGCGGCGATCAGCCCGAGCAGGATCGACACGGGCACCGCGATCACGGCTGCATAGGCGGCCAGGAAGAAGGTGTTGAAAGCGCGGTCGCCGATCAGGTCGGTGATCGGGCGCCTCGTGGCGAGTGACTGGCCGAAATCGCCTTGCACTGCGTTGCCCAGCCAGGCGACATAACGCCAGAGCGGCGGATCGTTCAGCCCGAATTGCGCGTTGAAGGCGGCGATGGTTTCCGGCGTGGCCGACTGGCCCAGAATTTCGGTCGCGATGCTGCCGGGCAGCAGTTCGACCGCCCAGAAGATGACGGCCGAAACCACGATGAGCGTGAGCGCCCCGATGGCAAGTCTTCTGAGGACAAGTTTCGGGATCGGTGATAGCTTGGATGCCATTTGTATAGACTTTGACCCTGTTATGGATATTCATAATGACGAAGAATATACTCCAGTCCAGAAAAATCGGCAGGATTTGCGAGATAGAGGTTGAAATGCTTCGGCTTCTGCCTGCCAACCGGGCAGACTGTGCGTGCCGTCAGCGGATGAAGTGGTGAAATGACGTATCGAGACATCAAGGCGGATATTCTGGAGCGGATCCTGAACGGGACATGGCCGCCGGGCAGTGCCGTGCCAAACGAGCAGGAGCTGGCGGTGGAATATGGCGCCGCCCGTGCGACCGTGAACCGCGCCATGCGCGAGTTGGTCGATGAGGGTTTCGTTGAAAGGAAGCGCAAGGCAGGCACCCGCGTCCGTCTGAGCCCGGTGCGTCAGGTGCGCTTCGAGATCCCGATGATCCGCAAGGAGATCGAGGAGCAGGGGGCGACCTATCGCTATGCGCTGATCCGGTCCGAGGTGATGCTGGCGCCCGACTGGCTGCGTGCGAGGCTGAACCTGAAACAGGGGACCGAGGTGCTGCATCTGGTTTGCATGCATTTCGCGGATGGCAGGCCCTTTCAGCTGGAGGACCGCTGGATCAACCTTGCCGCCACCCCGCAGGGCCGCGATTTCGACTTCTCGACGGTCGGCCCCAATGAATGGCTGGTGCAGCAGGTGCCGTTCTCAGATGTGGAGATCAGCTTTTCTGCGACGACTGCCGATCCCGAGCAGGCCATGCTGCTCAACTGCCGCGCGGGCGATGCCCTGTTCCGGGTGGAGCGGCAGACCACATGGCAGGACCAAGTGGTCACTTATGTCAGCCTGATCTATCGCCGCGACCATCGGATGACGACCCGCTATTGAAGCGGGTTGCCGAACCTTGCGGGAGGCAATCTGGCATGGGGTGGCTTGTGATCGGCCTTATGTCTGTTCAAAAAGTTACATCACACAGGTATAATTGATCGGGCGATCTGCCCGCAGAACTCGCCCCCAGGGCTGACCTGAACTGCGCTCCCGCAGCTTACCCGAGTGATTGCCTTCGGATACCTCTGTCAGTCGCCAGCGCCCGTGCGGAGGGGAAGATTGAGGACGGGTAACTGGTTCGACGACTTCAACTCTCGCAAGGACAGGTTTGAACGAATGCTCGTGACGCCGGGCAGGCGCCTCAGGACCGTTTCGACGAAGCGGCTGTAATCATCAAGGTCTCTGGCCACGACGACCAGCAGATAGTCGGACTCGCCGGTCGTGTTGTGGCAGGACAGGACATTCGGGCTGTTCTGAACAGCAAGATTGAACTCTCGGGTCACCTTCTCGTCGTGCTGCGCGCAGCCAAGCTGGACGAAGGCCATGACGCCGAGCCCGAGCGCACGGCGATTGAGGACCGCCTGATACCCTTCAATGATACCGCTGTCTTCCAGCCGTTTCAGACGGCGCCAGCAGGGCGTCTCGCTCAGGGAAAGCTGCGCTGCCAGCCGGGTGTTGGAAAGACGCCCGTCCCGCTGGAGCCGGTTGAGGATTTCGGCATCTATCCTGTCAATCTGATGCATTCTGGAAGACTCCTCCTCATGTGACGCCTGTCGAGGCAGAATACGTCTGAAAGTGACGCATATATAGGGATTTTGGCAAAAGCCTTTCCCGGATCAGGGTGTAGTGTCCGGAGGCGGTCATGCCAAATCCGTCTGAGCGAGGAATCCTGATGAAAGCCGTGATATACGAAGCCTTCAACCAGCGGCCGAAGCTGGTTAGCCTGCCCGAGCCTGCGCCGGAGCGGCACGGGGTAGTGCTGAAGGTCGAAGCGACCGGGGTCTGCCGCAGCGACTGGCATGGCTGGGTGGGGCATGATGCCGATATCGTGTTGCCGCATGTACCGGGGCACGAACTGGCGGGGGTCATCGTCGCAACGGGCAAGGATGTGACCAGATGGAAAGCTGGGGACCGCGTCACCGTCCCCTTCGTCGGGGGCTGTGGCCATTGCCCCGAATGCCATGCCGGACACCAGCAGGTCTGTCACAACCAGTTTCAGCCGGGCTTTACCCATTGGGGATCGTTCGCCGAGTTCGTCTCGATCCATAATGCCGACTTGAATCTGGTGGCCCTGCCTGACGCCGTTGAATTCGCCACGGCGGCCAGCCTCGGATGCCGTTTCGTGACGTCGTTCCGCGCGGTTGTCGATCAGGGCAAGGTCGCGGCGGGCCAATGGGTTGCCGTGCATGGCTGCGGCGGTGTCGGCCTTTCTGCCATCATGATCGCCAGCGCGCTTGGTGCCAATGTCGTCGCGATCGACATTGCGGAAGACAAGCTGGAACTGGCCCGTGCCCTGGGTGCGGCCGCCACGGTCAACGCCAGGTCAACGGCCAATGTGGTTGAAGCTGTGATGGAGATCACCGGCGGCGGCGCACATGTCTCGCTGGATGCGCTTGGAAATCCGCAGACCTGCTTCAATTCGATCCTGAACCTGCGCCGCCGTGGCAAGCATGTGCAGGTCGGGCTCATGCTGGGTGACCACAGCACGCCCGTCGTGCCGATGAGCCGGATCGTGGCACATGAGCTTGAAATCCTTGGCAGCCACGGAATGCAGGCGCATCGCTATGACGTGATGATGCCGATGATCCTGTCCGGCAAGCTGAAACCTGAACTGCTGGTCGGCAAGACGATCAGTCTGGAGGAATCGATTGATGCCCTGATCTCGATGGACAGGTTTCAGGGCACCGGCACGACGGTCATCACCAGGTTCTAGGCAATCATGCAGGTCAGAGCGCCCGCCGCGACAGCGGGAATCCTCTTGATCCGGCAGGGTTGCGTTCAAGCTGGTAATCCGGCCTTCCGGCCCGGCTACCCCGTGTAGCCGCGCCCTTTCAACATTCTGCCATCAACCTTGCGGTTCAGGATGTAGTATGCTGGGTGTAGTCAATCTTGCCGGAGCATCCACGCAATTGCCCGAACTGACCGCCTATCCCCCCAGACGCTCGCGTGTGCACGAGGCCAGCGGGCCGCTTGCCGCGAGTTTTGCGCTCTGGACAGCTGCTCAGGTCGGCGCGGACCTGCTCTGGATTCGGGAAGGCTGGCGGTCTGAACAGCTTAATCCGTTGGGGTTCGAAGGGTTCGATCCCTCACGGCTTATCCTGATACAGACGAAGGACCAGACCGATACACTCGCCGTGGCGGAAGAGGCATTGCGCGATGGTGCGGTGCCTCTGGTTGTTCTGGAACTTACCGCCGGAATTGACCTGACTGCCGGGCGGCGGTTGCAACTGGCGGCCAGGGCCGGAGGAACGACCGGGCTGTGCCTGATCGCAGAGGGCATGGGGTCGAACGCAGCGGAAACGCGATGGCATTGCAGGCCGGTGTTCGATCCGCAGGACTCGACTCGTCAGCAGTGGAGTCTTATTAAGAACAAATCAGGAACAATTGGGGCCTGGCATGTTCGATGGGACTCAAAGGCGCATCGTGTCACTGTGGTTTCCCCGGCTCGCGAGTGACCGGGCTCTGCGCATGCATGCGCAGAATGGGCCCTTCGTTCTGACGCTGCGGCAGGGCAGTGCCAACCGGGTCCATTGCCTGAACGAGGCGGCCGAGGCCCGCGGGCTCTATCGCGGGATGCCGTTTTCCGATGCGCGGGCTTATTGCCCGGACCTGTCCAGCCTGCAGGCAGACCCGCAGGCGGACCGGCGCTTTCTGGGCTTGTTGCGCCGTTGGGCGACACGCTGGTGCCCTTGGGTCGGGATCGAAACGCCGGATGGGCTGGTTCTGGATATCACCGGATCGTCGCATATCTTTGGCGGTGAAGAGGTGATGATTGCCGCGCTGCGCGCACGGCTTTGCCGTGCCGGTTTATCGGTGCAGATCGGCACCGGCGATACGCGCGGGGCGGCCTGGGCGCGGGCGCATCATGGTGAGGATGCCGCGCTTGAGGACTTGCCTGTCGCGGCCCTGCGGCTTGATCCTGAAACGGTAACCAGCTTGCAGCGAATGGGCCTGCGCAGCATCGGTCAGTTGGCCGACAGCCCGCGCGCGCCTCTGGCCCGCCGTTTCGGAGCGGAACTGTTGCTGCGGCTCGATCAGGCGCTTGGGCGGCAGGCGGAGCAGATCGGGCCAGAGGTCGATCCGCCCCATTACGCCGTGCGCATGACCTTGCCCGAACCCATCGGGCTGGTCAGCGATGTCATGGCCGGGACGGCGCGTCTGCTGGAGCGTTTGTGCGCCAAGCTGAAAGACCATCAGGCGGGGGCAAGGATTCTGTGTCTGTCCCTGCGTCGCGTAGATCGCGCCGCAAGCGATGTCGAGCTGCGGCTGGCACGTCCCATGCGCGATCCGGCACGGATACTGCCGTTGTTCGAACGGGGCGTCGCCGAGGTGGATGCGGGGTTTGGAATCGACCAGATGCGGCTGGAGGCTGTGCAGGTCGAACCTCTGCCACCTGAGCAGGTGACACATATCGGTCCGCGCGATCCCGGGCGGCTTGACGATCTGATCACCCGGATCGGCACCCGGATCGGGCTGGAGAATGTGCAGCGCTTCCTGCCCGCCGACAGTCACATTCCTGAACGCAGTTTCATCCTTGTCCCTGCCGCCTATTCCCGGCCGGAACGGGGCTGGGTTGCGCCGCGTCCGCGTCCGCTGATCCTGTTTCCGCCCGAACCAGTCGTGGCGACCGGCCACGAACCGCCGGCTCGCTTCCGCTGGCGGGGTATGTCCCTGACAGTTGGCCGCGCGACGGGGCCGGAACGGATTGCCCCGGAATGGTGGCTTCAGGATGATAACTGGCGCCGGGGCCTGCGCGATTACTGGCGGGTCGAAACGCATCAGGGGCGGCGGCTGTGGATGTTTCACACCCCGCAAAATCCGGGCTGGTTCGTGCAGGGGGAATTTGCATGAACTATGCCGAGCTGTGCGTCACCTCGAATTTCACCTTTCTGCGGGGTGCGTCCCATCCCGAGGAACTTGTGACCCGGGCTGCCGAACTGGGCCTTGAGGCCATTGCCATCACGGACCGCAATTCCCTGGCCGGGGTGGTGCGGGCCTATCGCGCGTTGCAGATCCTCGGGAAGGGAACAGGCGAATCTGTGCAGATCCGGTCACAGCATCGCGTCGACAGTTGCTCACGCCAGGAAATTGGCACCCCGGAGGATATTCCCTGTCCGGAGGTGCCACGCCTGCCAAGGCTCATTGTCGGAGCGCGGTTGGTGTTGCGTGACAGCCCTGTTGAATGGATTGCCCTTCCCGTCGATCTTGCCGCTTACCAGCGGTTGACGCGGCTGCTGACGCTGGGCAAGCGACGGGCGGAAAAGGGCGAATGTCATCTGGACTGTGCAGATCTGCTGGAAGGCTGCAAAGGCATGATCCTGGTTGCCCTGCCGGGCGATCTCGGGGCGGCGGCCTCATATATCCAGAAGGTTCGCAACCGCTTTCCCGGTCATGTCTATCTGGGAGCCGCGCCGCGCTACGATGGATCGGATCAGGCCTGGCTTGCCGCCTGCGCGCGGCTTGCACAGGGTTGCGCCACGCCCATGGTGGCGGTTGGAGATGTGCTGATGCATCGCGCCGCGCGGCGGCAACTGGCCGACGTGCTGACCTGCATGCGCGAAGGCTGCACGATTGACACAATCGGTACCCGCGCGCTTGCCAATGCCGAGCGGCGCCTGAAAGGGGCGCAGGACATGCAGCGGCTGTTTCGCGATCACCCCGCCGCCTTACGTCGAACGCTGGAAATTGCAACGCGTTGCAGCTTCGATCTGTCGGAACTCAGCTATCAGTATCCGGATGAAATTGCGGAGAGCGGCGAAACCCCGATGGCGCGCCTGACCCGGCTGGCCCAAGAAGGACTGAACCGCCGTTACCCCGCTGGTGCAACCGCGAAGGCCGGAGCCTTGCTGGCCAAGGAACTGGCCGTGGTGGCAGAGCTGAACTATCCGGCCTATTTCCTGACCGTGCATGACATCGTGCAATACGCCCGCTCGCAAGGCATCCTGTGTCAGGGGCGCGGGTCGGCGGCCAATTCGATCCTGTGCTATCTGTTGGGCATCACCGATGTTTCGCCGGATATGATCGGCATGGTGTTTGAACGCTTCATTTCTCGTCACCGGGGCGAGCCACCGGATATCGACGTCGATTTCGAGCATGAGCGTCGTGAGGAGGTCATCCAGTGGATTTATGCTAAATATGGCCGTCACCGCGCCGGGCTTTGTGCGACGGTGATCCATTTCCGCTCGCGCGCGGCAATCCGCGAGGTGGGCAAGGTGATGGGCCTCAGTCAGGATGTGACGGCCAGCCTCTCGGGCCAGATCTGGGGATCGTCCAACGAAGGCCCCAAGCCCGAACGTATCCGTGAACTGGGGCTTGACCCGCGTGACCTCCGGCTGTCGCAGACGCTGCGCCTGATCGGCGAGATCATCGGCTTTCCGCGGCATCTGTCCCAGCATGTCGGCGGTTTCGTGATCACGCGGGGCAGGCTGGACGAACTGGTCCCGATCGAGAATGCCGCGATGGAGGATCGCACGCTGATCGAGTGGGACAAGGATGATATCGACACGCTGGGCATCCTCAAGGTCGATGTGCTGGGTCTGGGGATGCTGACCTGCATCCGCAAGGCCTTTGACCTGCTGAAACGTCACGAAAAACGGACCCTGACACTGGACAGCGTGCCGCCCGAGGATGCGGCAACCTACAGGATGTTGCAGGTCGCCGATGCCGTGGGTGTGTTTCAGGTGGAAAGCCGGGCACAGATGAATTTCCTGCCCCGGATGAGGCCGAAGGAATTCTATGATCTGGTGATCGAGGTCGCCATCGTGCGTCCGGGTCCCATCCAGGGGGGTATGGTGCAGCCCTATATCCGCCGCCGTCAGGGGCTGGAAGCGCCCGAACCTTTCGGCCCCGCACTGGAGGAGGTCACGCACCGCACTCTGGGCGTGCCCCTGTTTCAGGAACAGGCCTTGCAGATTGCCGTGGTCGGTGCAGGCTACAGTGCCGAAGAGGCAGATCATTTGCGTCGTTCACTGGCCAGCTTTCGCCGCATGGGCACCATTTGCGAACACCGCGACAAGTTCATCGCCGGCATGCTGGCCAATGGGTACGATGCCGAGGTCGCCTCCCGCTGCTTTGGTCAGATTGAGGGCTTCGCCGATTACGGCTTTCCCGAAAGCCACGCTGCGGCCTTTGCGCTGTTGGTTTATGTCTCTGCCTGGCTGAAACGGCACCATCCGGCGATCTTTGCCTGTGCCTTGCTGAACTCTCAGCCCATGGGGTTTTACGCTCCGGCCCAGATCGTGCGTGACGCGCGCGAACATCAGGTCGAGATCCGCCCCATCTGCATCAACCACAGTGACTGGGACAATACACTGGAGCGCCGTGCGGACGGGGCGCTGGCGTTGCGGCTCGGGTTTCGTCAGATCAAGGGGTTTCGTCAGGAGGATGCACTCTGGATCACAACGGCGCGCAAGAATGGGTATCGCGATCCCGAAAGCGTCTGGCTGCGCGCCGGTGTCGCGCCCGCAGCACTTGAGAGGCTGGCAGAGGCAGATGCCTTTTCCGGCATGGGGCTGACCCGACGCGCCGCGCTTTGGCAGGTCCGCGCGATCCGGGCACCCTCACAACTGCCGCTGTTCAACGATCCGCTTGACGGCGAGGCGATCCGCGAACCCTCTGTGATGCTGCCGCAGATGCATCTGGGCGAGGAAGTGGTCGAGGATTATGTCTCAACACGGCTGACGTTGCGCGCGCATCCGATGGAATTGCTGCGCCCGGTGATGCCCGGCCTGCTGCGTCACGATGCGCTTCTTGCTGCGCCGTTGCAGCGTACCACGGTCTGCGGACTGGTCATCACGCGTCAGCGGCCAGGCACTGCCTCGGGCGTGATCTTCCTGACGCTGGAGGATGAAACAGGCGTCTCCAATATCGTGGTCTGGCGCAAGGTCTTTGAGGCCCATCGCCGCGCGGTCATGGGGGGGCGCCTGTTGCGTGTCACCGGCCCGCTGCAACGGGAAGGGATCGTGGTGCATGTGATTGCGCAGCAGATCGAGGATGTCTCTCATTATCTGTCCGGTTTGGGGCACCCGATGGAAGATGCTGTCGGGCAGACCACCCCCAAGACAGACAATGCGCCCCGCACCCATCCCGCCCCGCGCGCCAGACATCCGCGCGAACAGGCCAAGAGATTGTTTCCCAGCCGGGATTTCCATTAAGGGAAAAGCAGGTGCCAGAGTTCAGAGCGCGCCCGCAGACAGGTGCTGGTCCATCGCTCTGTCGCTCTCCGCACATCTGTCAGCACAACAGCTTGCCCATCATCGGCACACCCGGACCGGAAGACTGGCAACAGGCGCGCGTCCGCTGTCTGACCCTGATCCCTCGCGCCCGCCGGTTCCGACAGGAATTTGAAAGCTCTTGACCCAAACGCCTCCTTGGCGGAACATGCATTTTAGAGAGAGTTATATTCAGTAAATACAACCTGTAATGTTTTTCAGGTCATACCTGCGATTTCAACAAACCGGCTAACCGGCCCCCACAGGCAGAGCAGAAAGGTTTCACATGAAGTTCAGCATCAAGATCGGCATATCCGCATTCCTGGCCGCTGGCCTGCTGGCGGGCACCTCCTCTGCCCAGACGGTCACAGACAGCTTCGACGTGACAATCACCATTGCAGAGGAATGCCAGATCACCTCGACCCAGGATCTCGATTTTGGCAGCGTGGGCGTGCTGACGGCCAATACCGATGCCACGGCAACCCTTCAGGTGACCTGCACACCCGGCACGGCCTATGATATCGGTCTCAACGAAGGGCTTGGTTCCGGCGCGACCACCGCCGCCCGGCTGATGACTTCGGGTGCTTCTGCGACGGTCGGCTACGGGATATATCAGGATGCCTCGCACAGCACGAACTGGGGCGACGCGATCGGCACGGATACGCGGGCGTCGACCGGAACGGGTGCGGCGCAAAGCTTTACCGTCTATGGCCGGGTAGCGCCGCAAAGCACCCCCGCAACCGGCACTTACACCGATACCATCACCGTTTCCGTGACCTACTGAGCCGGAGAGCAAGCATGACTGCCCTGTCCGGCCTGTTGCGCCGCAGCCTTCTGGCGGCCTGCATCGCTTTACTTTCGCCCGGTTTTGTTCTGGCAGAGGGTCTGCGTGTCTCGCCGGTCACGCTGGACGTGACGGCGCCGGGGGCTGCGACGGTGCTGACCCTGCGCAACGAAGGGCGGGCGCCGATCACCGTGCAGACCCGTGTCTTTCGCTGGCAGCAACGCAATGGCCAGGAAAGCCTGATCCCCACGCGGGAGGTTGTGGTGAGCCCGCCCATGACCCGGCTGGCTCCGGGCACGGCGCAGACCATCCGTGTGGTGCGTCCCGGCAAGTCGCCGGTGCAGGGCGAGGAAGCCTACCGCATCATCGTGGACGAAGTGCCTGACCGCAATGCGCCCAACGGCACCGTCGCCTTTGCCACCGAACTGCGCATTCCGCTGTTTTTCACCGCTTCCGGTGCGAAAGCGCCATCTGTCCGCTGGTCTTTGCGCGAAACCGCAGGGGGCATCGTTCTTCAGGCGCAGAATACAGGCGACAGGCGGCTGCGCATTGCCGATCTGCGGCTTGGGCGTGACAGTCGGGTCGTGCTGCGTCGCAACGGGCTGCTGGGCTATGTGCTGGGCAATTCGGTGATGCAATGGCACCTCAGCGGCGCAGCGCGGGGCATCAACCGGCTGAGTGCGGCCACCAATACCGGCACTTCCAATGCTGTTGTCGCGCGGCAGTGATGGCCGTTCAGCTGTCCGGCGGGTGTTGCGCCGTATTGTCTGTTCGGTGGCCCTGCTGGCCTTTCCGATTGCAGGGGCAGGCCAGCCTGACAGCCCGGCACCGCGTGAACTCTATCTGGAGGTTTTTGTAAACGGACGGGCGATGAACCTTGTGACCCGGTTCACCGACCACGGCAACGGGCTGCTGGTGGCTGATGCAGATGAGTTGCGCAACAGCGGTATCCTGCCGGATACAGCAGCGCGGCGCGGCGAGGTGCGGCTGGATCAGTTGCCCGGATTGCGCTGGGATCTGGACGAGGCGGCGCAGACGATCTCGTTCGAGGCGACCGACACAGCGCTGGCGCCGCATGTGGTCAGTGCTCGCCCGGCTCCGAGACCGTATGAGGGGGAGGAGGGCGCGGTTGATAGCGGCTTCGGGCTGGTGCTGAACTATGCGCTGGATTTCGAAGCGGTGACAGCTGACGGGTCAGCAACAGATACAACTGCGGCGGGGGCCTTCGAGGCCCGGCTGTTTCTGCCGCTGGGCGCACTGACCTATGGTTTCGCCCTGACCGAGGACGAGGTTGCAGGGCTGCGCCATCGCCGGCTGGAGACCTACTGGCGCAGTGCCTTCCCCGGCGGGGCCGTACAGGTGCAGATCGGTGATTTCACCACGCGCGGGCCGTCCTGGACCCGCCCGGTGCGGCTTGGCGGCCTGCTGGTGGAGCGCAATTTCAGTCTGCGTCCCGATCTGGTGACGATCCCCCTGCCCAGTTTTGCGGGCAGTGCGGCGGTGCCTTCGGCGGTTGAGGTCTATTCCAACTCGATCCGCACTTATGCGACCGAGGTTCCTGCTGGCCCTTTCACGCTGACCGACCTGCCGCTTGCCAGTGGTTCGGGCGAGGCGCAGGTGATCGTACGCGATATCACCGGGCGGGAAACGCGCGTTGATCTGCCTTTCCTCGTTTCCTCCGATCTGCTGCGGCCGGGGGTGGCGGATTATGCTTTTGCGCTGGGCGCCCCCCGGCTGGGCATGGGTACGGATGATGACCATTACGCCGACGATCTGTTCGGCGCCGCGACCTTCCGGATCGGCGTGTCCGAGGCGCTGACACTGCATGGCCATGTCGAGGCAGGCCCGGATCTGCGGATGGGCGGGCTGGGCGCGACCTTCCGGCTTGGCACGCTGGGCACATCGACTTTCAGCTATGCACGCAGCCGGTCTGATCAGGGGGACGGCCAACTGGCCGAACTTTCGGGCAAACTGAGTTTCGGCCGGTTGCAGGCCTCCGGTCGGCTGATGCGGAGCTGGGGCGATTTTTCGGACATTGCCGCGGTGACGGCGGAACCTGGCCTGGCGGGTGATCCGGCCTCGCCGCTGACCCGGCTGGGGCAGATTTCTCTGACCATGCCACTGTCGGGGCCGGGCGGGGCCGCCGCGAGCCTGTTCGCCGCCGATACCCGGCGCGCCGACGGCAGTGCGGACACCAGCCTTGGCCTTGCCTACAGCCGCCCTGTGCTGGACGGCGGCACGCTGAGCCTCAGCGCGTTGACCGTGCGCGGGCAAACATCGGATACGGTGCTCGGCCTTGGCCTGCATGTGCCATTGGGAAAACGTGGCTATGCGGGCAGCACGCTTGAACGGCGGAATGATGGTTTCCGGTTGGCGGCGACGGCTTCGGGGGGCAACCGCGACCGGCAACGCGGCTATGATTGGCGGGTGCAGGCCAGCCGGGAGGAGGCGACCAGCCTGCGCGCCAATCTCGGGCTGAATGGGCGCTATGGCCGGGCCGAGCTGGGCGCGCAATTTTCTGACAGGTCGCGCAGTCTGGGCCTGAGGCTTGATGGATCTGTTGCGGTGGCAGGGGGCGGGGTTTTTCTGACCCGTCGCATTCAGGATTCCTTTGCCGTGGTCGATGCAGGTGCTGCGGGCGTGGAGGTCAAATCGGAAAACCGCCTCGTGGGCCGGACCGGGCGCTCGGGCAGGCTGCTTGTGCCCGACCTGCGCGGATACGAACGGAATGTCCTGTCGATCGACCCCTCGACCCTGCCCCTTGACGCAGCCATCGGCAGCACCCGCCAGACCGTGCGTCCGGCCTATCACAGCGGTGCCCGCGTCGATTTTGGGGTCGAGGCCAATCCGGCAGGCGCGATGATCGTACTGGTCGATGCCGGTGGGCTGCCGCTGGATGTGGGCGGCGGCGTACAGATCAATGGCCGCGACGATGGTCTGCTGGTGGGCTATGACGGGCAGGTCTATGCACTTGGCCTGCACGCAAACAACACCGTCAGCGTGACCTATCCGGGGAAACCGCCCTGTCGCGGCAGCTTTGCCTATGCCGATGAACCCGGCAGGATTACGGAAATCGCCGGGGTAGTTTGCCAATGATCCGAACCGCGCTGATCTGGCTGCTGTTCCTGTTCTGCCTGACCGCCACTGCGGGCATGGCGCGGGCACAGACTTGCAGCTTTTCGGCGAGCGACATCGTTTTCGGCCAGGTCGATACACTTTCCTCCGGCGCCACCGATACCACTGGCACGATCTCGGTCAGTTGCAGCGCGTTTCTGGGTTTGCTGTCGTCCATCGACATTCGCATCCATGTCGGGGAGGGGCGCGGCGGGGCGAATGGCGCGACCCGGCGGATGACCAGCACCACTACGGCGACGCCACTGAACTTCCAGCTTTATCATGACGCGGCGCGCAGCGATCTGCTTGGCGGAAGTTACTGGAGCTATGGCGGACAGCCGATCCGGCTGACCGGCGCCTCTGTGCTTACCCTGCTGACAACCTCGGGGATGAATGTGCCGGTTTATGCCCGTGTACCGGGAGGTCAAGGCAGCGTGATACCGGGCAGCTATGGTTCGGTTTTCGACCGCAATCCCCTTGATGTGAGGGTGGATTATACGACCTGCAACCTGCTTCTGTTTTGCACCAACCGCACCGCGAGCTTTTCCTTTTCCGTGTTGGCAGATGTGGTGCCGGACTGTCTTGTGACAGCGGAGGATCTGGATTTCGGCACAACCGGATTGCTGAACAGCGCCATCGACGCGACCAGCCAGATTGACGTGACCTGCACCGCCAATTCCGCTTTCGATATCGGTTTGGGTTACGGCTTCTACGGCACCGGGCCGGGCGACCGGAAAATGCAGGATACAGGCGGAAACCAGATCTGGTACGGCCTGTTTCGTGATGCGGCGCGCAGCCTTTCCTGGGGAGAACTGGGCGACGGCGCCGCTCAGCCCGGCACTGGCAGCGGTGCGGCGCAGAGCTTTACCGTCTACGGTCGTGTTCCCGCGCAGGCAACTCCACCGCCGGGAATCTATTCTGACACGATCATCGTGACCATCACCTATTGATCGCGTGTCTCAGGCCTCGCCGGCCAGTTCAAAAGCGACTGCGAAGATCATGGTGTGTTTGGAAGTTGGTTATGGGCAGCCTGTTTTGTAGGCCGTGGCCAGTCGTCAAACCATGGTCAGAACCCGCATAAACGAGAGCGATGAGATCTGTTTGATGAAGGATACGTCAACTGCAAAGTCCGATATATAACAATCGCCTATCGCAGGATTACAGTGGTGAGCCCGACAGGATTCGAACCTGTGACCCACTGATTAAAAGTCAGTTGCTCTACCAACTGAGCTACGGGCCCGCCTTCTGTGAGCGGCTAACTACGGAACTCGCGGGGGGCGGTCAAGAGCCAATCCACTTAAAAATCGTCATCTCTGGCAGAATCCTTCAAGCTGGGGTAGGAGGCTGGCATGACAGAGCTTTTCCCCCACGGCTTGCCCTTCATGAAGATGCATGGCGCAGGCAATGATTTTGTGGTGATCGACTCGCGCGGGCGCGGGGCGGTGGTCACGGCTGCGCTTGCGCAGGCGGTAGGGGACCGTAATCGCGGTGTCGGCTTTGATCAGCTTGCCGAGATTCGCGATGCGGCAGATGCCGATTTCGCACTCGATTTCTGGAATGCGGATGGCAGCCGCGCAGGTGCCTGTGGTAACGCCACCCGCTGCGTCAGCGCCTATATGATGCAGCAACTGGCGCAGGGTGCGGTGGAACTGATGACCCAGCGCGGTCGGCTCACCGCACGCCGCCTGTCGGATGGCCGCGTTGCCGTCAACATGGGGCATCCGCAACGGGACTGGCGCGATATTCCGCTGGCTGAAGCGCAGGATACCACGCGCCTGACATTGCCGGGCGCCCCCGCTGCCGTCGGGATGGGTAATCCGCATTGCGTCTTCTTTGTTGATGATGCCGAGGCAGTCGATGTGTCGGGCCAGGGCGCGATCTATGAGCGTCACAACCTGTTCCCGCAGCGGACGAATGTCGAATTCGCAAGTGTTCTGGCGCCGGACCGGCTGCGTATGCGGGTGTGGGAGCGGGGGGCGGGTATCACCCTGGCCTGCGGCTCGGGCGCCTGTGCCACTGCTGTCGCGGCTGCGGAGCGCGGCCTGACGGGTCGGAAGGTCGATGTCGTGGTCGATGGCGGCTTGCTGCAAATCGACTGGCGCGAGGATGGCGTCTGGATGTCCGGGCCGGTTGCGCGAGTCTTCGACGGTGTGCTGCGCCCGGATTTTCTGGCAGGTCTGGAATGACAGCCCCGGTTTTCTCGACGCTCGGCTGCCGGCTGAACGCCTATGAAACCGAAGCCATGAAAGAACTGGCCGCGGCGGCGGGTGTCGATAACGCCGTGATTGTGAACACCTGCGCGGTCACGGCAGAGGCCGTGCGCAAGGCCAAGCAGGAAATCCGCCGCCTGGCCCGCGAAAATCCGGGGGCGCCCGTGATCGTGACGGGCTGCGCGGCGCAGACCGAACCCGAAACCTTCGCGGCAATGCCGGAAGTGACCAAGGTCATCGGCAATACCGAAAAGATGCAGCCCGAAACATGGTCTGGCTTGCGCGCGCCCGATCTGATTGGCCTGACCGAAAAGGTGCAGGTGGATGACATCATGTCTGTGCGCGAAACCGCCGGGCATCTGATCGACGGGTTTGGCCGTCATCGCGCCTATGTTCAGGTGCAGAACGGCTGTGACCATCGCTGCACCTTTTGCATCATTCCCTATGGCCGAGGCAATTCACGCTCGGTGCCTGCGGGGGTCGTGGTCGAACAGATCAAGCGGCTGGTAGACAAGGGGTTTCACGAAATCGTCCTGACTGGCGTCGATCTGACAAGCTGGGGGGCGGATCTGCCCGCAACCCCCCGGCTGGGCGATCTTGTCATGCGTATCCTGCGGCTGGTGCCGGATCTGCCGCGCCTGCGCATCAGTTCGATCGATTCGATCGAGGCGGATGAGATGCTCATGCAGGCTATTGCCACCGAACCGAGGCTGATGCCGCATCTGCACCTGAGCCTTCAGGCCGGGGATGACATGATCCTGAAACGGATGAAGCGCCGCCATCTGCGCGATGACGCCATCCGGTTCTGCGAGGAGGCGCGGCGCCTGCGGCCAGACATCGTCTTTGGGGCGGATATCATCGCGGGCTTTCCGACCGAAACCGAACAGATGTTCGAAAACTCGGTGAAGCTGATAGGCGACTGCGGGCTGACCTTCCTGCATGTCTTTCCGTTCAGCCCGCGCAAAGGCACACCCGCAGCCCGCATGCCGCAAGTCAACGGGGCTGTGGCAAAGGCGCGAGCTGCCCGGCTGCGGGCCGAAGGCGAGTTGGCACTGGCCCGGTATCTTGCCAGCCAGACCGGCCAGACGCGCCAGATCCTGACAGAGACGCCGCGCATGGGCCGGACGGAACATTTCGCCGAGGTCCGGTTTGAGAGCGATCAACCGGAGGGCCAGATCGTCACGGCGCGGATTACCGGATTTGCGGGCCAACAGCTCATCGCATAAGCTCACCCCGAAAGGGGACAGCCATGCCGGAACACAGCCATTCCCACAGCCACGGGAACCATGACAACCTGCTGATTGCAGTCGTTCTTCTGGGGATGGGCGCCGCGCTCTTCAGCGCCTTTCTGTTGCCTGGCTGGTGGGGCCCGGCGGGCCTGATAGCGGTTTATCTGGCCGCTGGCGTTCCCACCGCCCTTTCCGCCTTGTCCGAACTGTTTCGTGAACGGCGGCTGGATATTGACCTCCTGATGGTGCTTGCAGCCCTTGCTGCGGCTGCTGTCGGCTCTGCCCTCGAAGGGGCGGTTCTGCTGACCCTGTTTGCCATCTCTGAAACGTTGGAAACACGTGCGATGGGGCGGGCGCGGCGCGCGGTCGAGGCGTTGATGGCGCTGCGCCCCGATACCGCGCTCAAGCGGCAGGGCGGAACGGTGGTCGAGGTGCCCTCGGCAGAGCTTCTGCCAGGCGACATCGTGGTCGTGCGCCCCGGTGCGCGGGTGCCGGTGGACGGGGTGATCGTCGAAGGCGAGGCCTCGATGGATTTGTCGACGGTGACGGGCGAATCGATGCCCGCACACAAGGGGCCGGGGGATCGGGTTTTCGAGGCGACGGTGAACCTGAATGGCGTGCTGGAGGTTGAGGTCAGCCATGCCGCCGCTGACAGTACCGTAGCCCGGATGGTCGCGCTGGTGACGGAAGCGCAATCGCAAAAGGCGCCGTCCGAGCGATTTTCGGACTGGTTCGGCCAGCGTTATACGATTGCCGTGTTGCTTGGGGCCGTCGCCGCGTTTTTGGGCTTTCTGGCCACTGGCACAGATATGGATACCGCGCTTTACCGGGCGGCGACGCTGCTGGTGGCGGCCAGCCCCTGTGCGGTCGTGATCTCGGTTCCTGCCGCGATCCTGTCGGCGCTGTCAGCCGCCGCGCGGGGCGGCGTTCTGTTCAAAGGCGGCGGCGCGCTGGAGGCATTGGCCGAAGTCCGCGCTTTCGCCTTCGACAAGACCGGCACGCTGACCACCGGCCGGGCCGAGGTGACAGGCCTGCATACGACGGATGAATCACGCTTTCTTGCACTGATGGCAGGGATCGAGGCGCAATCGGAACATCCCATCGCCGATGCGATCCGCCGTGCGGCGGCCGAGCGCGGTATTGATGCGGCGGGGGTGCATGAGGTCCGCGCCCATCCCAGCGAGGGCGTGACCGGGCAGCATCCCGATGGCCCCTTGTGGGCCGGGAATGCGCGGATGGCGGCGCGCATGGGGGCTGACCTGCCGCATCTGGATGGGGTCAGCGACGGGGCGGAAACACTGATCTGGCTGGGCCGCGAGGCCGAGATCCTGGGGGCGGTGACTGTGGCGGACCGGCCGCGCGACAGTTCGCGCGCGGCGGTGACCCGGCTGCGTTCCGAAGGTTTGACCCTTGCACTGATGACTGGCGACCGACATGCCGTGGCCCGGCGTATCGGCGCGGATCTTGGTTTTCAGGAAACGGAAATCCACGCCGATCTTTTGCCCGCCGATAAGGTGGCGCTGGTGGGGGATCTGGCGGCGCAGGGCCGCGTGGCCTTTGTTGGCGACGGGGTGAACGATGCGG
Organism: Gemmobacter sp. LW-1; assembly: GCF_001303875.1. Taxonomy (NCBI): domain Bacteria; kingdom Pseudomonadati; phylum Pseudomonadota; class Alphaproteobacteria; order Rhodobacterales; family Paracoccaceae; genus Gemmobacter; species Gemmobacter sp. LW-1. The sequence goes on along the minus strand of NZ_LJSC01000048.1, from coordinate 9,197 downwards.
CTGCCCTCGCCCGCGCCGATGTCGGTATCGCCATGGGCGCGGCAGGCAGCGAGGTCGCCTTGCAGGCCGCCGATGTGGCGCTGATGTCGAACGAGATGGGGCAGCTTGCCGCCGCCCGCCATCTGGCGCGGCGCACGGCGCGCATCATCCGGCAGAACCTGATCTTCGCACTGGGCGCCATGCTGGTGCTGGTGATCGGCGGGCTGTTCTTCGATCTGCCGTTGCCTCTGGCGGTGCTGGGGCACGAGGGTGGTACGGTGCTGGTGGTGCTGAACGGGCTGCGCCTTCTGGCCGATCCAATCCGCCGCGCCTGAAACGAAAGGGGCGCCACACGGGCGCCCCGGTCGTTCTCAGTTCTTCATCCCGTCCCAGAAGCTGCGCACCTTCTTGAAGAAAGAGCTGGCTTCTGGGTTGTTTTCTTCCGACAGTTTCTCGAACTCGCGCAGCAATTCGCGCTGGCGGGCGGTCAGGTTCACCGGGGTTTCCACCACCAGTTCGATCAGCAGATCGCCGGTGCCGCCCCCGCGCAGCGCAGGCATACCCTTGCCGCGCAGCCGCATCTGCTTGCCGGTCTGGCTACCCGCAGGCACCTTCACACGACTGCGGCCGCCGTCAATGGTCGGCACCTCGACCTCGCCCCCCAGCGCAGCGGTGGCCATCGGCACCGGCACGCGGAAGAACAGATGCACGCCGTCACGCTGGAAGATCGGGTGTTCCTTCACCTCGATGAAGATGTAAAGGTCACCCGTCGGCCCGCCGCGCAGACCTGCCTCGCCCTCACCGGCCAACCGGATACGTGTGCCCGTCTCCACCCCGGCCGGGATGTTGACCGACAGCGCACGGTCCTTCTCGACCCGCCCGGCACCCTGACAGACCTTGCAGGGATTTTTCACCATCTGCCCCATGCCATTGCAGGTCGGACAGGTGCGTTCGACGGTGAAGAAGCCCTGTTGCGCCCGCACCTTGCCCATGCCCGAGCAGGTCGGACAGGTCACAGGCTCGGCGCCGCCCTCGGCTCCGGTGCCATGACAGGCGTCGCAGGCAACCGAGGCCGGGACATTGATGGTCTTCTGAACGCCCTTGTAGGCTTCCTCCAGATTGATGCGCAGGTTATAGCGCAGGTCCGAGCCGCGTTGCGCACGCGAGCGTGCACCGGCGCGACCGCCGCCGCCCATGAAGTCGCCGAACAGGTCTTCGAACACGTCCGAAAACGCGCTGGCGAAATCACCGTTGCCACTGAAGCCGCCGCCACGCGGGCCGCCGCCACCGCCCATGCCGCCTTCAAAAGCCGCGTGACCGAAGCGGTCATAGGCCGCCTTCTTGTCGGCATCCTTCAGCACGTCGTAAGCCTCGTTCACTTCCTTGAACTCGGCTTCGGCATTGGGATTGTCGGAGTTACGGTCGGGGTGAAGCTCTTTGGCCTTGGCCCGGTAGGCTTTCTTCAGTTCATCCGCAGATGCCCCGCGCGAGACGCCGAGCACCTCGTAATAGTCACGTTTTGCCATGGCTTATCCCCCTTCGGAACCGGAGAGGGGCGGCCCGTTGCCGGACCGCCCCCTTCGGATTTCCGCGGTCTTACTTCCGCTTGTCTTCGCCGAGATCCTCGAAATCGGCGTCGACAATGTCGTCATCGACCGAACGGGGGCCATCTTCATCCGCGCCGCCGTCGCCATCGGCCTGCTGCGCCTTGTAGATGGCTTCGCCCAGTTTCATCGCGGCTTCGGTCAGGTTCTGGATGCCGCCGCGGATCTTGCCCGCGTCGTCAGACTTGAGCGTTTCTTCCAGCGCCCCCATGGCCAGTTCGATAGCTTCCACGGTCGAGGGATCGACCTTGTCGCTGTGTTCGGCCAGGGACTTCTTGGTCGAGTGCAGCAGGCCTTCGCCCTGGTTGCGGGCTTCCACCAGTTCCTTGCGCTTCTTGTCGGCCTCGGCATTGGCCTCGGCATCGCGCACCATCTTTTCGATCTCGTCGTCGGACAGACCGCCGGACGCCTGGATCGTGATGTTCTGAGACTTGCCGGTACCTTTGTCCTTGGCCGAAACCGAAACGATGCCGTTGGCGTCGATGTCGAAGGTCACCTCGATCTGCGGCATGCCGCGCGGCGCGGGCGGGATGTCTTCCAGATTGAACTGGCCCAGAAGCTTGTTGTCGGCCGCCATTTCACGCTCACCTTGGAACACCCGGATCGTCACGGCGTTCTGGTTGTCCTCGGCTGTCGAGAAGACCTGGCTCTTCTTGGTCGGGATCGTGGTGTTGCGGTCGATCAGGCGGGTGAACACGCCGCCCAGCGTTTCGATGCCCAGCGAGAGCGGGGTCACGTCCAGCAGAACCACGTCCTTCACGTCGCCTTGCAGCACGCCGGCCTGAATGGCCGCACCCAGCGCCACCACCTCATCGGGGTTCACACCCTTGTGCGGTTCTTTCCCGAAGAACTTGGTCACCTCTTCGATGACTTTCGGCATCCGGGTCATCCCGCCGACCAGAACCACTTCGTCGATGTCGCTGATCGACAGGCCTGCATCCTTCAGCGCGGCCTGGCAGGGCTTCATCGAGCGTTTGATCAGGTCGTCGACAAGGCTTTCCAGCTTGGCGCGGGTCAGCTTCATCACCATGTGCAGCGGCGTGCCCGAGTTGCGGTCCATCGAGATGAACGGCTGGTTGATCTCGGTCTGGCTGGAGGACGACAGCTCGATCTTCGCTTTTTCGGCCGCTTCCTTCAGGCGCTGAAGCGCCATCTTGTCCTGGGTCAGGTCGACGCCATGTTCTTTCCTGAACTCTTCGGCCAGGTAATTGACGATACGCATGTCAAAGTCTTCGCCGCCGAGGAACGTATCCCCGTTGGTGGATTTCACTTCGAACAGGCCGTCGTCGATTTCCAGAATGGTGATGTCGAAGGTGCCGCCGCCAAGGTCATAGACGGCGATGGTCTTGGTGTCTTTCTTGTCCAGACCATAGGCCAGTGCGGCGGCGGTCGGTTCGTTGATGATGCGCAGCACTTCAAGGCCCGCGATCTTGCCCGCGTCCTTGGTGGCTTGCCGCTGTGCGTCGTTGAAATAGGCCGGAACCGTGATGACGGCCTGAGTAACGGTTTCACCCAGATAGGCCTCGGCGGTTTCCTTCATCTTCTGAAGGATCATCGCGCTGACTTGCGCGGGCGAGAATTTCTCGCCGCGGACTTCGACCCAGGCGTCGCCGTTCCCACCGTTCACGATGGAATAGGGCACCAGTTTCTTGTCCTTTTCCACTTCCGCATCGGTCACGCGGCGCCCGATCAGGCGCTTGACTGCGAAAACGGTATTGGTGGGGTTGGTGACGGCCTGCCGTTTGGCGGCCTGTCCGACCAGACGTTCATTTTCCGTAAAGCCCACGATCGAGGGCGTGGTGCGAGCCCCTTCGGAGTTCTCGATGACGCGCGGCTGCGACCCGTCCATGATGGCGACGCAGGAGTTCGTGGTCCCGAGGTCGATCCCGATGACTTTGGCCATGATATGCTACCTCTTCTTTCGGCGATGTTGTGGAGGCGGACCCTGAAAAGGCTTCCGTCCCCGATCCCATTTCAAGCGGCGGGGCGGCCCGCCCCAACCGGCTTCCCGGCGTATATAGGCAGGGCGAAAAGCCCCTGCAAGCGTGACAATCGGATGAATTTCCAGAACGGCAGGGGGAAAGCCCCCTGTTGTTCCGCCCGATCAGGGGGCCAGCGAACAGCAACCCGAAAGGGCGATGGGTTCGGCACCGCTTTCCTGATCGGGATTGACGAACAGGCTGATCGACAGGCCGTAATCCCGGTCGCTCATTCCGTCGTTGCAGGATTCGGCGGTCAGCGTGGCAAAGCCCTTCCGCGCTGGTCCCTCGATCTGCCACCCGATCTGGCCTGCGCGGCTTGTGCTGGACAGGTGCCAGTCAAGCCAAAGCCCAAGCGCCCCGTCCTGATCCCCCATCTGTGACAGCGCCATATTGCGCCGGGTGGGGTCGTAGACCAGTGACCAGAAGGGTTCGGTGCCAAAGCAGGTCATTGGCCGGTCAAGGCTTTGCCAGCCCGGCCCAGCCACGGGCGCCAGATAGCGCATCGAGACCCACCCCGACGCTTCGCCCAGGTTGACGCGGCCCCAGGTGCCGCCGGGCGCCAGCGCGACAACCTCGACCATGCGGGCATCGTGCGGCAGGCTGCCGATCTGCGGTGCGTTTGCTTCGGGCAGCGTGCGGATGTTCAGCACATCATCCGGCGCTACATCCCGAACGTCGAAAAGGGCAGGCATGTCCTGCGCGAGGGCGGGGGTGGTAAGGCAAGAGCAGGTGATCAGGGCAGCAAAGCGTGAAGTCATCGTTTAGAGAACCAACTGGCCGAGATATGTTTACGGGTATAGAATTCCGCCATCATCCCGATGACGAAACAGACGCAGGTTACCTTCACGGCATAGCCGATGCTGGTGTAGTGGGGATGGTAATTCATGAACACGAAACCCCGGCCCTGGTCGATGGTATGGAACAGGGGGTTCCAGTCAAACCATTGCCGGATCTTGTGCGGGGCCTGGTTGGCAATCAGCATCTTACCGCTGGCGATCATGTTTGCGCGCATGTAAACCATTGTCACAACACCAAAAACATCCGGTGCCCATGGTTTTGCGGCGAGGAAGATCATGCCAATGGCCACCCCCGAGGCCCAGGATAGCAGCATCATCCCCATCGCACCGACGGGATCGTGAATGGTGATTGGCGTGAAGGCGGCGTGGTAGCCATAAAGCACGCAGGAAGCAGACAGAATTTGCAGGTAAAGTGAACTCAGCGCCGATGAGGCGATGGACACGATGGTGTTCATCGGCGCGTGTTTCATCATGGCCGAGGTCGGGCCTTCGGCACCCGCCACCGCACCCAGTGCCTTGGAATGAGTCATGAACATGAAGACGCCGGACATGACGTACAGCACGAAATTCCCGCGCACGGCTGCTGCCCGGTTCGATCCCATCAGTGTCATCATCGTGTAGAACACCAGCACCAGCACGACGGTCTGCACCATGTTCAGCAGCAGACCCAGCACAGCATTGCCATGCCCCTGACGCACATGCCGTACGCTGGCGTGAAAAATCAGTTCCAGCGTGGCGAAGGCCGATTGTGCCGACGACCTTGCGCGTTCTGCCTCGAACATTCTGCCGCACCTCTTACGGACCTGGTTCCCATCTTGCGCGGGAAATCTTGCCGATCCCTTAGCGACGGATGATAAGGGGATCAGAAAAATGAAGCAACATTAAGGCCCCAAGGGCCGCGCGGAGCCTGCACATGGATCACTCGACCCTCGTTCCCGCCATTCGACGTCTCGCTCTGGAAGCGGGTGACCGGATCATGGAGATCTACAACTCGCCCGAGTTCGAGGTGAAATCCAAAAGTGATTCCAGCCCGGTGACCGAGGCGGACGAGGCAGCGGATGCGATCATCGCGGCTGGTCTGCGCGCGGCATTTCCGGATGTGGTGCTGATCACCGAAGAGCAGGCGGCGAGCCATGGCCTCAGCGCGTCGACATTCCTGATCGTCGATCCGCTGGATGGCACCAAGGAGTTCGTGCAGCGCCGTGGCGATTTTACCGTCAACATTGCCTATGTCGAAAACGGGGTGCCGCTGCGGGGGGTGGTCTATGCTCCGGCGAAGGGACGGCTGTTCTACACGCAGGAGGATGGCGCAGCGGTCGAGGAAACCGGCGCTTTCGACAAGGCCGCGCGTGGCCCGGTCACGCCGCTGCATGTCAGTACGCCGGACAATAATGCGCTGATGGTCGTTGCTTCCAAGTCGCATCGCGATGCTGCGACGGATGATTACATCGGCAAATACGGGGTAAAAGACATGACCTCGGCCGGGTCGTCGCTGAAATTCTGTCTGGTGGCGACAGGCGAGGCCGACCTGTATCCGCGCCTTGGCCGGACGATGGAATGGGATACCGCCGCCGGCGATGCCGTGCTGCGCGGTGCCGGCGGCCATGTCGTACGCTTCGATGATCACGCGCCGCTGGCCTATGGCAAGGCGGGCTGGGATAATCCGTTCTTCATCGCCTATGCGCCGGGTGTGGAGCTGAAGAAGTGAGCGTCCTTCTGGCCATTCCCGCCCGCTATGCCTCGACCCGCTATCCGGGCAAGCCTCTGGTTTCGTTGAAAGGACCGGATGGGGAAAAGACCCTGATCCGCCGCTCATGGGAGGCGGCGCAGGGGGTGAAGGGTGTTGATCGCGTGGTGGTCGCCACCGATGACGACCGCATCAAAACCCATGCCGAAAGCTTTGGTGCCGAGGTGGTGATGACCTCCTCCGCCTGCCAGAACGGCACCGAACGCTGCGCCGAGGTGGCGGCGAAGCTGCCGGGCTATGAGATGGTGGTGAACCTGCAGGGCGACGCCCCGCTGACACCCGCATGGTTTGTCGAGGATCTGATTGCCGGTCTGCGCTCGGATCCGCAGGCCGATATTGCGACGCCGGTGCTGTGCTGCGATGGCCGGGCGCTGAACGGCTTTCTGGCCGACCGTCGTGCGGGTCGGGTCGGCGGCACCACTGCCGTGTTCGGCGTGGGGGGGCGGGCGCTCTATTTCTCGAAAGAGGTGATCCCCTATACCGGGAAGACCTTTGCTGACGAGGATGCGACGCCGGTCTTTCACCATGTTGGCGTCTATGCCTATCGCCCGCGCGCGCTGCGCGCCTATCCATCCTGGCCGGTTGGCCCGCTGGAGGTGCTGGAGGGGCTGGAGCAGCTCCGTTTCCTCGAACAGGGCCGCAACGTGCTCTGCGTCGAGGTCGATGCCAAGGGGCGTCAGTTCTGGGAGCTGAACAACCCCGAGGATGTGCCCCGGATCGAGGCCATGATGGCCGAGATGGCCGGCGCGTGACCGATCTGCCCACGATCAGTGTGATCGTGGCAAGCTGGCAGCGGCCGGAAGCCTTGCGGCGCTGCCTGACCGGGTTGCGGCAGCAGGATCATCCGCAGCTGGAGCTTTGCGTCGTGGCCGACAGTGCCGCCTGCGAGGCGGTGGTCGCGCCGATGCAGGCGGCGGGGCTGGTCTGCAAACTGGCGGTGGCGGCACTTCCCAACCTCTCGTTGTCGCGGAACACGGGGCTCGCTCTGGCTGCGGGTGAGGCTGTAGCCTTCATCGACGACGATGCGGTGGCCGAGCCGACCTGGGCGAGCCGCCTTGCCGCGGCCTTCCAGACTCCCGGCGTGGTCGCGGCAACCGGGTTCACGCGTGGTCGCAACGGGATTTCCTTTCAGTGGACGGCGACCGGGGTCGATGCGACGGGGCAGGACCATGCGCTGCACCTTCCGTCTGGCATCAGCATGCACTCCGGCACGCCACAACGGGCGGTGAAGCCCGTGGGCACGAACTGCGCCTTTCGGCGCATGGCCCTGCTTGGCGTGGGTGGTTTCGATCCGGCCTATCGGTTCTACCTTGAAGATGCCGATATTGCCCTGCGTCTTGCCCCCCTTGGTATGACCGCCGTTGTGCCCGATGCGCAGGTGCATCACGGCTTCGAGGCCAGCAACCGCCGCCGGGCCGACCGCGTGCCTCTGGATCTGCATGAGATCGGCGCCTCCAGCATGGTTTTTCTGCGCCGTCATGCCGCAGAGCGGGAATGGGCCCCCGCGCTGGACCGTCTGCATGCCGACCAGCGGCGGCGGCTGCTCAGCCATATGGTCACCGGCCGGATCGAGCCACGCGAGGTCGAGCTTCTGCTGCGGGGGTTATATGCAGGTATAGCGGACGGGGCTGCCCGTCCGTTGCCGGTACTCCCATCCTTGCCCGACACCTCCGGGTCCTTCCTTCCGCTTCCTGGCACCGGGCCGCGTCCGGGCGCTGTTGTGGCGGGCAGGGTGTGGCAACGCGCGCAGCTTGCCCGCCGGGCGCGTGCGGCGGTGGCGGCGGGGGCGGTGACCACGGTCCTGCGCTTCAGCCCGACAGGGCTGCGCCATCGGGCGAATTTCCATCCCGATGGCTACTGGCAGCAATGGGGAGGTCTGTTTGGCGCGGCCCGCCGCGAGGAACCGCCTTTCCGCCTGATGCGTTTCGATGACAGGGTGCTGCGTGAATGTCGCAGATGGGCGGAAGTGCGCCCATGTGTGGCAGACCCCGAGCGGGTGTCTTGAGTGCGCGCATGGCCTGCGTTAGGCGTCACAGGAGTTTGCCGTAATCCCACACCTGACTTCCAAAATGGCACCTTTTTGTCACTTTATTTGGTTATGCAGGATGAAATGCGGTATGATCGCCCGAAATGGCGTGCCAGCCTTTGTTTGAAAGCATGCAAATGCAAGAGGAATCGAGCCAGATCATGAAGCCCAGAAAGGTGACCAAGGCGGTATTTCCGGTTGCGGGTCTCGGGACCCGTTTTCTGCCTGCGACGAAGTCGATCCCGAAAGAGATCATGACGCTGGTGGACCGTCCGCTGATCCAGTACGCGATCGACGAGGCGCGGGCGGCGGGGATCAAGGAGTTCATCTTCGTGACCTCGCGCGGCAAGTCGGCGCTGGAGGATTACTTCGACCACGCGCCGGAACTGGAAAGCGCGCTGCGCAAGAAGGGCAAGGATGACCTGCTGGAGGTCCTGAAGGACACCAACATGGATTCGGGTGCCATCGCCTATGTGCGGCAGAACCGGCCGATGGGGCTGGGCCATGCCGTCTGGTGCGCCCGCCGCCTGATCGGCAACGAGCCCTTCGCGGTGCTGCTGCCCGATGACGTGATCGCGGCCGAGAAATCCTGCCTGGCGCAGATGGTGGAGGCCTACGAACAGACCGGCGGCAACATGGTCGCCGCGATGGAAGTGCCGCCGCCCAAGGCCTCGGCCTATGGCGTGCTCGACATCGCCGAGGACATGGGCACCATCGTCCGGGCCAAAGGCATGGTGGAGAAGCCGAAGGCGGAAGAGGCGCCGTCGAACCTTGCGGTCATCGGCCGCTACATCCTGTCGCCGAAGGTGCTGACCAACCTGAACCGGATGAAACAGGGCGCGGGCGGCGAGATCCAGCTGACCGATGCCATCGCCGAAGAGATTGGCGAGGGCGGCTCGGGCGTCTACGGCTACCGCTTCCGGGGCCAGCGCTACGACTGCGGCTCGAAAGCCGGGTTCCTGCAGGCCACCGTCGCCTTCGGCATGGCCCGCGACGACCTCCGCGACGAATTCTCCGCCTACCTCCACGACACCCTGGCCCAACAGAAAGCCGCGCAGTAAC